>CAZOLK010000504.1:0-2677 GCA_964580325.1 uncultured Verrucomicrobiota bacterium | reverse complement strand
TGCTTCCACAGTCTTAACAGGAATAAGGCGGTGGGGCAGGATGAAGTGAGCTGGTTGCCGTGCTCGTGATTGAAACGCTACGCCAGGTCACGTGCCAGTTCCAGATGCTGGCGTTGATCGGCACCCACGGGAACGCGATCAGCTTGGTAGAGCAGAATATCCGCGGCCATGAGTATGGGATAGGCAAACAGTCCGACCGGAACGTTGCCCGTTCGCTTCCCGCTTTGACCTTGAATGGGGTCATGCGGTTTAACTCGCCCATGTGACTGTGGTAAGTCCACCAGCACGAACAGGCAATCATAATCGTTCAATAAGGCTCCGCAATGGCGCAGGGTTGAATCCCGGTCAACAATACAGGTCGTGTAATCGCATGCATCTCTTTCTTCCTTATCGTTACAGACAAAAAAAGAGCCGCGGAAAAACATCCGCGGCTCAAAAAAAACGCGGCTGCCTTTCGGCCAGCCACGACGTAAAAAACACAAATCAACAGGACGGCAGCCCTGGCGCAAAGGCGATCAGGCGTCCTGTCTCGAACAGGCCGGGTTGTATCAGGCTTTTTTGCCAGCATGGACTTGCCCAACAGCCAGGCCATGCCGGTTTAAAGCATCGATTGGAGCAGGTGCGAAACGGGCAGGCTTTGCGTCTGGATGAGGAGTGAGATCACGGAAAGCACGGCGGAGCCGCAACCAAACTTATTTCGAGTTTTTTGCAACGCCGCTGGATGGGATAGTTGGCCCTCAAAATGGTATCTTATTTTCTGTGGACCCTTAGCGGGATGATTCCGCAATCTTCAGGGCTGCTTCGGTGAACGAGATAACGCTGATGTCGTGATCCTTTATGTAGCCGATGACGCGTGGGTCCATGAACATTTTGCGTTGTTCGTCACGCCGTCGCGCCACTGCGCCAGGCTGGTTGTTGCATGTGCACAAGCTCATGGCTTCTGGATCGGGATACATGGGGTGACCCGCGAGCAGGTAGGTGTCAGGATCGGCGCGCTGCAGCACGGCCAGCAGGCATTCAGGACCGTCAAGGTAGTTCAAGTCATCAAAGACGGGCAGGCGTTTGACGTACTGGCGGGTGAAAATCAACTCATCCTGCTCCGCGATCCGCTCCAGGCGCTGGCGCATGCCCGGCAGCGAGCCGAAGGCCATGTGGTCGTCGAAATAGCGGATGTTCAATCCGGCGGCGCGCGCTTTGGCGAGCTGGGCGCGCACTTCGATCTCTACTTCATCCGGATCGATGCCGCGTTGATACAGATCGACCACGCCCGCGGCAAACAGGCCTTCATCGTCCACCAGCGTGGGCACCTGTTCGTGCGGCGCCACTGGACCCCAGCGCAATGACCGCCATTCCGCGGTCAACGTGATATGCACGCCGAAACAGAGATCGGATACAGCCGCGAAACAAGTCGCGGCCTGTTCAAACGCCGGAGCCGGCGTGAGAAACGATATGTTTTTCAACATACCCGCTTTGACGGCATCGAAGATGGCGCGGTTGGCGCAAGGCAACAGCCCGGCGTCATCGCCACGGGTAATTAAGCGCAATCGAGATTCTTTCATGGTTCACCGTCCTCTGGCGAACTGCGTTAAACTTTATTTACTTCCCGGATGATCCAGCGCCATGCCTTGACGGCAAAGCGGACAGTCCTCCGGCATCCATGTTTCCGGCGTCATCCGCAACAGGCTGAAAACGGGCGCTTCGAACGTTGCCTGGCCTCCGCTGCGGTCGACCAGGACCAGGATCGCTTCGACCACACCGCCGCGCGATGTGACGATGTCCACCGTCTCCTGGACGCGACCCCCGCGGGTGATGACGTCTTCGGCCACAATAAAACGCTGCCCGCGAGCCACTTCAAATCCGCGGCGCAACACCAGTCGCCCCTCTTCTTTTTCTGCAAAGATGAAGCGCGTCCGCAAGTGACGGCCCACTTCGTGGCCGATCGAGATGCCGCCCATGGCCGGCGCGATCACTGCTTCCGGTTTGTAATCCGCGCCCAATGCCGCGTGCATCCGCACCACGACCTCCTCGCAAAGATTTTCGGTTATGTAGGGAAATTGTAATACTTTAGCGCATTGGAAATATTGATTGCTGTGCATGCCAGAGCGCAATTCAAAATGGCCGCAGAGCAGCGCTCGCGTATCTTTAAATAACTTTATAACGTCCTGTTCCTTCACGGTACGATCTTTCTATTTCATCCAAAATCAGCCTTTGTATGTACCGCAAAGCAGCACCCTTGGAAAGGATTTTATTTGTTTTTTTCGAAAGAACAGGTCATAACCCAGACACGGGATATCTCCGCATCAGGTTTGCGCTATAGTTCGCCGCGTGAAATTCCGGTGGGTGCGCTTATAAAGGTGGAATTGGAGATCCATGAGAAATCTGTGGTATTGATGTTGGCATCGGAGACAACGGCGGGGTCTCCGGAATCCCAACGGGATTCCGTCCCGTAGCCCAGGATTGCCGCGTCCGCGCGGCTCCCCTGGGTCCATGGCACACCACGACGCATCAACCCCAACGGGGTCGCCGTCGCGTGCGCCCACTTGTTTGACGCAACCCCGTTGGGGTTTAATGGGGTGTGCGTTGGGTTCCCGGGGTAGTGCCTGCGGCGCAACCCTGGGCTATCTGCAGTGTCCCAAGATAATTTAGAATGGCGTCCCACATAAATTAGAATGATTGA
>CAZOLK010000503.1:0-2695 GCA_964580325.1 uncultured Verrucomicrobiota bacterium | reverse complement strand
GCGAAAAAACCAGCAACTGCATCGCGATCGGTTCGACACGCCTGGGCCCCACGCCTTTCCTTTCGCGGCATGATGCTCTACTACCTGCTCGTACCCATCGTGGGCCGGGCCGTTCGCGGCGCGATCATGGAAGGCGTGGCCCAGGAAATCTACGACGGCACACTCAATCGCTACCTGATATATCCCGTGTCCTATTTTGCCTACAAGTTTTCGATCCAATGCGCGCACATGGTCGTTTTCACCGTCCAGGGCATGGTTGCCGTGTGCATCTACCTGGCTCTGTTCGGATTCAGCGAATTCCAGGTGACGCCGTTTCATTTCCTCATGGCCGTGGTCGGCACGCTGCTGGCCAACCTGCTCCATTTCGCCGTAGTCTGCTGCATCGAGTTGACCGCGTTCTGGGCTGACAACGTATGGAGCCTGAGTGTGATCGTGCGCTTCATTACCGGTCTGCTGGGCGGCGGCATGCTGCCCCTGGCCCTGTTCCCCGACTGGCTCGAACCGGTCCTGGTCAAGCTGCCCTTCTATTATTTCATGAGCTTTCCGGTGCGCTGTTTACAAGGGCGTATCGCTCCGTTCCAGTGGCTGGCCGATATCGCACTGCTGATTGTCTGGATCGTCCTGTTCACGCTGCTGTTCCGCCGCATCTGGAACGCGGGCAAATACAAATACACCGGGGTCGGGATCTGACATGCGTTACCTGCGTCTCTACCTCTATTTCCTGCGCTTCTCGTTCAGCCGCGCCATGGAGTTCCGGGTCGATTTCTTTTTCCGGATCTTCATGGACATCGTCTACTATGCCATCAACCTGCTTTTTTTCGAGGTGCTCTTTTTGCACACCGACCTGCTGGGCGGCTGGAACATCAACCAGACGCACGTGTTCATCGCTGGCTTCCTGCTGATCGATGCGCTTTCCATGACCTTGTTTTCCAATAACTTGTGGCTTTTCTCCACCTATGTCAACCGCGGCGAACTGGACTATTATCTGGTCAGGCCGGTATCGACCCTATTTTTTATCAGCCTGCGCGATTTCGCGGCCAATTCGTTTATGAACCTGGTCATATCGCTGGGCATACTGACCTGGGCGCTGGCCGAATACCGAGGTCCGGTCACGCCATGGAACGTGATCGGCTTTCTGCTGCTGCTGGCCAACGGCGCTTACTTGCGCTACTGTATCCGCATGTTGTTCATCATCCCCGTGTTCTGGCTGCATTCCAACCGGGGCCTGGAAATCGTATTTTTTCACATGGCGCGTTTTGTCGAGCGACCGGACCGGATATTCACCGGACCGGTGCGGGTGATCCTGACCACGCTGCTGCCCTTCTGCCTAGTCGCCTCGTTTCCAGCCCGCGTCTTCCTGGAAGGCCCGAGCTTAGGTCTGCTCGGCGTGATCGTCGGGGTAACGCTCCTATTCACCACGCTGATGTTGCTTTTCTGGCGCATGGGTTTGTGCGCCTATGCCTCCGCATCATCATGACGTAGCATTGGTTTCCAACGGATGAATCCGTGGTGGCGGATAATGTATGTCACTGATGGAAGGTAGCGTTTGTAGTCCAGGCTTCAGCCTGCTTGCGAAAGCAACGGCATGTTCGTAGACGAACCTTATGCAATAGGAAGCAGGCTGATGTCTGCACTTATCAGCAAAAAAAATGAGCGGTGGGTAGACCTGGCCGGACGGGAGATTTCAACGGGCGAGGATTTGACCGCGCCATCGGTATTGAACGTCCACTTGACCCGCGGCGCTGAGCGTAATCCGTGCGTATTCCACAAGCCGGTGCGCGCCTGGTTGCCGCGGTGTGTGCGGTTCTGCAATGGATCCGGATGTTGGCGGTTTGGTGCGGATTCTATATGCCATAACTGACAAAAAAAAATAAATAACATTATTCGCCGCGTATATGCAACAACCGTTCCTTTACCACTTGAACGAATTCCTTTGGTTTCTCTGGGGAAATTACCATATTGCGCGAGGGAAAATGCAACACGACCGCGTTGTCAGGATCCGTGGCATAGGCCAGGAAACGGCCCATCTTCCGGCTCCAGAACCAGCCGTCCAGCACAAACAATCCGCCATTGGCGGCAATGCGTAAAGCACCGGAAAGCGCCGAATCGTCAACTTCGAGCGATTTCAGTTCGCGCAGGTCGATGCGAGTGTGCCATCCCATGCGCTGGATCAGTAAATGCCCGTCCGTGACCAGATAGCCGTGGATCAGAAACAGGAAACTGGCGAACAGGACGATCAGAGGTAGGAAAATCAAGACCAGCGATTCGGTCAGTCCCGTCTTGAGATAGTCCATGTTGAGCAGCAGTTCCGTCAACGTCGTAATCCCGATGACCAGAACGCCCACCAGGATGACGAGTCCCAGGGCCGTAAAAAACTTCAGCGTGGCCCCCCAGGGGGCGCCAAAGTGCACAGGTTCATTCATAAGTTGTGGTTCGCCTGACCTTTCTTTTTATTTTTATCCATAAAATAAGGTATAGGCATCTTGGGCTGGTGTCAATTCGATAACAGAGCGTTTGTCCATTTCCGAGGTATGCCTTCCCGCGCATGGGGTTTTGGCACAAGCGCTTTTAGGGTGTGCGCATAAATAGCCCGAATCGTGCTGGAAGCTTAATGCAGCGGCTTTACCCTACCCATGGTACTGGAATCCAATTGTCCCAATCTTTGTCGCGAGCTTTGTCGGTCTCCTCGTACTCG
>CAZOLK010000502.1:0-2706 GCA_964580325.1 uncultured Verrucomicrobiota bacterium | reverse complement strand
ACGAGCTGCTGGAAACCAGAACCTACGAACCCCACCGCGACATCCTGACCAACCTGAATTACACGGCCAACGGCTACACCTTCAGCCACCAAGCCCAATTCGACGGCTTCGGTCGCATGGAAAAAGCCTGGAAAACCAAACAAATAGGCACAATTCCCACGGACGAAGCATACGTCTATTCCTACAACAGCCGCAATGAGCTGACTGGCGTGGACATGCCCGACCGCGCACACACCCAGTCTTACCAATACGACGCCATAGGCAACCGCACCACCTTCGAAGAGGTCAAGGCCGCCGAAAGCAAACTCAAGGAATACCAAGCCAACGAGCTGAACCAATACACCCAAATAGACGACGGCACTACGCCCATAGGCCCAACCTACGATGCCGACGGCAACATGACCAACGACACCAGGTTCGTGTATGTATTCAACGCCGAGAACAGGCTAATCGAAGCCAAGCCAGCCGACCCAGCCAACGCTCAGGGCTTGGCCAGGTTAGAGATGGCATACGATTACATGGGCCGCCGAATCAGCAAAAAAGTCTATCAAGGCCAAGAAGGCAACTGGACTTTGAGTCGTACGCATCTGTTTAAATACGACGGTTGTAATCTGATATATGAAGAAATCGCTGGCGGTCCTGTATCAACAAGGGAGTACATTTGGGGTCTAGACGCTAGTGGAAGTTTGCAAGAGGCTGGTGGCGTTAGAGGTCTTTTAGCGATTGTTGTTGATGGAGTTCGCCATGACATAGTCAGCGATATGAACGGCAATGTCATATCGGTAATAAAGCTTGGTGATATTGCTGAAGAAGTATGCCATTTCGAGTATGATCCATATGGAGGCTTGCTGAATAGTTCAATTGTGGATTCAGACATCTGTCCGTTTATGTTCAGCACTAAGTATTATGATACAGAAACAGAACTCTATTATTACGGGTTCAGATACTTGAGCATCGAAATTGGGCGATGGATAAACCGGGATCCAATAGGTGAATCAGGAGGAATCAACCTCTATGGCTTTATTGACAACAACACAATGAATTTTGTAGATATACTTGGCTTAATGTCAGATATGTGCTACACGACGCCGCCTGATGGTAGTGCAAGAGGGAAACAGCGACTTGTAGGGAATATATTCTACAAGGGGAACGAAGTAGATAGAATTGAAAGCAAACCTAACGCTGTTCTTCCAGGTGTAAATACCGAGAAACATTATGTCAGATTTGTAAGTGGCGTTATAGACTGGGGAGATGGGCGAGTAGGCTTTATCTATGAAACCGTTTATACCAGAGCAGACGCTTTTTTGCAACGAAGAGCTGACCAATTATATTTTGCTCGGAGATATATTAAAACAGTAGCTTGGAATGCTTATAAAAGTAAGTATTCCATGTATGATGCTTGGATGCTTTATAAATCTACCTGGCCGGATTTTGCTGGTGATTATGACCTATCAAAAGGATTGATTGAATCTGCAATTTGCGATGATCAACCTGTAGAGTATAGAGATTCTAAGGCAAGTCTAGGCGCCTCAATCTTAATCTTGATGTTCATAGATATTTTCGACTGGGTTGCTCCCGATCCATCAGATGTGCTTCAGAAAAAAGCTCGATCCCGAGCCGCGGAATTCTTAGATGATGTTTTTGCGCCGGGCACTGATGAGCTTTCCGATGCTTTACAAGATAGATTTGAGAAGGTGCTTAAGAAAATTAAACAAAGTGGTGCTAAGCAAGCCGATGTTGATGAACTTGACAGAATTATTGATGCTTACCGTAATCCTTCGAAATGTGTTACAGATTATGGTCCTACAAAGCGACGTGTAAAGCCTCGGAGGAGAACACTTGAGGAAGTTTCTGCGAATCAGCCAGTCAATGATGCTAGCGAAATGGTCGACCCGCATACTAACCAGCCACTTGTTGAGGGCAAGATTGACCTAGGACACAAAGGTAAACCTTGGCGTGAGCGAAGGCTAGAATACGAGCAGGAAGGCTTAAGCCGTAGAGAGGTGATTGAACGAGAGAATAATGCCAGTGGTTACCATTGGGAGGATAGACATGAGAACAGAACTCACAAATGGGAGTAATGATAAAAAACGCCGTGTAGAAGCATATCTGGAATGGCTTGATTTAATTGCCGGTGATAACGGAAAAATATACAACATAGACAATAGCAATCCAACCCTTCAACTCTTCGTTGTTAAATTTGACGGAGTTCCTAACAGTGGTTATAGCACAACCTACAGCTACGGTCTATCAAGCATACATCATCGGGAATGGACTAATTCAGCACCTGAGCTTGTTATATGCGTTAATTCAGTTGAAATCTCTTGGGGGTTAGCAATGGGGGACATTATACGACAGAAGCGCCATCAATGCTTGTTTGAATATGGATCTGTAATTAACTTCAACGAAAAGATTGCCAATGATAGTGAGATGTCAGCATTCGTCATCTTTGCGAACTGTCTCTATGAACCAGGAGATGAAGTACTCCATCTTTCGGATGAGTCGATTGGTCTATCCCAGTTATATCCGATTCATTACGAAGAGATTGATGTTATAAGTCGCATTGGAATCGAAGCATTTATGGTAAGGAGTAGGATTGACTTCTGCGACGTATCGAGATCACCTTATCTGGGATAACCCACAATCAATATATCATCCCCAGCCCGCTCAGCGCTCCGCGCCGCGGTCAGGGGAGCGCCTGGCGGC
>CAZOLK010000501.1:1600-2720 GCA_964580325.1 uncultured Verrucomicrobiota bacterium | reverse complement strand
GTTCCTGTTCCAGCAGCGCCAGGTAGCGGTTGTATTGGGTCTCGGCGCGCGCGCGCGCGGTCAGGCAAGTCGCCTCCACTTCGCTGAATCGGGCGACCGCGCGTTCGAACAAGCCAGCCACGGCCTCGGCCTTGGCCAACTTGCTCAATAACGCAGGGCAGCGATCACGCTGGGCCTGGTCCAGTTGCGCGAAGCGCGCATCCAGCCGGGCGAGCATTTCGCGATCGGTCCGGTTGGCGCAGCGCCCGCTGTCCGAGGGGCGCAACGGACCGGCCGGCAAAGGCAGGCGCTGTTCGAGTCGGCCGATCACCTCATGCAAATCGCGCAGGATGCGGTCCTGGCGATCGAGCCGTTGCAATTGCAGTGCATGGGCTAGGTCATGGTTGGCGGCCACCTCGGCCTGAAAGGCCTGGTCCAGCAGGTGCCGCAGCAAAGGTATCCGTGTATCGGAATCGAGCGCCTGCGCCAGTTTGGCCAGCGGTTGGGGCAGGTCCGGGATCACAGGATATGACCGCGCCGGGTCGCCGTCCGCTTCCCACTCGACAGGTTCCAGCGCGCACAAGGCGCGCATCAGCAGAACGCGCGCGTCGCCAGCGTCCGCAGCACGGTCCTGAGAGCTGGAACAGGAGCGGCGCAATGCGCGGACCTGCCGGGCGCAGGCGTCCAGTAAAATGCGATCCGCGGCCTGGGGACATTGATCCAGCGAACGGCGCACTTCGCGAACCAGCGCGCGCACGGTACCGTTGACGAGAAACACCTGCCAGGGTCGCATGCCGCGCAACCCCAAGTCCAGAGCCAGCAGAGCATGGTCCAGGGCCTGGAAAAAAGCACGCCGGACATCCACAGCATGATTGGCGTAAAAATCCAGAAGCGCCTTGCCGATGCCAAACCCGCATTCCGCTGCTACCCGGCGCAACACGCTGCCCATTAAAATTGCCGTATCCATGATCGCGTCGTAAATAACATTGATCTTATGCGCATGGCCGGCATGAATCAAGACATTATGAACCGTGGCGATGGGCCTGGATCAATGCGTTTGATTTGCCTAACCGACTTTCTTTGAAATCCGTGATTTTGCGGATCGGGAATTTAAAGCTCAGCTTGCATCCGAGACATTGTT
>CAZOLK010000501.1:0-1500 GCA_964580325.1 uncultured Verrucomicrobiota bacterium | reverse complement strand
CCAGGCAAGGCGCGAGCGAAGCACCAGCGTATAACGCAGCCTGGCAGGATGCATCGGACTTAAAACACCCGCCCTTTCATTCCCCGACCCCGTCTTTTCATATTTTGGGCCGTCTTTTCAGCCGCATGCCGCGTCCGTTGTATACGCGGCCGGCAAGAAAAAGGATGAGCGTCTGGGATTTGACCAGGAAAAAGTGTGCGAAATCCTGGAAAAGGGCGGCAAATGGAGCATAATCGAGTTGCTCCTGTGCCAGGTCCGCGATCACCGGGCCTTCCGGCATCCGTAAAGCGCCAATAACACTGTCAGCAGCGTCGCACCCCACAAGCCCAACGCCGGGATCGGCGCACCTGGCGTGGCGTAGTGTAGAACATGGCCAGACGCTCCGGCTGCATAGGCGTTGGTGCTGTCGATGCCGGCGATGCAGTGCATGTCTGCGCCATGCACCTGGCTCTGCTGTGTCCAGTTGCTGCCATCATAGAGCAAATAAACGCCGTCTTGGCCCAGGATCATGACCTGCTCCGCGCCGACGCCCCAGATCGCATTCAAATCCGCGGTGATGCCGCTGGTCATGCTGGTCCATGACGAACCGTTGTAGTGCAGGATCGCTCCGGATTCGCCAACCGCATAGACATCGTTGCCCGCGGTGCCCCAGAGTGCGTAAAGATCGCGCGCGAATATGCCGTTGGTCATGAGCGCCCATGCGCCGTCATAATGCAGGATCGTGCAGTTCGCGCCCACTGCGAAAAAGTCGTCCTGCGCCGGTCCCCACACCGCGTACAGGATGGCCGTGGTTTCGTTGGTGCGGGCGCTCCAGGCGTGGCCGTCATAGTGATAGATCCTGCCCGGAGGTCCGACCGCAACCACATTGCTCCATGACGCGCCCCAAACGGCGTACAGCGTCAGACTCGCCGGGTTGCTCATGGCTGACCAGGCGTTTCCGTTATAGTGCCGGATCTCGCCCGACGTGCCCACGGCGAATACATTGGTCGTCGCGGTTCCCCAGACGTCATATAATGTCAACGACGTGCCGCTGGCCAGTTGTTGAAAACCATTACCGCTGTCGTAACGCAGTGCAACGCCGCTCGTGCCGACAAAAAAAACAGGATCCCCTTTCTGCCCCCAGGCGCCTCTGAGATCATCAAGACCCAGATGCGCCTCTTCATCGTGGACGGGATCAAGTACCACCGCATCGGTGACGAACAGTTTTACGGTCAGGAGCTGTTCAAGGATCAGGAGCTCTTCGGCTACCTCAGCAAGAACATGGTGGAGGCCAAGAAGTCGGTATACGACCACGTGGTCTACGATTCGGACGTTGAGCGCGAGTTCGCCGAGAGGCTCGACCAGAGCGTTGACGTGAAGGTTTACGCCAAGCTTCCCGACTGGTTCAAGATCGAGACGCCGCTCGGATCATACAACCCGGACTGGGCCGTCTTGGTCGAACGTGATGGATCCATCCGGCTCTTCTTCGTCGTCGAGACGAAAGGCAGCCTGCTCACGGAC
>CAZOLK010000500.1:0-2726 GCA_964580325.1 uncultured Verrucomicrobiota bacterium | reverse complement strand
ATATGATACATCACCTCGAGAAACCGGTCCGGGACGCCGGCTGCAACCCCGGAACCAACGCCGTGCGCAGCGTTGGCGGCAATGCGGCGAAAAGCGCGCCGCGGCATGGCGGAAGAAAAGCTGTTGTGCCGCAGGCGGTCCAGGGTCATAGCCTCCAGGTCGACATCCGCGACAATCAACTGCGAGGCAAAGCAAAACCGCTCCGTCTCTTGCAGCACGGCGCCGTTCTCGGCAATCATGGCATGACCCGAAAAGACCAGGTCCGTGGAGGATTCCCAAGGACCGGCCGAGGTGTAGACATAAGGCGCCAAACAACGCGCGGACTGCTGCCGCACCAGATCGCGACGATAGGCGGCTTTTCCCAGGATCTCGTTGCTGGCCGAAAGATTGAAGAGTAGGTTGGCGCCAGCCATGGCCAATTCGCCGCTGGGCGGGCTGGGCGCCCAGAAATCCTCGCAGATTTCCATGCCGATAACACAAGACGCATCCAGGCAGAAGAGCAGATCATCGCCAAACGGAACCGCGGCGCCGCCAAGCGTGATCTGGTCGACGGTGCGTTCGCGCGAAGAGGCGAACCAGCGCTCCTCGTAGTATTCCTGGGTAGTGGGCATGAACGTCTTGGGCGTCACGCCCAAAACAGCGCCGTCCACGATGAGAATGGCGCAGTTGAATAATTTACCGCCGGCAAGCAGCGGCGCGCCTGCAGCCAGACCAATATGGTGCTTGACCGAAGCATCTAGCAGGCGCGGCAAATGCTCGTGGACGGCATTCAGCAGGCGCGCCTGAAAAAACAGGTCAGCGCAGGTATAACCGGTCAGCCCCAATTCAGGGAAGACCACCCACCGCACGTGTTGCGCGGCAGCCTGCTCCAGCATGTGCAGCATTTCATCGACATTACGGGCCACCTGGCCGACGCGCAATTCAGGCACGGCCGCGGCTACGCGCACATAGCCATAATCTGACAGGTTCATCAGGTTTGCACCTCCTTTGGCCTGGACCCCGCCTTCTTGAGGACCGGCTCGAACAAGACCCATAATACACCGGCCAGTGCGAGCAGCGAAGCAATCAAAAACACGGTCACCATGTCCCACAGCGTTAGGTTGAAGTGGCGGATGCCCGCAAAGAAAAAAATGACCGCGACCAGAAGCGGAATGATGCAGGAAAAGCGGTGCTGGGCCATTTCATAATTGAGTACGATGAAGGTGACGCCCAGCGGCGCCATGGCCAGCGAAATATAGCGAACCAGGTTGAGCTGAAAAAGCGGCGGGTTGGGAATGCGGTAGATGATCAGCAGGAACAACCAGGGCATGGTCATGGTAAAAAGCAGCACACACAAGATAATCAGGCTGGCGAACAGCACGGCCTTGAGCAGAGTTTTGAGGTGGACCTTGCTGCGCTCGCCCGCGGAAACCACCTTGGGAAACAGCGCCGACGAAATGGGATGGGGCAGGAACACCAGGATGCGCGCGATCTGGGAGGCCTGGGCGTACTGGCCGGCCAACGTGGCGTTCTTGATATAATGCTTGACGAACACCACATCCATATTCATGAGCATGGAATAGAGCCAGAGACAGAACATGCAACAAAAGAAATAGAAGAACTTGCCTTCCAACGCGTGGCCGGTCGCGCTCTTGCCGGCCAGCAGCCATTGCAGCGCAATGCAGCCGACCAGGCAAGAGAAACACTGGCCAATGCCATGGCCGATCAGACCGTAGGCAGCGGTTTGCGAAACCAGCAGCACCAGCCACAACCCCGTCACCAGGCGGATGATGGCCCAAGTATTGGCCACCAAGCACATCCAGACAAACGCCTGCATCCCCTGGAGCGCACCGACCAGGATCGGGCCGAACAGGTGCATGAACATGGCAAACAAGGTCGCGCAGATGAGCAGCACGTGGGCCGGATGATCGGCCAGATTCAAGTTGTGCAAGATACGTCCATGATAGACCAGGCCCAGCACCAGCAACGGAATGCCGAGTAACGCGATCTTCAAGATCCACCGACGCGCCAGCACCTTGATATCCCCCAGCCGCCCCTGTTTGTGCAGCAGGCCGCTTGAATGGGCCAGCGTATTCTGCAACGCGCCCATGGGCTGAGCCACCATCAGGATCAGGCTCATCATGGGCGCCAGCTTGCCGATTTCCTCGTCGGTCAGGTTCCAACCCATCACAATCTGGAACAAAGCATTGGCCACGGAGCCGAGATGCGTAAAAAAAAGAACAACGAGACTGTGCCAGATCATTCCGTCGCGATCTCTGGCCTTTAATCCGGTAAGCAGTGTTTTTACAGCGGCAATCATAAGAAAAAGATAGACAACTCTAGGGTATCGATGTTGAACTATAAAGCACATATTACAAGTTTTTAATCAGGTGCGGAGCGTATGAAAATATCGATTGTCATACCCGTTTACAACGAAGAAGAGAACGTGGCGCCGCTGGCCGGCGAACTGGCCGAGGCAGTCCGCGATTTTGCGACGTGCGAGGTGTTGTTCGTCGACGACGGCAGCCAGGATCGGACTTGGGCCATGATCAAGGAACAGACCGCAGCCCATTCCGTGCTCCGTGGCATGCGCATGCCGCGCAACAGCGGCCAGTCCGCGGCCATGCTGACCGGGCTGCGCGCAGCAACGGGCGAAATCATGGTCACCCTCGACGGCGACTTGCAGAATAACCCGGCTTCTTGATGACCCCCGAGTTGCCGATCGTTCGCGAGAAGCTGGCGGCGCC
>CAZOLK010000499.1:0-2783 GCA_964580325.1 uncultured Verrucomicrobiota bacterium | reverse complement strand
ATTACCCACTGGTGGAGGCGATTTCGCAGAATGTGGTCAAGCACCCTGTGCTTCCCGATGCCGCCTGCCGTGCCAAGCTGTCTGAACGCCAGAATGCCAAGTACACGGAGAAGTACGCCGACTATATCGACCTGGGCGTAATCGAATGGCGCAAAGCCTATGAGGAACACCAAAAGATGGATAAGAAGGCCATCCTGTTCGTGATGACCGACGACACCAGGAACTGCGATGATGTGGCGGCGTATTTGGAAGGGCGATACCCCGATCTCAAAGATGCGGTTTTGGTCATTCATACTAAGAACAACGGCGACATTTCAGAAGCGGCATCCGGCAAGGCCAAGGAAGAGCTGGAGCGGCTGCGCCAGCAGTCGAATGAGATTGACGCAATGGCAAGCCCCTACAAGGCCATTGTTTCGGTGTTGATGCTCAAAGAAGGCTGGGATGTCAAGAACGTCACCACCATCGTCGGCCTGCGTGCCTATTCAGCCAAGAGCAATATCCTGCCGGAACAAACACTGGGGCGCGGCTTGCGCAAGATGTACCCCGGTGGCGTGGAGGAGTACGCCAGTGTCGTGGGTACGGATGCCTTCATGGACTTTGTTGAATCCATTCAGGCCGAAGGCGTCGAACTGGAACGCAAGGCGATGGGCGAAGGCACCAAGCCCAAGACGCCGCTGGTGGTGGAAGTCGATAACGATAATGAGAAAAAGGATATTGAGGCGCTGGATATTGAAATCCCAGTGCTGACCCCGCGTGTTTACCGTGAGTACAAAAACCTGGGCGATCTGGATGCGGGGGCCATGACATTTCGGCCGGTTGACTACCAGACCTTCAGCGAGGAGGAGCAGCGCGAAATCGTATTCAAGGACATTACTACCGGCGAGGTGACGCATACCACGATCCTGGATATTGCCGGGGTGGCGGATTATCGCAGTGTGGTCGGTTACTTTGCCCAGACTGTGATGAAAGAGCTGCGGCTGGTGAGTGGTTATGATGTGATGTACGGCAAGATCAAGGCGTTCATACAGGATGCGCTATTCAGTCAGGCGGTTGATCTGGAATCGCCGAACACGCTACGGAATCTATCCGAACTGGCGGCTACCAAGACGGTTATCGAGACCTTTAAGAAGGCAATCAATGACCTGACGGTACGCGACAAGGGCGATGCGGAGATTCGGGATTTTATAAAGCTGCGTCAGACCCGGCCCTTTGTCGTGAAAGATCAGGCCTATCTGATGCCGAAAAAGAGCGTATTCAATCGCGTGATCGGTGACAGCCATTTCGAGCTTCAATTCGCCAGTTTTCTGGAGGATTGCAACGATGTGGTGTCCTACGCCAAGAATTATCTGGCGGTGCATTTCAAGTTGGACTATGTAAACGCGGACGGCGACATCTCCAACTACTATCCCGACTTTTTCGTGAAGCTGTCCAATGGCCGGATCGTAGTCGTCGAAACCAAGGGACAGGAAGACCTAGATGTGCCGCTGAAAACACAACGGCTGCGCCAGTGGTGTGAGGATATCAACGCCACGCAGTCAGATGTGACCTACGATTTTGTGTATGTGGATCACGAAGGTTTCGAGAAATATGGGCCGAAGTCGTTTGCTGATGTTTTAGCTGGATTTCGGGAGTACAAAGAAACATAACAAGGTGCTGCTGCACTCGGACGGCAATTCCGCTGCGCTCCATTGCCGCCGGTGAGCTTGGGCGTTAGGTATCAAAACCGCACAGCCCGCATAGGATGCGGTGAACACAGTGAACCGCATCGATCGAGTCCCTGTTACGTGATCGATGCGCTATGCCCAATATAAGCCCTCGCATGGCGAGATCGACACCCATGTCATCGTTGACGCGGCCCAGGATCACTATCAATTGCTCTACCTTGGTTGGGAGATGGATGGTGTACGCCGCGTCCACTTGATCATTGTTCATGTACGGATTTATCGTGACAAGATCTGGATCGAATATGATGGCACAGAACGTGGCATTGCCAACGATCTCGTCGAAGCCGGCGTGCCGAAAGACGAGATCGTCTTGGCCTTTCAACCGTTGTACAAAAGACCCTATACCGAGTTCGCGGTGGAGTAGAATGTCCCCAATGTGTCACACAGGTAGCTGGTAACAACATGGATACGGGCGAAGAATCCCTAACCGTCGTCAGTCGCCGCAACCCCGTCCGGTCGGCGTCCTGCGTGCCCTGACTACGGAAAAACAGGCCTGGGTCAAGGCCATGACTAAACGGCGGATAAACCCATGGCCGAGGCCAATGCGGATTGGGAGCGCTGGCATGCTGATGCGATGGTGGCGACGATGCACAAGGCTAGCAAGCCCCAAGTCAAGCAACGATGATGGACGCAACGAAGACACGTTTACGCGAAAAGATGAGAACCCGATGATCTATCTCCTTAACACACCCATTCTCACCGCTTACGGTGATTTCCGCCTGTCTGGGCCGATTGAAGTTGCCGACGCAAAGAAGCGGCTTGCGGCCGGATTTACTTCGGCAATCGGCCACGAGGCCTCCGCGATATTTCTGTCGACACTGCTTGCGACGGAGATCCCGGTCCGGCGGATCGCGATTGAGATGCAGTCGGGTGATACAGCCCTGGTGCTGCGGCTCAAACAACGCCTGCCCGAGGGGAAGCTGCTGAGCGCCTCGGAGATGGCCGATGTTGCTTTCGATCTGGCTTGGCTCGAGCGGCTACGCTGACCCCACAACCTTGCAAAGACTTGAGTCCACTCCTAAAAGTCCCCCCGTCGTGCCCCGGGGCTACCATTTGCGC
>CAZOLK010000498.1:0-2817 GCA_964580325.1 uncultured Verrucomicrobiota bacterium | reverse complement strand
GGCAGCGCAAACCAGGTGCCGACCTGCGCCATTACCGCGCCGGCCAACAACGCGACGTTCACGGCGCCGGCCGATGTGACGGTCCAGGTGAATGCCGCGGACAGCGATGGTTCGGTGGCCAAAGTCGAACTGCGTCGTAACGGCACGCTGGTGGGCACGGATACGAGTGCGCCTTACGCGTTCAACCTGAATGGGTTGGCAGCCGGCAGCTACACGCTGCAGGCGCGTGCCTACGACAATGACGGCGCCACGAAAAACAGCAGCGTCAGTATCACGGTGGAGCAGGGCCAACAGGGCGATGTCGTGTTTGCCGTCAATGCCGGTGGCAGTGGATACACGGCTGCAGATGGTACCGTGTATAGCGCGGATTCCCTGTTCAGTGGCGGACGGAAATACAGCCGCAGCGCTGAGATCGCCGGTACCCAGGATGACGTTCTCTACCAGAGCGAGCGCTACGGTAATTTCTCTTATGCCGTACCTCTTGCAAACGGCGGCTACAGGGTCACACTGAAATTTGCCGAGATCTACTGGACTGCCGCGGGGCAGCGCATCTTTGATGTGAAGCTGGAAGGACAGGAACAGATATCCAACCTGGACATCTATGCCGAGGTTGGCCGCTATACCGCACTTGACCGCGGCCTGGACGTCGACGTCAATGACGGTGTGTTGAACATGGTGTTCAGCACGGATGTGAACAACGCCAAGATCAGCGCTATCCTGGTTGAAAATGTGACTGCACAGCCGCCCAATCAATCGCCCGCGGCAAAGTTGAGCGCCAGTCCGGATAGCGACGATGCGCCGTTGAACGTGACGTTTGACGCTTCCGCCTCTTCGGATCCCGATGGTGATGCGCTAATGTATAGCTGGGCGTTTGGTGACGGTCAAACAGGTTCCGGCGTGCAGGTTGCGCATACGTATACCCAGTCCGGCGTCTACACGGCTGAGTTGACGGTCACCGATGACCAGGGCGCCATGGGCAGCGCGATCGCCACGATCATGGTCATGGATCCGGTCACGACCATGGCGGTTACCTCATTTGTGCTGATCGATGTCGAGAGCAATATCGAATTGATGACGCTCAAGGATGGTGACGCATTGAACCTGGCCGAATTGCCCACGCGCAAACTGAACGTCAAAGCGATCACAGACCCGGCAAAGGTCGGCAGTGTGCGTTTCGGTTACGATGGCAATGTTGCTTATCAAACAGAAAACAACGCGCCCTATGCGTTGGCTGGCGACATTTCAGGCAACTACAATCCATGGACGCCGGCTGTCGGCATGCACACCGTGACAGCCACGCCTTATGCCAGCAGCAATGGTTCCGGCGATGCGGGTGCGGCCCTGTCTGTCTCCTTCACTGTGGTCGATACCGGCTTTGTGCTGATCGACGCTGCCCGGGACGTTCCGTTGCAGCAGTTGAAGGACGGTGCTTTGCTGGATCTGGCCACCCTGCCGACCAGTAAGCTGAACATTCGTTATGTTCCGGCACCTGGCGACGCGGTGGGGAGCGTGCGGTTCGGTTATGACGGCAATGCCAGCTACCATACCGAAAACGTATCGCCCTATGCACTGGCCGGCGATACCGCCGGCGATTACAAACCCTGGACACCGTCCGCGGGTACTCACAGCGTGGCTGCCACGCCCTTCAGCAGCAAGAACGCCGGTGGTACAGCCGGCGCCACCGTGTCCATCACGTTCAGCGTCAGCGCCGCTAAGAACCTGTCGGCGCGCCAGGAGAAAACCGCTGCCGCCGAAGTCATCGTGTTCGGTTCGGACGAAGCTGTTGCCATGCCCGACGCGCTCAACGCCGAAGGGCTGGTGGCCGGTTTTGCCAACGGCGCATCCGGCGAGTCCGGGCTGAGTTGGTTCCGCGACAGCGTGACCGCTGACCATGGGACCGACCGGATGTTGGCGGTGAACGACGCCTGTGCAATGGCAGGCTATGTGCAGCGGGATGGCCGTTGCCAGGCCGTAATCGTGGACAGCGACGGCATGATCGAGATCGGACCTGAATCCGGTGTGAGTTACGCTTGCGCCATCAATGCCGCCGGCATGGCGGTCGGCTACATGACCCATGCGCAGGGCGGGTTCCAGCCGTTTGTCTGGGATGCGGAGCAGGGCTTGCGTACAGTGGTGGCCCTGGGCGATGCGCGCGGTTTCGCTTTTGGTCTCAATGACAATGGCGATATCGCGGGTTGTTTGCGGACAGCCAGCGGCGCTATGTCAGCCTTCCTGGTCATGGACGGTCGGTTGCTCAACATCGGCGAAGCAGCCGGTGGTTGGAGCTGCGCGCTGGATATCAATGCGTACGGCGAAACGGTCGGTTCGTTCACGGATGCCACGGGTATCGAGAAGCCGTTCCTCTATGACGACGGCCGGTTGCTTGAACTGTCGACGCTTGGCGCGGCCGGTCGCGCGGAAACGATCAATGACGCTGGGCAGGCCGTTGGCTGGGTGGTCGATGCCAACGGTGCGCTGCGCGCAGCCCAGTGGGATGCGCAAGGCACATTAATCGATCTGAACAGCTTGTTGCCAGCGGGAAGCGGTTGGGTGTTGCACCACGCTGCCGACGTCAACGATGCCGGCGCCGTGATCGGCATTGGCGAAAAGGACGGTCGTCGTCAGGCTTTCCTGCTGCTGCCAGCCTCGTTTGATTGAGTCTCACGTGTTATGTTATTTAAGGAATGACAACCCCCTGCGGGATGATCCCGCGGGGGGCTGTGTAGTTCCGCATGAAGGCGCTTTCGATTTTATATGTATGGTCTTTGTGGACTTCGAGGTTGTAAACCTTGTGGCGACCAGGACGCTGGCTGCGCA
>CAZOLK010000497.1:0-2819 GCA_964580325.1 uncultured Verrucomicrobiota bacterium | reverse complement strand
AGATGGTCCGCGATATGGGAAATGATAACCGTACGACTGCGCGGATCGATGGCAGTGTCTTGTTGTTCATAGACAGATGAAGCGATGATGTCTTTGCGGGCGAAAGACGCGCTTTCAAGTTGATCCACCAGCTTGACGTCAGATGATCGTCCGATACTGGCATACGCGACAGACAGAACGGCGCAACGGCCTGTAAGACAGGTGAGAAAGAAGAACACACACACCCAGAATGACATCCTGGAGCGCTGAAGGCGGCTCAGCCAAACGCGGTATCGTCGTGGTGCTGTGTTCCACGACTGAACTCGTAACAGTGCGTTGGTTTCCTGAGCGGTCATGTCATTCTCAATCTGTCGATATTGCCCATGATGAAAGATGTTATCAGAAAAGGCAACCATTTTTTGTCGGCAGAAGGCAATAGGCCGTAGGCAGAAGGCAGAGTCAGTAACTGGTGTCGATCATAAAACGGTGCAGGGCATGCATGCGATGCGACCCCAAGCGTGCTGGGAGGAAGCGCAGGAGATGTATCGCAAGCACCTGTGTGTGGCGGGCTTGAAGAAAGATGAGCGTCGAGGTTGTGACCAGCAGAAGGTGCTTGAGATTCTGGAACAGGGCGGTACGTTGAGCAAGGCTGTGTTGTTGGCCTGCCGCATCCGCTATTTCTCTGCTGGTGTGGCGTCGCGCAGCCATGAATTTGTCAACAGGGTTTGCCAAGTATAGCGACTGTCTTGGTCGGAACCGCACGATCAGCGCGCGTCGGATGAAATGCAGCTACTGGATCTCTGCACCATGCAGCTACTGGATCTCTGCACCATGCACGACTGCGCAAAACGCCGATCATGCTAGGAATCCAGAAAACCAGGCAGCCGACCCCGTCTGGACCACAAAATCGACGGTCGGTTTTTCTTATTCATCATTAAGCTGATCCATCTCGCCAGACTACGACTAAAAAGCGGCTATTCAGCAACATTTCCCAGAGAGTTCCAATCAAAAAACGACGATCACGACGATGTGCGAGTCGGCCAACTGTGCGATGTCATTTCGACTCGGAACATTTGGCGTCTGACACTATGAGCTCTGGCTCAACAGGCGGCCAATTTTGGCGCGAAAGCCAATCTACGTTCTATTCTTCTTTATTAATCCAACCTCTATAGCAAAGTCGTCAAAACAACTGTGTGTTTCCACCCATGAATGATGTATATTATTCGCTTTGAATGACCACTTCAAGTACATAATTGATGGCTTATGTGTATTTCCATAATACAGGATTATTGCAGAATCAGAACCAATACCAAAATCACCAATTATAACCGCTTTTTTATAATCAATTTCGCCAACGTTGGTTAATTCATCATACCAGAATCTATTTGATATCGCCTCTTCTTCTATTGTTATGAATGGTGGTCCTTCTAGATATATACGATCATTATCTTTGGATAGTTTACATGCGGCATCCTTGCCAAGAATAGGTTTTAGGTTTTGTTTATGCGCATCTTTTTTGCTCGAAGGCCATATTCCAAGTTGAATTAAATTAATCAAGCTTTTTGGGAGTTCGTATTTTTCCATAATATATATACCTAAATGCTGCCTGAAAAAGGTTATTGGTCATATTTCTTCAGCATACATCGTGCTCTATTAATCAGTTAATTCAGCTTGAATGCTGCGAATAACATGGGCAGGTGCAACTAAAGACACCTGAGAATTTAGAGCATGAAAAACTGCTGATCTTAATATGATCTGCAATTCTGTTGGTAGTACAGCATTGCCAAAATTAGCAAAGTTAACTCCACGAGAGAAGAATTCAAGCCGCAGTCCTCCGCCTTCTTCAAGAATCGCGGTAAAAGCTTGCAGACGTGATATTTCAGCACCCCGAGAATTTAAAATTTCCTGAGCCAAGATTGAGTGACCTCCTCGTCGTGGCAACCAGCCAGGCGGACGAGGTGTTGTGGCACTGCTTGGCCTCATAAAAATTGAGCCCGATTCAGGGTCATATATACCAGAAAAACCTTGGCCAGATCTAAACCTAGAAAGATCTGGAAGAAGATGTTTTGGATTTTTCAGTGTTTGCATAACAAGTGTCTTCAAATGCTGTGCGGTCATCCCGACACTTGTTGCTGCAGTGTAACCTGCTCTATGATGAGCCGCTAATGGTTTACCAAAAAGTCCAATAGATACTGATATAAACTCAGCTCCTCTTAAAAATCTACGCCCCCACAATCCAGCAGAAGTATCTTCTTGATTCCAATACTGAAGATATTTTTCATAAGCATTGCCAATATAGTCCACGCCATGCGGTTTTCCTGTCCAGAATCCCGAAACACCTCTTGCGAATGCATTCGCCCCAAAAGTAGCAGCCAATCCTCCTCCAACTTTTGTTATCACAGGTTCTGGTGCGAACATCAAAGCAGTTCCACCTGCAAATGCAGTGCCACCAACAACAGTATCAAGTCCATGCCAAGCCCTATTATAGGTTGCATCAGCCCATGTTCGCGAACTCCCAATTTTCTCCGCAAACTCGTTAAGTAGTTGTGAACGAAGTAGCTGCGCAGCGTCTTCATTGCTTCGTTCCCCACCTAAGATATTTTTCCTTTCTAGATATATTTTCTTCTTACCATGATCAATCCAACGCCACGAAAACCAACCATCTCCTTGCTCAATTTTATATCCATTTGCAAGCACCAGAGCACTAAAAAGGCTTATTAACTTTGGATCATTTTTGTTTTGATCAAAAAATGTGTTAACGACTCCCTTTTTATCCCACAACCCTAGAACGTCGAAATACTTTATCGGATTGTTACGAACAAACTCATAGATGTTCAATC
>CAZOLK010000496.1:0-2836 GCA_964580325.1 uncultured Verrucomicrobiota bacterium | reverse complement strand
GTCGCCGTCGGTATCCACGTAGAAGGGTCGGCGGCCCTGCACCTGGCCGCGGACCGTGAGGCCGGTCTCCCATTGGTCGCTCGGATTGCGGAGGTCGAGGTTGAAGGTGCCCGAGCCACCACCACTTCTGCTTCATCCAGGGCAGCGACCGCACGTGCGGTACGGTGTTCGGCGCCACCCGGACCAAGGCCTATGACCAGCAGTTTTCCCGGGCAATGGCGATGGTTATGCCCGGATACAATGTTTTTTTCAACAGACATGTCGTTTTCCTTCCAGCCAACAACGCGGCAGGTTCAGCCACCGCGGGCAGGCCCACGCTGGCTTGCACAAAATCGGAATGCTCAAACTCGCGCATGGACCCGCGAATCTCACTGGAAGCGATGAAGCGCAGCGGCAGGTTCAACTGCTGGGCCACCTCCAGCAAACCTGGCTCGTGGCGTTTGATGTCCACCGAAGCCAGCAGGCGCACCTGGTCCAGGGTTGCATCCACCTTGGCCAGAGCATCGCGGATCGCGTGTTCCAAAGCATTGGCTGTCTTGCCGCAGCGACAACCAACGCCGACCACCAGCGTTTTGACCGCGTCGGTGGTGGTGGAAATTACGGGCTCAGCGCCGATGCTGTTGGCCACGTCCATGGCCAGCGTGTTGGCGCCGCCCTCGTGACCGGAGAGCAGGCTGATCGCGTAACGCCCGCCAACATCCACCGCGACCACGGCCGGGTCGCTCTTTTTATGCACCAGGTGCGGACTTATCGCGCGCACCGCGACGCCCGTAGGCATGATGTAAACCAGGCGCCGACTGACCGAAAACAGGTCCGCAGTCAAGGTCATCACGCTGTCGAACGTGAACGCGTCGCCAGGTTCGGGTACACTGCGATGCACATAGATGATGCAGCCCGGCAGGTCCGCGCTCAGCGTTTTCGCGATGCGCAAGCCTTCCGCGGATAAGGTGAGCAAGTGTGTTGAAACCGCGGACTTTTGATCGGCGCCGTGCGCCCGCGGCGCATCTTCCGCCGTGCGACAGGCGTGGGAAAAGGTCTTGTCGTAGAGCTTGGAATAGGCTTGCGGCCCGGTCAGGGCGTGACCGACCACGATCAGCGCCGTGCGGGTGATGCCGGCAGCCTCGGTCTTATCGGCCAGGTCGGCCAGGGTTGCGCGGATAACCTGTTCGTCGGGCCAGGAGGCGTGAAAGACCACCGCAGCCGGGCAGTCAGGACCGTAGTGGCGAATCAGTTCGTGCGCAATGGCGCGAACTTTGTTGACCGATAGGTACAGGCAGAGCGTGGCCTGGGTGGCCGCCAGTTTTCCCAGGGCTTGCTCCTCAGGCACGGGCGTGCGGCCGGCTACGCGGCTCAGGATTACGGTCTGGCTGATCTCAGGCGCGGTCAGTTCCGCGCCCAGGATCGCGGCCGCAGCCTGGAACGCGCTGATGCCGGGAACCACTTCATAAGCGATGCCGTGTTTGCTCAACTCGGCGATCTGCTCGCCAATCGCGCTGTAGATGGATGTGTCGCCGGTGTGCAAGCGGACCACGTCCATCCCGTTGCGCGCCGCTTCGAGGCACACGACCGTGGTCTGTTCGAGTGTCATGATCGCCGAATTGTGGAGTGCTGCGCCGTCGGCCGTCAGCTTGAGCAGTTCCGGACTGACCAGCGAACCGGCGTAGATGCAGCAGCGCGTGCAACGCAGCAGCCGCTCCGCGCGTAAGGTCAGCAGGTCCGGGGCGCCGGCGCCGGCGCCGACAAAATAGACTTTCATGGATGTTCCTCCCTGCGAACGAGCACCACCAGCCACAATCCGGCCACACTCCGGTCGCGCAGCGTTTCGGCATCCAGACGCTGGATGCGCTCGCTGTTCAAGGTCAAGTCCGCGCAAAGCCAGGCATTGTGGCTGTGCTCCAGCGCCTCCAACAACTCAGCCATGGGCGCGCGAGAACGATCCGCTCCGCCGAGCAGCACAAGCAACGGTTCGGCGCGCAACCGATTCGGGTCGATTTCCGGCTGACGCCCGTGGAAACTGAGGATGCGGGCATTGCCCCAATCCAGGCCCAGCGCGGCGCAAGCGGCCTGGATCGAACTGACCCCGGCCACCACGTGGCATTGGTCAGGACCGAACCGATCCAGCACGCGCCGACTGAAACTGCACAGGCCGGGATCGCCGCTGACCAGCACCGCGATCCGGCGCTGCTCCGGTTCCGCGGCCATCCGGTCGAGTACAGCATCCACATCCGTGCGAAGGACGATCCGCGCCTCCGGGCGGTCAGGAAATAAGCGTATCAACCGTTCCGAGCCCACGAGCATATCGGCGGCAGCCACGGCCTCGCGTGCGGCATCGGTCAGGAAAGCCGGCGAACCGGGACCGCAACCCACGAGGATCATCCGCTTTTTCTCGCACCTGTCCTTCATACGGATCGACCTTCCTCAGTCCGGACCGCGCCCAACACATTGCCGGCCATATTGATCAGCATGACGCCGATAGGGCTGTCCGGCGGCCAGGCCAGCCGCCGGCAGACGGCTGACCGTATATCCGCGGTCAGGCGCTGTCCCACTGCGTGGCATTGCTTCTGATCCAGCGCCGCGAACAAACCCTCCACGGTTTCGCAATCAGCCGGGGCCGCGGCGGTCATCTCCCGGATCAGCGGCCGAACCACGGTCAAAGCACTGCGCGAGCGCGCTGAATGGGTGTCCCACTCGTTATGGACAAACTTGGCCAGTTTGCCGGGATGGCCGGCTACGAGCAGCACGTCGGGAGGATCCTCCCGGACCAGGTCCAGGACCGCGCCCCATTCGTTGCCCACCTCGATCAGCGCGTCCGGATCGACGGGCGCAAACGCCCGTT
>CAZOLK010000495.1:0-2849 GCA_964580325.1 uncultured Verrucomicrobiota bacterium | reverse complement strand
ACGCCGGTGTGCTGACCGCCGTGTTTTCGGCGCCGTTCTATTATGCGACCAACGGCGTTTTCGCAGGTACGGTGCAGGCAGAGATCGACCTGGAAAAGTTGACCCGCAAGGTTGATGCATTGCGCTTTTTCAAGTCCGGCTACGCCTTTATGCTCTCGAGCCGTGGCGCCTTCATCGCCCACCCGGATCCCATGCAGGTCATGCATGGATCGCTTTTTGATCTGGCCGAGGAAAAAGGCACGCCCGCCTTGCGCCAATTAGGCCGCGCTATGCTTCACGGCAAGCAGGGGCACGCGCAAGTGACTTATGGCAATATCCGCTGGTGGTTCTGCTACGCGCCGATCCCGGACACGCCGTGGTCGCTGGGTCTGGCCGTGCCCGTGGACGAGTTGTATGCCAGCATCCGCCTGCTGCACGGCTACATCCTCTTCATCAGCGGCGCCGGCCTGGCGCTGTTTTTCAGTCTGGCGCTCTACGCCGCACAGCGCATGACGCGCCCCATTGCACGGATCGTCGCCATGGCCGATTGCATGGCGGCCGGCGACCTAGCCCAAGCCATGCGCCAGTTGCCCCGGTTCGAAAAGGAAGCGCGCAAGCTGACAACCGCGGAATACCACCGGCTGGCTGAAACGTTCATCAGCATGACGCGCGGTCTGACCACTCTGCTGCGCGAGGTGCGCCAGTCCGTAGACCGGGTGACAACCTCGTCGCGCGACATCACGGCATCGGCCGGACAACTGAAAGAAGCCGGCTTTGGTCAGGCCGCATCGATCAGCGAAATCAGCGCGACCAGCCGTCAGATCAGCGCCACCGCACGAGACCTGGCGCGGACCATGGAAGATTTGAACAGCGATACCAGCGAAGCCGTTGACCTGGCCGAGACCGGCAAATCACGGCTGACCGAAATCAAGCAGACGCTGCAGACTCTGTTCGACGCCTCGGCCCACATTTCCGAAAAACTGCGCCAGATCAGCGAGACGACCGGCAATATCAACCAGGTCATCGTGGCCATTACACGCTTGGCCAACCAGACCAACCTGCTTGCGCTGAATGCGTCGATCGAGGCGGAGAAAGCGGGCGAACATGGCCTGGGGTTTGCCGTGGTGGCGCGCCAGATCCAGCGCCTGGCAGACCAGACCAGCGCGGCCGTGCTGAATATCGAAAACATGGTGACTGCCATGAACGCCACTGTAGCCGGCGGCGTGGGTGAAATCGAAAAGTACACCCAGCAAAGTCGCAAAAGCACCGAAAAGCTGGTCGAATTGAGCGATGGGCTGAC
Organism: uncultured Verrucomicrobiota bacterium; assembly: GCA_964580325.1. Lineage (GTDB taxonomy): Bacteria > Verrucomicrobiota > Kiritimatiellia > CAYTQP01 > CAZOLK01 > CAZOLK01. The sequence goes on along the minus strand of CAZOLK010000495.1, from coordinate 1,570 downwards.
GCGGATCATGGAGCATACACGTCGGCTGGGGCCGGAGTTCGAAACGCTCAACCAGAGCATGCAAGCCCAATCGCAAAGCGCCGAACAAATCAGCGAAACCCTGCGCCAGGTCAGCCAGACCATGCAGCAAACACGAAACGCACTCGATAACTTCCAGCAGACCACCCATCTGCTCAATCAAACCGCTACGCTGTTGAACCGGGAAACCAACCGTTTTAAAATGACCAATGACGAAACGCCCAATGACGAATGAATGACGAACGCAGTTTATGGATTGTTTTTCAGGCAGACGACGTGACCTACGGCCTGGACGCGGGCCGGATCGTTGAACTGGCGCCCGTGCCTGAACTGCAACCTATACCCCAAACAGCGCCGCCGATCGCTGGCCGGCTCAATTACCGCGGCGCGCTGGCCACGGTGATTGATCTGACCCATTTGCTGGCGGGACGCCCGAGCCGGCTGGTCTACAGTACGCGCCTGATCATGGTGGAAGTGGACGGCCTGCCCGTGGGCCTGCTGGCCGAACATGCGACCGAAAGCCGCGTGATCGAACGCGCACGGCTGCAGCCGCCCAGGGCAGGTCCGAGCACGCCCGCTTTCCTGGGGCCGGTTTTGCGGGACAACGAGCGCATGATCCAGGGCTTGCTCATCGAGCCCTTGACCGGCGCGGCGCTGACGCACGAAACGGACAACGGCCATGGATGAACAGCTCAAGCGGGAAATCGCGCACTGGCTCGGTCTCGACATCGAGGCCCTGGGTCCAAACAAGGTTCAGGCCGCTTTGCGCGACGGCCTGGCGCGCAACGGACTCGAAACGCCCGCGGCATACCTCGATATGCTGCGGTCATCAATGCATGAACGCATGCTGTTAACCGAAAACCTGGTAGTGCCGGAAACCTGGTTTTTCCGCGACCGTCAACCGTTCATATACCTCGGTCAGTGGGTGCGCCAGCAATGGCTGCCGCGCCACCAGGGACAGGCGCTGCGCGTATTGTCCGCGCCGTGCGCCGGCGGTGAAGAGCCCTACTCCATAGCCATCACGCTGCTGGAAGCCGGGCTCAGTCCGGACCGGGTCCAGGTCGACGCCGCAGACGTCAGTAAAGGCGCCTTGGAGCGTGCGCGGGTCGCCACCTATTCCACCAACGCTTTCCGTGAACCTTTGAACGAACGCGAATCCGCTTATTTTCAGCCTATCGATGCCAGGCAGCGCCGTCTGGTTCCGCTGGTCGTCCGCTGCGTCAAGTTCGCTGAAGGCAATATGGCGCAGCCCGATTTCCTGGTTGGACAACGCCCTTACCAGGTGGTGTTCTGCCGCAACCTGGTCATCTATATGCATGAGAGCGCACGGCGACAGGTGCTGGAGCATCTGGAACGGTTGCTGTCGCCAGACGGCCTGCTCTGCTGCGGCCACGCCGAAGTAGTCTATTTCCTGCGCCACGGTTACCAGGCCATTGCCCATCCTCGCGCCTTCACCTGCCGCCATGAGCAAGCTGCGGACATCGGTGAACCACCCGTACCGGAGTTGCGTCCCGCGGCTTCGATCAAACCCGCACCCGAGTCCGCGCCACCC
>CAZOLK010000494.1:0-2859 GCA_964580325.1 uncultured Verrucomicrobiota bacterium | reverse complement strand
GCCATCCGCCAAAGATAACAAACGCAGCGCAGCAAATGCCACCTGCTCACCTGCCTCGACGTCCGTAGCGACCGTCGACGAGCGCTTGCGCAATTTCTGTTCGGGCCCCTTGCCCGAATTGGCCAGCACTTTGCGCATCGCCTCGAATTCTTCGTGTTCGGTTTCACGCTTTTTCATGCTCCGCGTAAACAACTCGTTGGTCATTTCGAGGATATCACCATCGGACAAATCAGGGTGTCGTTGCCTGATGGCTGCCAACTCCTGATCTGCCTTGGGCTTCAGCGACCGAACCAATTCCGGCGTCCGTCCAGGCCTTCTCTGCCCCGTCCTGACGAATTTTGCGAGAAACTCCAGACACTCGTAAAGTGCTTGGATATCGGATGCATGCTGGCCCATGGTGGCGGTCTCGCGGCCGCTGTCGAGGCCGACCCGGAACTGCTCAATCGACCAGCAACGCAACGAAATCAGCTGCAGCTCCAGCGCACCATAATAGACGGCCATCATCGCCACGGGAGTTACGAACCCATCGCCTGCCGGTACCGCGACATCAGTCGAGAAATCGCCAAGCCTCCCAGCAAGGCAGAGCACTGCAAACTCAGGGTAGGATGTGTACAGGCGGCAGAGCAGCTTCGCGTCCACCGCAGGTTTCCGCCCTATGGCTTTCGAGACAAGATAGCCGGCCTGTGGGTTCCGGCTCATGGACAGCATCCGCCGCAGGAGGCGCTTGACTGAAGCCGCGCCAGACTCGAGCGCCGCTTCGGCCACTGCCGAAGGCATCCTGACCCGGTGGTCCAAGAGATGGGCAACAGGAAGCTCGAACGGTTCTGCCGAACCAAACAGCATCTCCAGAAATGCCGCCCGATCGCGACCACCAGTCTGGATCCTCTGGCTGTCCGCAGCAGCCTGCACATCGATTGACTGGTCTGTGAAGAAGTCAGTGGCAGAGGCCTGTTGGAAACCGCGCGTCAGGGGTTTGTTCATGGTCTTTCAGTCCGTCGAATAAAACACGCAATTACCCCTGGGCGGCCAAGTACACATTGGGATCATGATGTTCAAGATAGTTGAGTGCGAGAACGCTTATGTTTCTATCCTATTCCTCTCCTGTTCCTTTAGTGTGCCGTCGGGCTGGAAAATACGCCGCACCGGTCCCCCAACGAGGTCATCTGGTGGCGGGAAGCCTTCCAGAAGAAGGTCGGCCCATTCCTGAACCAATGCCGACCTGCGCGGCATGTAGGCTGCTCGGTTATACGCGGCTTCGACCGCCGAGACGCCATGATCAGCCCCACGCCTGTTGGTCGCGCCCGACGCTGTCACCGGCTTGTGAGCCAGCATCATGTCGATCACCGCCCGATCGCCCGGCCGATCCAGTTCATTCGCGCGCTCGTTCATGAAAGTGCTGAAATTGGCACGAAACCCATGTGGAACATGGCGCTGAAAGTAGCCGGCCCGGATCAGTATCGCGCGCAGCGTATTCTCGCTGATCGGCCTGTGCACGTGCCGCTCGGATGGAAAACACAGCGCATAGCGCTTGGTCAGCCGGTGCAGCGTCCGCAGGATCTCCACGGACTGGCGCGCCAGCGGCACGGCATGATCGAACTGTGGATTCTCTCGACGGGCCTTCACGCCCTTCATTCGGACCGCAGGGATGATCCAAACGGGCCGCTCGCCGTCAAGCTCGAAAAAGCCCTCCCATCTGGCGCCAGCCAGTTCGCCGGGGCGAACAGCGGTCAATGCCAGCAGCCGCATCGCCAGCTTGTTCTGCGCACGCCCGGGCAACGCTTCGCACGCAGCCAGCATGGTGCGCATGGCTTCCAGACGCGCGTCCTGATCATCGTGCTCATCGATGATCGCCGGCTGGTGGTTCGGCGGCGGTACCGGTTTCAGCGTTGCGCCAATACTCTGTGCCGGATTGCCGTCGCACAGCCCGCAATTGTCGCCCCAGATGAACACCGCCGATATCCGTTGCCGCAAGCGATGGGCGGTCTCGATGCTGCCGCGCGCCTGCACTTCCTGGAGCAGTTTGCGAACGTCCATGGGCCGGATGTCCCGGATTGGCCGTTCTCCAAGGTCTGGAAAGACATCCCGCTCAAAGCTTCTCAGCACATCGGCAGCATAGACTGTGGACCATATAGACTGTGGACCATCGTGCACCGACATCGGCGGTCCAGTGTAAAGCATCCCGCTTGTGCCAGCGACCCTCGTTGGCCGCTGCCCATTCCGCCAAGCGCGCCAAAGACCAGCCGCTGCTATGTTCGAACCACATCTCCGCCACCAGCCTGAATGTCTGCTCTGCTGCCGCTGCCTTTGCTGTGTCGGCCTCCCTAAAGGCCACGGCCGGGTCCTGCTTTTGCGCCAGCAGACGCTTGGCTTCATCCCGCTTGCCTCTTGCGTCAGCGAGGCTCACCGCAGGATAGGCACCAAAGCTCAGGGTCTTCTGCATCGGCTTGCCGGCGACGTTGCGCCCGAAGCTGTAGTTCATCCGCCAGAGCTTTCCGCGGGCTGGCGCGACGAAGAGGTACAACTGAGCGGAGTCGCCCAGGCGATAGGGGCGATCACGCGGCTTGGCCGCACGGATCTTGGTATCGTTGAGCATTGCTTGCAGATACCATGAATCGGCCGCCCAATGCCATAGTAGATACCATGGATCCCGCCGGATGCGGGCGAACCATGGCGAACCGCGGCGGCCTGTGGATCGTATAAAAGCTCATCAAAAGAGTCATTTACGGACGTATGCAAACCGTGGCTAACGCGTTTTTGGCGGAGCGGGTGGGATTCGAACCCACGGTGACGTTGCCGCCACGGCGGTTTTCAAGACCGCTGCCTTAAACCACTCGGCCACCGCTCCGGTTGCTGTCCTTT
>CAZOLK010000493.1:348-2868 GCA_964580325.1 uncultured Verrucomicrobiota bacterium | reverse complement strand
GCGCCATCCATGATAAATGCCGCAAACCGTGTCGGACACACGATTCGCCATGGCATCCGCGGCGGCCTGACCCTGGCCGTACTTGGGCAGGTTCAGCAAGCGCCGGCGCAAAGGTTCGGCCCCTTCAAAGTCGGTGCGCATGGCCTGCAACAATTCGGCGCCAGTGACAAAACCTTGCACAAACACCGCCTGCGCTACAGCATACAGGCTATCCGCTGCATTGGGAATACCCAGCGGCGTTGAGCCGTAATCCTCGTAACGGGCGCCTCCATTGTTGATGCCTCGTCCCCGAACAATGCAATCCTCCACCTGGCTGGAAACCAGGAAACGCGGCCGGCAGGCGGCAAACGCTTCGCGGGTGATGTCCATGGACTTGAATTTCAGGTGCAGGCAGCGGGTCAGTTCAGCGGCGAATGCCGCGTATACCTCTTCAAAGCCGGCAAAATCCGCCAGAGACAGGGTCAGGTGCGGAAGCACGCGCCGACCGCTCACCAGGCAAACGCCGCCCGTAAGCACGTATTCGAGTACCTTGAGCACGTTGAAAAAACCGGTGAACAGGAGGTCGCCGTTCATGCCGTGGGGCGAGATCTCCATGCATCCACCGCACATGTACATCCGGGCGTGTTCCAGCGGCAGGTCGGCATTGGTCATGGCCCTGACTATGGCGCGGTCGTTCAGGATCTGGGCCCGGTTGCCACCGTGCAGCAGATCCCGAGCTGCCAGGTCCAGGCTCTCGTCCGGTTCCTGTTCAGGGATGCGGATATAGACCGCTGGATGGGATATGCGCAAGGCGGCCATGGATTCCACCATGATTCGGGACAATGGATTCAGCGCGGGTGCGCCGTCCGGATGACAACCACCCACCACAATGGTCTCTACGTGACCGTCCATCTGGAACAACAGGCGCTCGTGGACCAATATGAACCATTCATCGATCAGCAGACGGGCCGATTCCAGGGTTTCCGCGCCATGGCCCAGATCGTGGCGTAGAAATGGCCAGAGATAGTAGTCCAGCCGGCCCGGCCCGTTGCCGCCGTGAGGATTCTCGTACATGGTGGCGAGGTAAGAAAAATGAAAGGCCTGCAAAGCTTCGCGGAAGGTGCGGGCGCCACGGCGCGGCACGCGCCGGCATACATCGAGTCGTTCCCGCCAAGCCGCTTTTTCCGTGTCCGGCGCGCCGGCCAGCCGCTGTTCCAGGTCCGCGACATGGCGATCGTTCCAGACCAGCACCGCCTCCAGACAGATCCGCATACCCTGCAGAAAAGCCTGGCCCTCCTGGTCTACCCCAGTCCGGGCTGCATCGATCCGATCGAACAGTCCCGTAATGCCGCGATCCAGGATCCAGTCCCAGTGCCAGCCGATATGACCTGGCGCATTGTCCGCATGGGCAATGGCATTATTGATCCCCGACCGCGGATCCGCCGTGTTGTCCAACTGAAACACGTCGGCCAGTTCCGCGCGCAACCGTTCACGGATCCGGGACTGGGCGTCATGCCCCTGCCAGCGGGAGTCGCCGTCACTGCCGCGATGATCGCAAACAGCGGTCGGTCCTTCCGTGTCATAGGTCTGGCCCACCAGGAAGCTGTTGTCAAAAACATGCACGGGCGCATGTTCAAGCAGATAAGCAAAAGCCAGGGCCTGACGCCGACGCAGGGGTTCGTGCTGGTACAGCTCGAAATAGGCATGGGTCCAGCGTTGCGCCTTTGCCGAATGCTGGTCTTGTTTCCTCCGCTGCCACCAGGGCAGCTGCTGCCCAACACGCTGCTCCGCAGACTTCAAAATCCGCGCTGTCCGTTCCGGCAAGTCCTGCCTCGTTTTCATCCAGGGGTGTTGTTTTCCCATAATGGTATATCCTATTGAGTTGTTTTCAAAAATATCTGCTTGAACTAAATTTAAATCAGGCTCATGCTTTGTGCAATAGGCTAAAACTATGATACATGGGGCAAATACGATGAATTTCGAACATCTCCGGGGTGTGCGGCGCCTGTTCCAGTTCCAGGCTGGCGCGGGGCATATCTTCAAGCCACGGCGTATCGAGGATTACGTTGAGGAAGTGGAAGTGATCGTCAAAGGATCGGGCCGTTTCCGTCGCGGTCGCAAAGAAGCCGCGGTCTGCCCGGGCTCCATGGTCTGGTATCGCGGTGGCGACGTAGTGGAGGTGACGGCCCACGCCGAGGCGCCGTACCTGACGGTCGTGTTCCAGTTCAACGTGCGGGGCGCGCCATCCACGGAGCCGCCCTTTTACACGGAATGGGCATACCTGGCCGGTTGCGAATGCTTTTGCCGGAACGCACTGGAAGGGTTTCATACCCACACGAACCACAACGACCGGTTCGCTGTCTGTCTCTATGCGCGTCTATACTGGGAAGCGGCCGAATACCGGCGGCGCCATGCCGGCGAAAACCGGCCAGAGCCTGTGGTGCGCGCACTAACGCATATACAAACCCATTACAAGGAGAAAATCAGCATGCGCGATTTGGGAAAAGCCGCAGGCATCAGTCCATCCCATCTGCACCAGTT
>CAZOLK010000493.1:0-338 GCA_964580325.1 uncultured Verrucomicrobiota bacterium | reverse complement strand
ATTCAGGACCCACGTGGGCGTTCCGCCCATGCGGCACCTGTTAGCGCTCAGGGTCCGCGCGGCCCAGGAACTTCTCCTGCACAGCGCCATGCCCATCAAAACTATCTGCGCCAGATGCGGTTTTTCCGATCTGAAAAATTTCTACCGCCATTTCAAAAAAGCCAATAAGCTGACTCCCGCGCACTACCGTAAACTGATCTCAAGGTAAATCAAAGAGGTGAGAAATGGATTGTGAGTTGGCAAGCAAAATCAACATTAGGGTTCACGGGAAAATAACATGACCTTTTGTGGAGTCAAGTTGCCCAGCCCAGCAAGGCGCAAAAACGCAGGAATATTGG
>CAZOLK010000492.1:0-2869 GCA_964580325.1 uncultured Verrucomicrobiota bacterium | reverse complement strand
GGCAGCATATCGCGCATTGCCACCCATTCGTCTCTCAAACCCGCCGGCACATTACCCTCTGGGAAAGACAGTAGTCCTTCAAGCACCCATTGCAGCCCGGCGATGTCGGGTGAGGGATTGACAGCTTCATGCCAGGTTTCCAGCGATTGGGAGGGCTTGAAAAGGATTTTGCCGTCATCATCCCTGGTGGGATAGACCTCGCGATAAAAACGCAGAAACGGCGGCGCGAGAACAAGCAGCTTGTCGCGCAACAGCGATTCGTCGCCGGACACCGCATAGGCGTCGAGCAGCACGGCAAGAAGCTCGATAATTCCCTGCCAGTAGCGGCGGATGAAAGTGTTTTCGCTAAATCCGGGCTGGAGGTCGCCGCGGTTATAGCCATAGTTGGAGTTCAGGAACGATCCCCAAAAAGTCATGGTTTCAGGGAACATGGCCGCATCGTCCAAACCAAAACAGATCTTCGCGCGCGCCACCGCTAAAGGCAGAGCATCAAGATACATTCTAAACCACGGCTCCATAAGATCGAAATCGCCGCTCATAATCATAGGCCAATAGACCAGCCGGGTGTTCTGGAACCAGTAGCCTCCGCCCCAGCGTCGATAGTCCGCGTCATAGATCTCGTCCTTTTCACGGGAGTCAACGGTGAAAATAGAGCCATTGAACTTTATTGGAAATGCGCCCCGTCCGCCACATGCGTTTACGAAACGTTGCAGTTCATAACCGCGCGACACTATTTCAGCTTCTGGTGTGCCCCAAACGCGAATCCAACTGCGTTGCCAGAAATTCCACCACCATGAAGAGTGTTCAAAGAACGCAGATTGGGGCGTTACCGCATTCGTCCGGGCGATCTGCTTGTTCAACTTTTCAGTCCATTGCTCAAGCGTTTCCGTTTGCGCGGTTAGCGGATGAATCGCCAGCGCGATGAGTCTTCGCGGGGACGTGGTGGCAAGGGCGCATTCGCCATCTTTGACCATGGCATCTCCGCTCAACAGGGCACCGAAGGTGCGATGCAACAGCGGATCGTGTCCCCGCGAAATCCATGCGGCCATATCCTGATGTTCCAGGGTCGCGGCCCAGCATGAAGTTCTGTTGCGATGACACCATAGCACGGCATTTGCCGGTGCCGGCAGAACGGAGTCCGGATAGATTGTCTCATGCTCATCCGGCGATCGCAGGCCGGCATCGCAACGGTTCTCGGCGCCTTCGCGTTCACGTTCGCGGGTACGCCAGATCTCGACAGTGGCGCGAACAGCGACCGGGTTTTCACTTTCGATGTTGATTCTAACCACCGGCATGTTGGCGTCAACCCAAAGGTGCATTGTGCATGCGGATGCTGTGGAAGCGGCGTTCTCGCCGTCCGGTTCGTTATGGGTGTGTGACTGGGGCGGGGCATCTGGAGGCGCTGCCGAAACCCGCACGCAGCCGTTAGCCAGATCGAGTTCCTGCCGAAAAGCCATGCCCGGTACAAATGGGTTAGGAGAGAGTGAGATACGGATGCGTCCTAGTTTGAGCAGACGCGCGTTCTCGTCCCATGCGTCGGTCTTTGAGAGATAGAAAAGCAGATCCCCTTTTTCATCAACCCAGACGTTGATTCCGATATCGCCGTTACCCAAGGGCATCGAGCCGGCGGAATCATGGCTGGGTGACAACCAGACGAGAGGCATCGGAGCGGTCATGGCGCCAAACTCGCGAAATGCCGCGCACATGGCGGCTATCTTCTCCGGGGTATGGTGAATGGTCTCCGGCGTGCTGTATGCCATGCTGATCAGGCCGCCGTTGTGTCTGCCGAGTGTGGCGATCATACGCTTGACGTAGGCGCGGATGTCTTCGATCGAGCCGTTAATCATGGTTTGCTGGATATCAACCGGGCACCAGAATGCCAGTTTGCCTCCCGCGGCGGCGTCGAGATTTTCGAGACCCTGATTTTCCTGCTGATCCTGCTGGATAACGTTCAGCCCCCAAGCGTGCAGGCGTGGCAGCAGCGGCAGGATATAGCCGCAGGAATGCATCCACACGTCCATTCCCAACTCGTGGGCCAGTTGCCAGTTCTCCTCGTAATGTTGCTTGAAAAACTCGTCTATCAAATTCATGCCGACCATCATGCGATCCTGTAAACCCCAGTCGTCATAGCCCATCACTCCATCGCATCCTATGGCGGCCAGTCGGCGGATGGACTCGCGCTGAGCTTCGGCCAGGCGGCCAATCAGCGCTTTCAGTTTGTCGGGTTGCTCATAGTAGGCAATAAACATGTGGTCGAGCCCCAGTATGTTATGCGCCCCTTCATTCAGGCTGGAGAACGGCATCACTCCCAGGCAATACCTGGGATTGGCTGAGGCGTTGTTGGCGGCGATTGCGGCGCTTGCGTCCGTGAAATGCCGCGGATGGTTGTAATCCGGGAACACGCATTCTGCCTGGCGGGCTATATCCGGGATGGCCATACCGGTCTTCTCGCCGTGGTTGGTTTCACCGGACGGGCGCGTCCATGTGGTGCCCCATGCGTCGATGCGATGCTCGAAGCCGTCCGCCTCGACCGTCCACGGCTGGCGGTCGGGCTCCCGCGGCGTCCATAGCCACAGGATGTCGTTGTCCTTGCCATCGGGCAGGAAATGGGGGATGTGGTCAACGCCTTTGAAATGAATAGCGCGTTTAACGCGTTTACGACTAGTCATAAGCGACTCCTATTTGTTTCAAGCGGTTTCGCGCCACATACCCGTGACGCATCTTTTCTCATCCATAACTTTCTTTATGACGATCATTGGATGTTGGTGCTTTTCAGCTGCGCCTGGATACGAAGTGTACCGCTCCTTCCCGGGCATCGGAAGGCCAGTCTGTGCTGGATGCCGTCGAGCAGCGGCAATTCGTCCACCCG
>CAZOLK010000491.1:2062-2876 GCA_964580325.1 uncultured Verrucomicrobiota bacterium | reverse complement strand
GCACCTGGCAGCGCAACCCGCTGCGCACGCGCCGATGCAGGTCTTCGATGCGCGCTTTGATTTTGATCAAACCGCTTTGCGGATCCGCTACCGGGGCGATGACATCGACCGCGGTCGGCGTTTCCAGGTCCAGTTCGTCGAAGCGCAAACGCAACGCGTCGCCGGGTTCGAGGGCCGCGCATTGGGCCGGATTAAGGTAGAACACGGCCATCATGGGACGCAGTTCCGCCACGGTCATCACCGCCTGGTCGGTAACCGCGACCTTTTCCGCGGTTTGCCGGCCAATGGCCGTGACCACGCCATCGACCGGGCTGCGCAAGACCTGTTGGTCCAACAACACGCCGATCCGGCGGCATTCCAGGTCATAAAGCCGGCGCTGCTCTCTGGCAGCGGTCAGGTTGGCCTCGGCGATGCGGGTTTCGAGCGCGGCGCGTTCGATTTCATCGGCCGAGGCAGCCTGGTTGGCTTCCAGTTCCTTGAGTTTTTCCAGCTTGCGCGCAGCCATGGCGCGCCGCGCTTCGAGGGCTTCGATCTCGGCGACCGCGTCGCGCCGGGCGCGAGCCAACTCCAGCGACGCGGCCAGCTCGCGGGCATCCAAACGCGCCAGAACCTGGCCCTGGGCCACGTCATCGCCCTCCTTCACGGCCACGTCCTCGATGATGCCCGCGTCGGCAAACGCCAGTTGCAAGGTGCGGTATGGCTCGCTATAACTGGTAGAGCTGCGCGGCAGCGGTGCGGCCGTCTTCAGCGGCCAGAATCCTGCGCGCCTCCAGTTCGCTCAAACGCTGCCGGGCCGCGTCCATTTCATGGTGAC
>CAZOLK010000491.1:0-2052 GCA_964580325.1 uncultured Verrucomicrobiota bacterium | reverse complement strand
TTCAGGCAGGCAGGTATTGACCTCGCGCACGGAAACCTGAAGTTCGAGCAGCAGCGTTTCCATCGTGGTGCGCAACTGCTGGGTCAACTGGCGCACTTCCAGTTCGCGGCGGCGATGACGCACGCGCGCTTCCTTGAAGAACAGCGGCACGTCGAGGATCACGCCGATCATGTAACTGACCTCGCCGTCATCCCACTGCTGGTTGATGGCGTCCGACATCTGGTAATCGCCCTCGAGCCCGTCGATATAGGCCTCGGCAATGAAATTCAGCACGGGACGCAGTTCGTTGCGCGCCATTTTCTCGCGCAGCACCGCGGCCTCGATCTGCTCGATGATCTGGTTGATTTCCGGCCGATTCTCCATGGCCATGGCCAGCGCCTGCTTGAGATCGACGGGCTGGCCGCCGCTGGCGGGACGCGTGTCCGGCACCATTTCCGCCTGGCTCGCCAGGTACAGCGAGCGGTCGTTGACCAGGGCGCGCAGGCGCGACTCGGCATTGCGCACCGCCAACTCGGTGCGCACCATTTCCGACATATTGCGCGCATATTCCGCGCGGGCGTGCGCGACCTGGCTTTTCAGCGCATCCAGATCCTGGCGGCCCTCCAGTTCGCTCACGATGGCGCGCACTTTGTCGATGCGCTGTTTCTGCTGGACCAGCAGCGCGCGTTCGAAATAGAGGCCCCAGTAGGAACGTTCGATTTCAAGGATATGGGATTCGAGCTGGCGCTGGTACTCCTCGAACGCGATGGCGGCGTCCAGTTCGGCCAGATGAGCGGGCGCCTGGTTATAGGCCAGGCCTGCGCCATTGAGCAGGGGCTGGGTCAGGCCCACGGAAAAACGGGCCAGCGCCTGTTCCTTGGGCAGGTAGTATTCCGAATTGTTGTCGCGCCAGGAGAGTTCCTCGGCGATCTTGATTTCGCCGCCGGTGAGGACTTTCTTGCGCAAACCCAATTCAAGGATGCGGCTGTCTTCCTGAAAGCGTTCGGCGCCGCCTGTTTTCAGCGTGCTGCCCACCGGTTCATCGATATCCTCGTAACGCGCCTGGGCGTAGAAGTGGGGTTCGAAACGGCCCCGGGCTTCGTCCATGCCCGTGGCGCGGATGAGCGGCGTGTCGCGGAAGGCGCGGATTTGAGAGGCGTTGGTGATGGCGCTCTGGACCAGGCTTTCCAGGGATTGAACGCCGGATTGCTCAGCCAATCCCATGGGCTGAAAGACCTGTGGGTCCCACCAGGCGGCGCGCGTCTCGCCGGGCGGCGCCAGCGCCGGATCGGGCGGCAGCGGCTGGTCGCGCCGGGCCAGGCCAGCCAGGTCGGCGGCATAGGCGTCGATCACCTGCTGTTTGCGCTCGGCAAGCGCGGCGCACGGATTGGTCGTGCGGCAGGACGTCAGCGCAAGGCTGGCGGCCAACCAGACGACAAGGGCGGCAATACGATATGTTCTTGTCATGCGTTCTCCATTTTCTCTATTATTTATTTCTGTCCGATATTCGTTGAAGCCGTCAAATACTCGTAGGCGTATGTATCGTCCCAGGCAAATACCGTCGGGTGAGTCAACACGCGGTCCAGCGACGCGAACACGGCCGCCGGCGTCTCAGCCATGACGCCGGCCACGTCGCGGGTGTGGTAGACATAGCGGATGCTCTGCAGCGCCGGGGCAAAGTAGATGCGCAGATTGAAGCCGCCGGTGGTGCTGGCATTGTAAAGCGAACTGGTCTGGCCGATTTCGACGGCATACGGATGATCGGACAGGATCACGGCCGGAAACCCGACCCACCAATTGCCGCCCACATCCGAGACCACCATGTTTCCTGCCAGGGTGGCGCCGTGATGATCGCGCAAGGTCACGGACAGGATGGAACCCGGTTCAGCCCAACCGCTGTAAAACGGATCGACCGGCGGCGGCGGCAGCACGAAATCGACTTGCTCGCGAATGGAGAAAATGATCGGGTCCGGCCCGCCAAACGCGTCATCGCCGCGCACGGCATCATAAGCAAACGAAGGTTCAACCTCGAGAATCGCGCCCATCCGCCACGAGCTCATCGACGTGATGAGC
>CAZOLK010000490.1:0-2886 GCA_964580325.1 uncultured Verrucomicrobiota bacterium | reverse complement strand
ATCATCGAATCCATCCAAACGGAATGAACAGGGCGCGCTTCATCGTTCCGTCTGGACGGATTCGATGATGGTGCTGATGTCTTCCTCCTCGATGGCCAGGTCCGCCACCTCGAAGCGCTGCAACAGGAACTGGGCGATATCGGTCGCCTGTTGCCGCGGCACGCGCAGGCGTAGCACGCCGTTTTCTTCGGGCGTCGCCTCGTCTATGCCGTTAGGCAACTGGCTTAGCGCGTCCGTGGCATCCTGGTTTTCTGCCAATTGGAGCACCACCATTTTGTAGCGGTTATGGTCCTGGATGATGTGCCGCAGGGCGCCGTCGTAGACGATCTCGCCTTTTTTGAGGATTACGATGCGCTTGCACAGCGAGCGGATATCCTCCATATAATGCGAGGTCAGGATCATGGCCGGTTGGTGTTCGGCACCGTAATCGAGCAGGAACTTGCGCATGGCGCGCTGGGCTGTGATGTCGAGCCCGATGGTGGGTTCGTCCAGGTAAACCACTTTGGGATTGTGCAACAGGGTGGCCACCAGCTCCATCTTCATGCGCTCGCCCAGGGAAAGCCGCCTGATCTGTATGTTCATCTGCTCTTCCACGCCCAGCGTTGAGGTCAGAAAATCCAGCCGTTGCTGAAATGTGTCTTTGGGAATGCGGTAAATTTCGCGCAACAACATAAAGCAGTCGGCAGCGGGCAGGTCCCACCAGAGCTGGGCTTTCTGGCCCATGATCAGCGCGATGCGCGAGCGGAAATCGTTGTGCCGGTCCCAGGGGTTGTGTCCAAGTACCGAGATCTGGCCCGCGGAGGGATGGATGATGCCGGACAGAATCTTGATCAGGGTGGTTTTGCCCGCGCCATTGGAGCCGATCAGACCCACGATCTCGCCCTCGCCCACATCCAGCGATACATCGACCAGGGCGCGTTTCTCGATCCATTTGCGGTGGAACAACGAACGCAACGAACCCATCAGGCCGGGCGCCTTTTCGTGTACGCGAAAGGTCTTGCTGCAGTTACGGACCTGAATCATGGGATTTCGGATTTTGGATTATTGCATTTACGGCATGTCATAGAGGGTGTTGTCGCGTGACGGCGGGGGACGGGTGGCGTGCGCGCTGCTTTTTTTAGCGCCCATGACAAAAGGTTCCTCTTCCTCTATGCGCTGGCCCAGCTCCGCCTCGATGCTGTCCGGGTCTTCTCCCGCTTCCATGCGCGACAGCGCTTCCTGCATGCCTTCGCCCATTTGCAGGCCGGTCATATCGGAAAACTTGCGCATCAATTGCGCGGCCTGGCGTGGATCGTCCTCGCTTACGTTCTCTGCTTCGTGGGCCAGCGAGGCCATGGCCTTCTCCATCTTGCCCTCGTCAATGGGCAAGTCCATATCGTCGTTCGTATCATTGTCGCCGCCCTTAGCCTTGCCAGTGACCGCGAACGCGGAAACCTGCCTATCCAGCTTCGAGCGACCGCATTTCGGGCATGGCGGACATGATGTGGTATCGATCCGGCGCGCCATGAAACTGTAGATCCGGTGGCAATCGACACAATAAAATTCATAAATCGGCATAATTTTGTCCTTTGTTATCTTTATTCTGCGGCAGGAAAAACTTTGCTACCCTTCATAGTCGGCATTGGTGGAGGTAGGTTGCGTCTTTAAGCACGAGAACCTCGACCAGGGGCGGTTTCGGGGGTCGGTCGTGGGCAAGACTGCCGGGCGATAATATTTCAACCACCAGCATTGGCTGACCTTCAATATGCGTCAGTCTGATCTGGTCAGGGTTGCAAACAACCAGCAAATCGGGCCGGTTGAAAGGCTGTCCGTTAATGATTTCCCTGCGTTGATTGTCATCCATTTTGCGATACTCGTTCCACGAGCGCGGACCGTATTGCGCTGTTGTAATTGACTCTGCCATTGTTACTTCTCCGTATCGTTCATGAACGCCTACATGTTCATATTCATCACGGGTTCGACTATAAAGACAGGCGCGGAAAATGCAATGACGAAAACTTTTCATTCGTTTCATGATTGACAAGCGAGGGTTCTGTCTTTAATTCCTTACGCTCATGTCGACGGAGGTAAAAGTTAAACTGGTGGACGCGCGGGATCGCTCGTACCCCATTATCATCGGCACGGACCTTGTCAGCCGGAGCGGCGAACTGTGCCTCGCGCATGGTCTGTGCGGCAAAGCTTTAGTCGTTTCCGACAGCCATGTGGCGCCGCTGTACGGCCAGGCCTGTCTGGATTCGCTGAAGGCGGCCGGTTTTGACGCGGCCCTGACCCAGGTGCCCGCGGGCGAAGCCACCAAGCAGCAAGCCTGGCTGTTCACCCTGTATGAGAAATGCCTGGACCACGGCATGGACCGAAAATCGTTCATCGTGGCCCTGGGCGGCGGCGTGGTCGGCGATCTGGCCGGTTATGCGGCAGCCAGTTTCCTGCGCGGCATTCCGTTCGTCCAGATGCCGACAAGCCTGCTGGCCATGTCGGACAGCGCTGTGGGCGGCAAGACCGGGATCAACCTGTCCCGAGGCAAGAACCTGGTGGGTGCCTTTCACCAGCCGCGCCTGGTTCTGGCCGACATCGCCACCCTGCTAACCCTGCCGCCGCGCGAATTTGTTAGCGGCCTGGGTGAAGTGTTCAAGCACGGCGTCATCGGCGACCGCGCCTTTTTCGAAGTACTCGAGGCCGCGCCCGAACGGTTGCGTGCCCAGGATACGGTTTTTATGGAAGGCATGGTGGCGCGTAATTGTGAAATCAAGGCTGCTGTGGTCGAGGAGGACGAACGTGAGAGCGGATTGCGCGCGATCCTCAATTTCGGCCACACCGCCGGTCATGCTGTGGAAAGAGCGGCTGGTTACGGCACGCTGCTGCATGGCGAGGCCGTGGCCGTGGGTATGG
>CAZOLK010000489.1:0-2895 GCA_964580325.1 uncultured Verrucomicrobiota bacterium | reverse complement strand
AGTTCGACATCGCCCACAGCACCCTCGAAATGGAAATGCACGGCCTCGAATGCGCAAACTGCTCACCCTGTTTGTGATCCCGGCGGTCTACGTCTGGATCGAGGAACGCGCACAACGAAAACAAGCCTAAAGAAAGGAATGGATCATGAAACGTATAATTGCATTTGTTAAACCGAATATGCTGGACGAGGTCATCTTTGCGCTACATGCTGTCGAGGGATTTAGAGGTGCCACGATATCCGAAGTACAGGAGATCGGCAGTAGCCCCCATCCGGGGCGTGCCGAACGAACGCCCCTCCATGCGTTCCCGAAAATAGTGCGCATGGAACTGGTGTGTACGGATGAGCAATCCGATGAAATCGTAAAAACGGTCCGGGCCAAAGCACACACAGGCTTGCCGGACGACGGCATGATCTACATCTCGCCGGTCGGGGAAGCCGTCGGGATACGCACAAGTGAATAAGTAGAAAGAGAAAACGTATGATAGAGTTCCTTCAGCAATACAGTCCGGTCACGCAGGCGTTGATCGCCACGCTCTTCACATGGGGCGTGACGGCAGCGGGGGCTGCGCTTGTCTTTACGATGCGAACGGTCAATCAGAAATTGATGGACTGTATGCTTGGTTTTGCGGCGGGGGTAATGATTGCCGCTAGTTTTTGGTCACTGCTGGCGCCCGGGATCGAGATGGCAGATAACCTTGGGCAGATCCCTTGGCTTACGGCCACGATCGGGTTTATGGGTGGGGGAATATTTATGCGGATAGTTGACCGCTTGTTGCCCCATGTTCATCCGGGTTTAGCCATGGACAAGACCGAAGGAATAAAGACCTCCTGGCAGCGCAGTACGTTGCTCGTGTTGGCGATTACGCTGCACAACATTCCAGAAGGATTGGCCGTCGGGGTTGCATTCGGTGCAGTGGCGGCCAATTTACCGTCGGCGACGATTGGCGGGGCGATCGCCTTGGCCATTGGTATCGGCATTCAGAATTTTCCAGAAGGAACGGCGGTATCCATGCCATTACGCCGAGAGGGAATGGGGAAGGGAAAGAGCTTTATGATGGGCCAGGCGTCCGGGATGGTCGAGCCAATTGCCGGTGTGCTGGGGGCCTTTTTTGTGCTCAAAATGCAGAACATCCTGCCGTATGCCTTGTGCTTTGCCGCAGGCGCCATGATCTTTGTCGTGGTCGAAGAGCTGATTCCAGAGTCCCAGCGCAAGCAGCAGAACATCGATATCGTCACAATGGCCACCATGGCTGGATTTTCAGTCATGATGATTCTGGACGTTGCGCTGGGATGATGGATTTGAGCTGGATGCCAAAAGGGAGGCGCCAACAGCGGTCTGCAGAGCAACATCGCTATTCGCCCGGCGCCTGTGACTGGGTGTTATGCAACGAAAGATACGAGATGAAAAAGTGTCCATTTTGTGCTGAAGAAATTCAAGGGGAAGCCATCAAGTGCAAGCATTGCGGCGAGTTTCTTGACGGATACGTTCCACCATCAATGAGCGGTAACAAGCTCCCGTTTTACTTCCGCACGTCGTTCATTGTGATGGCCATCTGTTTCGTTGGCCCCCTTGCGCTTCCTTTGATATGGTGGCATCCCAAAACAACAAGAACCTGGAAGATCATATGGACGGTTGTACTTCTTATCCTTAGCTGGCTAATGTGGGTGGCAATGCAGAAGAGTGTTGAGTCCATCAAACAGTTCTATGACCTGATTGAAAGTTTTTAGCGTGATACACAAGCAGTTCGAGAAAAGGAACAATATGGCTCACGATCACAATCATTCTCATGGCACGGACGACATTCCGGACAGGACGCTGCTCTGGACGGTGCTTGTCAATCTCGGGCTTTCCGTTTTTGAATTCATCGCCGGGGCCATCGCGGGCAGCGTGGCACTGATGGCGGATGCCCTGCACAATACCAACGATGCCGGGGCCCTGCTCATCGCCTATGTCGCCCGCAAAATATCGCGCAAGGGAGCGGATCATCGCTTCACGTTTGGGTATCGGCGGGCCGAATTGATCGGGGCGATGATCCAGTTGACCGCCCTGATCGTGGTGGGGCTCTACCTGCTCGTCGAAGCCGTAAAGCGATTCTACGCGCCCGAACCGCTACTGGGCGACTGGATGATGATTGCGGCGGGCGTGGCCCTGCTCGTCGATATCGTGACCGCCTGGCTGCTATGGTCGATGTCAAAAGGGAATCTCAATGTGCGGGCCGCCTTCCTGCACAATCTCACGGATGCTGCCGCCTCGGTCGCGGTGCTCCTGGGAGGTGCCGCCGTATATTGGCTGGATTGGTATTGGATCGATCCGCTGCTGACGCTACTGATTGCGGGCTACATCCTGTACATGTCGATCGTCATGCTGCGGCAAACCGCGTCAATTCTGATGGAAGGCGCGCCGACTGATTTCCATGTAGACGATCTCAAACGGGATATCGAGACCATTGAGGCCGTGCTGGATATGCACCACATCCACGTGTGGGAACTCGACGAACACCGGCGCGCGCTCGAAGCTCACATCGTCATATCCCATGCGGTTCCCATGTCGGAAATGGAAACCATCAAGGCGGCGGTCCGCCAGCGGCTCCATGATCAGTTCGACATCGCCCACAGCACCCTCGAAATGGAAATGCACGGCCTCGAATGCGCCAACTGCTAACCCGAGTAGTGGCACAGTACTCCCCTCATCCGCGGGCCGGCCCTGCTGTCCGTGGCCCCTGCACCAAGAATATGTTCGTCAGAGTCCTTGTTCCCTTTTGGAGTAGTCTTCTTTGCCAACTCAGTATTTTAACCCAAGAATCCATAGTGGCAGGACGTTGCCGGATGGCAGCTCCTTATCTGTATGCGTCGCGACGGTCATCGACTGAAAGCATGAAGATGATGCGTTCCG
>CAZOLK010000488.1:0-2905 GCA_964580325.1 uncultured Verrucomicrobiota bacterium | reverse complement strand
CACCTGGTGTTGCGTTTCCAGGTCAAGCGCAACTCCGCCTTCGTGGATTGGCTCGATGCCGCGCGCGACCAGGCGCTGGCCGCCTACGAAAATCAGGACCTGCCGTTTGAGCGGCTGGTCGATGAAGTGCAGCCGGAACGCAACATGGCCGTGACCCCGTTGTTTCAGGTGGAGTGCGTCATGCTCAACATGCCCCTGGATGACCTGATCCTGCCCGGGCTGACCGTTACGCCGCTCGAGGCGGAGAGCGCGGCAGCCAAGTTTGACCTGAGCTTCCTCTGGCGCGAAACCGGCGACACGCTGAGCGGGCGCGTCGAGTACCGTGCCGATCTGTTCGATGAATCGTCCATCGCGGCCATGGCCGGCCACGTGCAAACCGTGCTGGCAGCCGTGGTGCGTAACCCGGCGATCCGTCTTGCCGACCTGCCGTTGCTGACCGGGGAGGAGCAATCCCGTATCTTGGTCGACTGGAACGCCACTCGGAAACAGTTTGCCTGTCCCCATGTTCTGCACCGGCTGGTCGAAGCGCAGGTCGCGCGAACGCCCGGCGCCGCGGCCGTGATCGTACCCGCGGAAGGCGAACGAGCTGAGGTTGTCTATACCTATGCCGAGTTGAACCAACAGGCCGAGTGCCTGGCCCGATACCTCGGCAACATGGGCATTGGCCCTGAGTCCATGGTCGGCCTGTGCATCGAGCGCTCGTTCGGCATGCTGGTCGGGCTGCTGGGCATCCTGAAAGTCGGCGCCGCGTATGTGCCGCTGGATCCGGAATATCCGGACGAAAGGCTGGCGTTTATGATCGAAGACATTGCCGCGTCCGTGCTGCTGACCCAGGTCGCCTTTTCCGAACGGTTGCGCGGCATTGTGCTCCAGAGCGGCGCGAAACGCAAGGCTTTGATGGTCTTCCTCGACCAGGCCGCAGACATGGATCTGTACGGTTGCGACCACGAACAGTGCGTTGCTGCGGATGTGTCCCCAGACAACCTGGCCTACGTCATCTATACCTCCGGTTCCACCGGCAAACCCAAGGGCGCCATGAACACGCACCGTGGGATCTGCAATCGTCTGCTCTGGATGCAGGACCAATACAAGCTCAACCCGGGCGACCGCGTGTTGCAGAAGACTCCTTACAGCTTTGACGTTTCCGGTTGGGAATTTTTCTGGCCCCTGATCAGCGGCGCATCGCTGGTTTTCGCCAAACCCGGCGGTCATCGCGATCCCGCGTACCTGGCCGCGTTGGTCGATGCGCAGCAGATCTCGGTCATGCATTTCGTGCCGTCCATGCTCAACGTGTTCTTGGCCTGCACGGATCACGCGTCCTGCGTTTCGCTGCGCATGGTGTTCTGCAGTGGCGAGGCGTTGTCGGTCGATGTACAGAACCGGTTCTTTGACCTGATCGATGCCGAGTTGCACAACCTGTACGGTCCGACCGAGGCCGCTATTGA
The DNA here is from genome assembly GCA_964580325.1 of uncultured Verrucomicrobiota bacterium. GTDB lineage: Bacteria > Verrucomicrobiota > Kiritimatiellia > CAYTQP01 > CAZOLK01 > CAZOLK01. Next base: position 1,460 of record CAZOLK010000488.1, on the reverse strand, counting down.
CGTGACCTACTGGACTTGTCGTCCCGACGAGACCAGGCCCAGCGTACCCATCGGTAAGCCGATCGCCAATACCACGGCTTATATTTTGGATAAAAACCTGCAACCCCTGCCGGTCGGCGTGCCGGGCGAGCTGTATATCGGCGGCGTCAACCTGGCGCGCGGCTACCTGAACCGGCCCGAGCTGACCCGCGAGCGGTTTGTGGCCAATCCCTTTTGCCGCGATCCGGACGATAGCAGCCAGGTGCGCCTCTACAAAACAGGCGATAAGGCGCGCTGGTTGCGCGATGGCCAGATCGAATTCCTCGGACGGTTCGACCACCAGGTCAAGCTGCGTGGGTTCCGCATTGAGCTGGGAGAGATCGAAGCCGTGCTCAATGAGCAACACGCGGTGACCGAATGCGCTGTGTTGTTGCGTGAAGACCAGCCCGGTGAGCAGCGCCTGGTCGCTTACCTGGCACCGACCAGCGCTGATGCCGGCGCGGTGCGCGAAAGCCTGGCCCGGCGCTTGCCCGATTACATGGTGCCGTCCGTGTTCGTCGTCCTGAAGGAGCTGCCCAAGTTACCCAACGGCAAAATGAACCGTCGTGCGCTGCCCACGCCCGACGATGAACGTCCGAAACTGAACCATGCGTTTGAAGCGCCGCGGGCGGATACCGAAAAACTGCTGGCCGAACTCTGGCGTCGCATCCTGCAGGTCAAGCGGGTCGGCTTATACGATAATTTCTTTGAGCTGGGCGGGCACTCACTGCTCATGGTGCGGGTCCAGGAGGCCTTGCGCACTGAGTTGCGGCGCGATGTGTCCATGGTCGATCTGTTCAAGTACCCAACGGTTTACGCGTTGGCCCGCTTCCTGGATCGACCCGCGACAACCGGCGCGTTATCGTCCGCCGAGCAGGCTGAGGATCGTGTCGACGACCGCGCCGGGCGACGGAAAAACCTGCGCCGCAGGCGCGGCGACGAGCGTAAAAGGAGCCGCGAATGATCCCGATCCACGAATTGCTTGCCGAGTTGAGCGCCAGCGACGTTCGCTTCACCCTGACGGATGGCAGGCTGCGCACCAATGCGCCACGCGGTGTGCTGACGCCGGAGTTGCGCGAACAGTTGCGCGTGCGCAAGCAGGAGATCATTCGGCACCTGTCCGCACGGCAGGCTGGCGCCGGGTCCATTCCGCGCGTGCCGCGCGGCAATGACCTGCCCGTTTCGTTTGCCCAGGAAAGGCTCTGGTTTCTGGACCGGCTCGAGGGCGGCGCTGCGTATGCCATGCCCCTGGCGTTGCGTTTGCGGGGCAGCCTTGACCTGGAAGCGCTGCAAAACGCGTTTGGTTTGCTGGCCCAACGCCACGAAGGTTTGCGCACCGTGTTTGTCACCCGCGATGATCGACCCGTACAAACGATCATGGATCGGGTTGCGCCCGATTTTCTCGTGCATGAGGTCTCTGCCCGCGCGCCGCAGGAGCGACG
>CAZOLK010000487.1:0-2916 GCA_964580325.1 uncultured Verrucomicrobiota bacterium | reverse complement strand
CTTCGGCCTCGTACCAGGTATGCGCGCGTGCCGCGGGATGGACGCGCAAGCGGCAGCGCCGGAACTTGGTTTTATTGCCCTGGGCATCGATAGCGCGCACGCAAAAAAACCGCAAGCTGCGCTGATCGGGTGTACCATATAGCTTGCCGTCAGCGGAAAAATGCATGTCGGACGGCAATCCGCCGCGCAGTTCCCAGGTCAAGTCGCTGTCGCCGCCGCCATCGGCCTGGAATTGATGGAAATAAGCGATGCCGACATAGGCGTCCGGTAGCGCGCCATCCAGTATGGAGAAGCTGTTGGAGACAATGCTGAAAGCTGCCTGGGCGACCGGGCTGTTCAGTATACCGTCGGCCAATGCGCGGGTTTTGAGCGTGGCACTCTGTTCCAGCATCAATGGCTTTGTATAGGGTGTCGAATCAGATTCCGGTTCCGAGCCGTCAAGGGTATAGCGTATCTCCGCATCGGGCGCCGCGGACAGGGTGACCGCAGCCTGGTTGGTGAACGTGCCGCCGGCCGGATCGATGACAGGCGCTGCGAGCACGGCCGGCCAGTTCAGCGTGCTGGGCGCGGCGGCAGCAAACGAAGTAGCGAAACGGATCTCGTCCATGGAAGCGAAATGGATATCCGGGTAATCCCAGTAGCGGTTGTCGAAGGTGGCCTTGTAGCCGAACGTATAGAAAGAGAGATCCTCGCCGGTTTCCACGACAAGGTCAGGCGCGGGCGGCAGTCCGGTTTCCACGGGCGGGTTGACGAACAGGCTGAGCCGGGTTGTGGCGTCGAACTCGATTTTGAGCACGAGCAGCGCGGTTTTATGGGGCACGATTTGCACGTCGCTCATATAGGTTCGCAGGTTGTTCAGCGCGCTGTCCCAGAGCGCGAGCGACCAGTAACGGCGGCCGTCACGATGGCAATTGTTGCCGAAATAGCCGAGTTGAATACGCGTATCCCTGTTCACTGTCGCGAAATGGCCGTTGACCAGCCGGGCCATCAGCGCGGCGTTGTCCAGGTGTTCTTTACGCAGCAGGATGCTGAACCAGAGCGTCGTACCCGGCTGACCGATCAGGACGGTCTTTTTCGGCCCTGGCATCGCGTAGTCGGCAAACGCGCTTTCCACGTCGAGTTGACGTTCGAGGTAATTGCAATAGTTGAAACTGTGCACGTAATCGCCCGTAGTCTGGAGTGAACCGGCGTGAAGCGGTACGGTCGAAGCGATGACATGTTCATTCGTCTTATCGGCATTCCAGCCGCGAATAACCCAGGCATTGGTCCAGCCGAACCCGGAGACGAGTCCATGGACAAACGGCGGCTTTTCCGGGGGCTGGGTCGCGGCGGACAGATCGAACCCGTCATAGGCCAGCAGCGTATCGGCGATTGGATTTTGGATTTTGGATTTTAGATTTTGGATTTTGGATTTTGGATTTTGGATTGCGTGTTCGCGGGCATCGTGGTGCAGGGGTATCTCCGCGGTATACAGATTGATTGTATGCACCAGGACACTGCCGCAGAGCTGGCGCAGGTTGATGATGGAGGCATTGGGCAGGTGTTCCAGGGGAATGCGGCAGAGCAGGACGTTCGCGTCAGCCTCATCGGCAACCTGTTGGGTGTCGCGTGTTGGGTGTCGGGTGTCGAGCGGGAAGTGTTGAGCGGCGAGATTGGTGAGCAGGGGTTGGTAGGTATTGTCGCAAAGGTCGATCCACATGGCAGCGCCTGGTTCGGAGCGGAAGTGTATTTCGCAGATCAGGTCCTGGTTCAGCAGGGAGCGGTCAACATAGAGGAAGAAATCCGGCGAGACATTGGCTGTGGGGTCGGCGTGCGCAAGCCAGCCGTATTCGGTCCAGGCGCCGCCCAGTCCGTGCGCGCCATGAAACCATGCCGGTCCGGGTGCGACATAGGTATTGTCGGCGATGAAGCGGGACTGGGTTGCATCGACTTTTGCGCGGTCAAGCGGCAATGGGTCGATTTTATCGTCCATACCATCGCCATCTGAATCAACATTGAACGGGTCGGTCCACAACCGAGACTCCTGGGCGTTGGTCAGGCCATCGCCATCCGGATCGGCTAGAGCGGCCATTGGATCGTTGGGCGGCAGGTGGAAAAAGGCGCAGAATTCGGCGGACATGGTCTGGCGTTCATTCTCCCCGGCCATGGCGACACGCCAGCAAACCATTACTAGCCCGACCAGCATCAATGGGATGAACACCCATCTGAACAAATTGCTTTTCAGTACATACGACATAGTAGAGCCCCTATTCTTTAACACCACGGTGTTAGACGTCATCCTTTACATGGAAGCGGAAGACTCCCGCAACCCCAAATCAATCCTTTGCCTTCAAGTTCGGTTAGAAATTGTCAAAAAACGTGAATTAATGCAAGCGAGAATGGATGGTAAAAACGCGCCGGTTGACGATGATGTATGCAATGAATTCAGGCGGAAAAGGTTAGAAAACACGGCACGAGAAGTTTTTTTTTATTACAGAGACGTTTGCATGACCCGACCCGAGCCGTGCTTTCAGTACAAATCGTCAATATTGTTAAGATTCGGCGTTACATACACGCATCTGATTGAGTTATCGCATGGGGCACGTCGATAATCAAGAACCTCCTGGTTTCCGTACCTCGCGATCCTTGATCAATCCATCCCGCCTTATTTGACCGTGGCGATGTACTCGCCGTTCCAGGAGGGTTCCGGCGGTGTGTAGCGGTAGTTTGCAATGCAGGCGCGGAGCATGATAGCGGGGCCGTCTTGAGACGACTTTTCGAGGACCTGGTCGAGTAGTTCCAGCGCTTTGGTCCATTCCCGGCGGCAATGGAATTGGTAAGCCTCTTCATACAACGCGAACAGCTTTTGTTGTTCTTCGCCGTCCTCGCCTTTTGCTCCCAGCAAGGCATAGATGCGTACGGGCTTCATTTTGCCTT
>CAZOLK010000486.1:0-2919 GCA_964580325.1 uncultured Verrucomicrobiota bacterium | reverse complement strand
AGAAAAGACGGTTGAAAATTGATTGACATGATTTTTATTTATATGTTATATGAGCCCGCTTCCATTTTGAGGAGGAAGCGATTGTGATAAACATGAGGGTGTGAATAGATTGTTGAGGTTGAATATGGTCGCGAGTAAAACAACTGGTTCGAACAAAAGTTCAAAATCTACCGAAAATTCCAAGGCTAAGGACAAACCGAAAAAAGAGGTAAAAAAGGAAACTCCCAAAAAACCCAAGAAAAACCATCTCTCCGCACATGATATGGCCATGCTGCGCGAGCTGTTGATCAGCATGCGCGAGCGCATCACCGGCGAGCTGACCTTCCTGGCCGACGATAATCTGAATCGGTCTTCGCGCGATGTTTCCGGTGACCTCTCCAATTACAGCATCCACATGGCCGACCAGGGCACGGATAACTTTGACCGCGAATTCGCCCTGTCCCTGGTCAGCAATGAGCAGGACATCATCTACGAGATCGACGAAGCGCTCCAGCGCATGGATAAAGGCACGTACGGCTACTGCGAAGTTTCCGGCGAACCCATTGAAAAAGAACGCCTTAAGGCCATTCCTTACACACGCTACAGCATTGCGGCACAAACCGAACTGGAGCGCGGTCGTTCGCCCAACCGGCCACGCCGGGTGAGCGATTCGTTACTTAACGAAGCGATCACCTACTTTGATGCCAGCGATGCCAATTGAAACAGGTCACATTTACCAGGCGCCGGTCGAAAGTTCAGGCACCGACCGGCTCTGTTCATTTAAAGAGGGATTATGCTGGTCATTGTGTTGAGTTTAGTCATTGTCGTGTTAGATCAGGCCACAAAACAGTGGATCCGTTGGCATTTCAACCTGGCCGAGACCCGGTCGGTCATCGACAATTTATTTAATCTCACGTATTTACGAAATACGGGCGCTGCCTGGGGCATGTTCAGCGGCCAGAATGTATTGCTCCTCACCCTGTCCGTGGCCGTGCTGTTCGTGCTCATTTTTTTTCGCAAACGCTTCATGAGCGATGCCTGGCCGCATCGTGTGGCCACTGGCCTGCTGATTGGCGGGATCCTGGGCAATGCCATTGATCGTCTGCGTCTGGGGTGGGTCACCGATTTTCTTGATTTTTACATCGATAAGCACCACTGGCCTTCCTTTAACATAGCTGATTCGGCAATCTGCATCGGCGTCGCGATGTACATCGTCTCCTCGTTTTGGCTGCACCCGGAAGACGAGTATGAACATGTTGTCGGCAACGGCGCCTCCCATGAATGCGTGGCGGGTCATGAAAGCGAAGATCAGGTTGCCGTGCCAGAGAAGATGACCCGAGTGGATGCCTGACATCCATGGTCTTGGGTTGTCGTTCGGGGCTTGCCATGAAGCAGAATCAACAGGCTTTGTTCCTTGCCGGTCCCACTGCCGCGGGCAAAACCGGCGCCGCCCATCTGCTGGCCCGGGACATGGGCGCTGCGATTCTTTCCGCTGACGCCATGCTGGTTTATCGCGGCATGGATATAGGTACCGCCAAACCGACTGCCGATGAAAGGGCCGGCATCGTCTACGGCGGCATTGACTTGGTCGAACCCCATGAACAGTTCAATGTCGGGCGCTATATGGAGCATGCTTCGCGGTTTCTGGCTGAACACGCCCATGCCTCAGCATCCTGGCCAACTAATATCATTGTCACCGGCGGTACGGGTTTGTATATTAAAACCCTGACGCAAGGCCTCGATGCATTGCCGACCGCTGATCCGGCCATTCGCCTTGAGGCGGAACAGGTGCTGACTGAACAAGGGCTGGATGCCTTACAGGCAAAAGTGCGGCAAGTGGATCCGGAACGTTTTGCGGCGCTGGCGGATAAGCAAAACCCGCGCCGGCTGGTGCGCGCCTATGAACTGGCTCGGATGCAGGTCGGAAAACCGGTGTCCTGGCAACGCCAATTGGCTGTCAAGCTGGTTGGTCTACGCTGGTCGCACGAACGGCTCAACAAGCGTATCGCCTTGCGTGCCAGGAAGATGTTTGAGCAGGGGTTGTTGGAAGAAACCGACCGGTTGCTGGCTGGACCGGGTTGGTCGCATACCTCTGCTCAGGCGATCGGCTATCTGGAGGCAGCCCGTGTTTTGCGCGGCGAAATGGATGTGGAGCAGGCCATTGAAGCCGTGGCTGTGCGTACGCGACGGCTGGCCAAGCGCCAGATGACCTGGTTCAGGAACCAGGCTGACATGATCTGGATTGAAGTGGATAACAGTATGCATGGCGCGGATATAGCCAAAAAAATCCGCGCCTGTTGGAGAGAGCATGGACCAACCGACGTCATTGCATGACGAAGCAAAAGAGACCGTCCTACTGGTGGGCGTGCAGGTGCGCGATATGCGTGCCTGGGAAGTACACGACTCGTTGAACGAGCTGGCGCAACTGGCCGGGACCGCCGGCGGCGAGGTGCGCGAACACTATGTCTGTCGCCAGCGCGAATTGAACGCCGGCCATTTCATTGGCACGGGCAAGGCTGCTGAAATCGCGGATCGCGTGGCTGAACTCAAAGTCAAGACCGTGGTTTTTGATGACGATCTGACCCCGGCACAGGGGCGCAACCTGGAAAAGATCATGGGCGTCAAGGTGATCGACCGCACCCAGATCATTCTCGATATTTTTGCTCAGCACGCCAAGACGCGCGAAGGCCAGTTGCAGATCGAGCTGGCCCAGATGCAATACACGCTGCCGCGCCTGCGCCGGATGTGGACCCACCTCGAGCGTCAGAAGGGCGGTATTGGTTTGCGTGGACCCGGTGAACAGCAGATCGAGGTTGACCGCCGACGCATCTTGGAAAAAATCACGCGCATCAAGCGCGAACTGAGCCAGGTTAGCACGCGTCGCGCCGAACAGCGCAAGGGCCGGCGCCGCCATGGGTGGGCCTTGATCTCGCTGGTCGG
>CAZOLK010000485.1:0-2919 GCA_964580325.1 uncultured Verrucomicrobiota bacterium | reverse complement strand
GGCTCGCTGAAGAATTTTGTCCTCCAGCGCTGGTATGCCGATTGGCCTTTGCTTCCCGTCTCCTTTCTCCAATCCTGATCGCATGCGTTGGATCGCGGATTTGCCTGATTGCGGCTATCCTCCAGGGTGAACCGCATAAGACGAACCCGGTGGTCCGGGAAATAAGCGGCTTGGCCGGCTGCCCGGCACATACCGCGCATGCGTTGGTCTTCGCCGGCTTTGAGAAACGCATTCAGGTAAAAGAGCAACGCATCGGGCTCGAGCGGTTCATGCCATGTTCACGGGCGTCTCGCAGGCGAGACTTCAGCGCTGTCGCGCCACTCCACAATGAACCCGGAACAGACATCATCCTCGTGGTGGATCTGAGTCAGCGGAGGATTGGAAAACGGGCCGATCAACCAGGGCGTCTTTTTCTGACGCCACGGTTGGCGTATTTTTTGGAGTGCGGCGTCCACAGGCGTACCATCGAGCCAGCGCCATTGACCATCTTTGAAAACAAGGCCGATAAAAGAGCCGATACGCCTGCCACTCATGACCTTTTCGAGCAGGAAATTGATGGTTTCCCAGTCAGGCACGGAGCACAGAGCACCGCCCATACGCCGGGCCAATGCATTGGCCTGCGTCCAGGTCCCGTCATGGTAAACGTGAAGGTAGTCGCTGTCACGAAAGCGCAGTGCCAGCGCACGCATGTCGGCGTAGCGCCCCTGATCCAGACAGCGCTGGACCCGCATGCTGTTCACCAGGTGATCGGACGTGTCATTGGCGTACAGAAATTCAACCATCTTATCAAAACGTGCGTCATCCAGCGTGCGAGTATCGAGCAGGCAGCAATCGGGTGGCGGATTGGTCAGGAAACGGCTGAACACTTCGAGCGGATTGTGGTAACAGAGCAGATTTTCCAGCGGCGCGGCGGCCAAAGGCGTCAGGTCGCGGATCTGGTTGGCTTTGCCATCAAAAAAGGTCAACGGCATGCCGCGCAACGGTTCCAGCGAAGCGATCCGGTTGGCGTTGCACCATAAGATGGTCAACGGCATGCCGCGCAGAGGCGCCAGGTCCGTGATCCGATTGTTATGGATGTTCAATTCTTTCAAAGCCAAGCCGTGCAGCGCCGATAAATCCGTTATAGCAAGATCGGGACAATCCAGTCGGGTCAGCCGGACCAGGCTGCTCAACGGTTGCAGGTCCTGCACAGGGTTGCTGCCGATATCGAGCACCGTCAGCGGCAAATCACGCAAACCGTCAAGCTTTGCGACGCGGTTACGCGACATGATCAACTCGCGCAACGGCATACCGTGCAAATGCGTCACATCCGTCACGCGATTTTCGCCGAGATTTAATTTACGTAGCGGCATGCCCTGCAGCGGCGCCAGGTCCTCGATCAGGTTTTGCTGCGCGTCAAGCCACTTGAGCGGCATGCCGCGCAAAGGCTCGAGGCTCTGAATGCTGTTGTTCTGGCAAAACAATCGTTCCAGCGGCGCACCTTGCAATGGCGTTAAATCGGCAATACGATTAGCGGCGCAATCCAGCGAAAGCAAAGGTTTGCCGGTCAACGGCGTCAGATCGGCGACAAGGTTATTGCGAAAGTCCAGGTGCACCAGCGGCATATCGGCGATCGGCGCCAGGTCCTCGATGGCGTTGTTCATGCAAGTCAAGCGGTACAGCCGCAAACCAGCCAGCGACGTCAGATCTTTGACGCCCAGGTTGCTGATTTCCAGATGCGTCAGGTTATGCGTGTTGCCGATGAAATGCATCAGCCGGGATATGATGCGTTCGGGCGCCCGCGACCGGGTCTGGTTGAGCACGTATTTAACGATCGGGGTGTGCGGCTGCAGGCGGTAGAGGCATTCCATCACGTCGAGTGCATATTCGTAGCGCCGCTGCTGCCAAGCGTCCAGGCATTCGGCTTCGAGCAGACGGATGAAATATGGCGAGTGTGGGTAGGTGCGTTCCATGCGTCGGCGCAAGTCGCGCTTGGTCGCATCCATATCGCTATCCGCCAAACAGGCAGCGCTGAACGCCTTGACCAGCGCTTTTTCCTCGATTCGTGTGCCCGCGAAATCGTCGGCAATCTGCAGGTATTGCTCAACGCCCTCGGCATATTTACCTACATGGCAGAGCGTATCGCCAGCCAGCAATGGGCTGGGTTTGCGTGGCAGCGCCATGCGATAGACGCGGGCGGACAGCACTTCGGCGCTTGGACTCCAGGTACGGAATCCGGCATACTTCAAATCGCTTCCCTCCAAGGGCAACACCCAATGCTGACTCAGGATTTTCCGACCGTCCAGCCAAAGCGAAAGCTCCTCGTCGTCGCGCTGAAAAGCCAAACGATACACACGACCGATTTTATAGGGTATATTGAGCGAATCGCTGGATTTCGAGCCATCTATTTCGTTGCGGTTGATAAAAGTGCGGGTGTGAGAAGCGACGGGATAGCCGCCGAACTGACTGCCGTAACCCATATGCACCAAACCGTCCATGACCCTGTCCCGCGAACTGTTGATTGTCATTTCAAGACCATCGACCTTATTGGTCCAACGCATGGTGATTTCCAGCTTTACATCGCCGGGGATAGGCACATTGCCAAACCAATACAACACCCCTTGCATCAGCGGCATGCCGCGCGGAGAAGGCTCCAGCTCCACGGGCTGCTTGACAAAAAGCGGCTTGGTAAAAGAGATTGCATCTGCGATATTCTCCTTGGTATCGGTAAAATCCACCTCGCTGACCAGCTCCCAGCGGCCCTGGCGGTAGTGGTAATCGCGCACAAGGTAGAAGACAAGGGCTCCCGCGAACACAACCATGACCAGGGCGGCTGCAATCAGCAGCAGGCGAAACCAGCGCGCTTGGCGCTGCTGATCTTCCATGGCGCCGACCATGCGGCGCGCCAGGGCGCGTAGTCGAACACGACCTCGCGCGCGC
>CAZOLK010000484.1:0-2950 GCA_964580325.1 uncultured Verrucomicrobiota bacterium | reverse complement strand
ACACGGGGCAGCCATCCGCATGGTCTTCACGGCCGATTTCAAATATCGGCGCCAGTTCGTTCGCGGTCGCAGTTGGCGCATGGTTGGCCGGCAGCTCCAATTGCGTTTCGTGCGGTGCGTTGAGGCATTCCAGGTCCTGCTCAGACAGGTCCAGCACCTGCTGCATGGATGCCAGGCTCAGGATCGGCCGCACCGTGGTGCGCCAGATCGCAAAATCCTGTTCCTGTTCCTGGGCGCGGCGGAATTCATCGAACGCGGCCATGGCACGCAGGTCGGAATCGCTGAGCACGGCCTTGTGCGCACCTTGTTTGATCAGATTGCCGATCTGTTCAGTGGTCAACCGGCCGGACGGAAACTCGGTGGTGCGCGCCATGACCAAGGTGCGGTGCCCTGCCTTTTTCTCCAGCTCATCCAGTTCACGGCGCAGCCCGCCGCCCGACGGTGACTTGTTGCAAATGCCGATGGTCAGGTTGCGCTCGAACCCGTCAAACAAGACGCAGGTGTCGTCTATATTGGCATGCACCGGTGCGGCGCGCGGGATTTCGTCGGCGCACAAGCGCAACGCGCGCGCCAGCAAACGGGCCACAGCCGCGGCGTCGTCGGGTGGTGCCTTGTCCCAGTTGCTCAGGTACTCGCGCCAGCACGCGTCACAGTCAGGTTCGCATGTTGTTGCGATAGGGGGCGGCGCCGGTTGCCCGACCTGACCGGCTTCCGCGGGCAGGCGTCCCTGACGGATCGCATCGTCGCGATAGGTGCGGCACCACTCCAGCACGTCGCGGCCACGCTTGCCGGTCTGGGCGGCGAGCAATTCGTCGCTGAACGGGTAGAGGCTGTCATCGCTGTCCAGTCCGGCCTGTTCATACAGGCACCGCAAGCGCGGCCGCACAATGGCGCGCACCTCGTCAGCGTCCAGAAACATGTCCAGTTGCTGCGGCAGCGGCGCGTCCTTTTCGATCCGGTCCAGGGTTGACTGGGTCACCTTTTCGCGGATCACCTGCTGGTAGAAATCGTCAAGACAGGCGATGACCACGATCGACGACGGGATCGATTCGGCAATGGTTTTGCAGGCATCCATGCAACGGGCTTCGAGGCGGCCCGAATCCTGTTCTGTGGCAATGTCCTCCATCTGGTCCAGCAGCAGGACCATGGCGGAACCGTCGACGGCGTGGACCAGTTTGCCGAGGTCGGCGAGCATCTCGAACGGATCGTCGCACGGCACGATATCGCCGAGCAACCGGCGCTGCAGTGTGGACAGACCTTCGCAACGCAGGTACTTCATAACCAGGTTTTTCATGACCGGGTTCTGACGGCCAAGGAACAAGAACGCGGTCAGGATGTTCAGGTCGATCCGTTGAAAAGCTGATTTATGCGCGAGCCGATAGGCCATTTCGTGGATGACCTGGGCGACCTGATCGGCGGCCAATTCCCATTCCTGCAGCACTTCCTCGGCCAAAGCCTTGCGTACGCCGTCATAAGATTCGAACGTCAGGTTGCGCAGTTCGTTGCAGTCCATCAGCGCCTGGCAGATGCGGGTCAAACCGTTGGTCATGACATGGGGTTCAAGATAAGGCTGATCCAGCGAATGGATCAGGTTTCGTAGAATGTAGCGGGCGAATTCGCCGGCTGCGGCGGTCATCTGGGCATAGCCCACGTAGGCCTTGCCCGTTTCGTGGGCCATGTGGCGGAACGTGCGCATCAGATGCGTCTTACCCACACCGGACGCGCCCTTGACCAGAAACAACCGGCCCGTGCTGTCCCAGTCGTCGGTCGTGACCTGCTCGATCAGGTCCATGAATGTTTCACGCGCTTCGCGGTGCACCTGTTCGCAATCGAACGGGTTGGCTTTCCAGATATGATGCTGATGCTCGATAAAGTGGAACGGATTGCGGTATGCGGCGGAACAGAAGATGTGGCTTTTCTTGTCCTGCAAGGTGGTCATGGGCGGATCCTCTTATATACAGATAAAATGAAACACGGCGTTCTGGTACGTCAATTCGGACGCGCGCACGTCCGCCGGGTCGAGGTTCAACACCAAATCGGCGCGCGCCAGGTGCAGTAGCAGCTTGTTGTTCGCTTCGATCAGCCGTTGGCGGAATGCGGCTTCAGCGATGTGCGGGTGGCGCTGGTGAAATTGGCGCCAGGCATGGGCGATGAACATGCGATTCGTTCCCACGCGACCGGTCGGCGCGGCGCGGGCCGCATCCAGGACCGCGGCGGCAAACTGCTCGAGCGTTGCGAGCTGAACCGGTGTGTCGGGTTCGGACGTCGGCTCGGCAACGGTCACGGCCTTGGTCAGCCAGTCGCGCAATACCGGATCGTAGCAGGCCTGGACATCGGCGCGGCGCGCCTTGACCAGCTTGGCGGTCAGGGTGTTGACAGCCTGGGTCAGAGTCGGCTGTTCCGGCAACGGTAAATCGAAACGACGTTTGAGCAACAGTGCCTGGAAGGTTTTGTTGGTCCTGAACTTGTCGATCTGGGCTTTGGCAGTGAAGCGTATGCCCAGGGCCAGGGCCGCGAGATAGGTCTTTTTGATCGAATCCCACTTGATCCGGCCCGGCGTCACCATGTCGCCCAGCAACGCCTTGCCGGCCTCTTCACCTGTCGATGTAAGACGCAGCGGTTTTTTACCCTCCATTACCGGCGCGATCAAGCCGGCGTCGCGTAGTCGCGCGACCGCAGCCTCAACAGCCTGGCGCACAGGTTGCCCGGTCGCACCGAGTAACGGTTCCAGGTGTTTGGCAATAGCATTGGGCGTGGAGTCTTTATGGCTCGACATCAACCGCGCGATGACGATGTTGTCCAGTCTATCTTGTCCTTCTGTGATCATCATGCATACTCCTTCAAACAATTAAGGCGGGATCAAGCGCACGACCCGGGGCCAGGCCGACTTGTGTTCACTGCGTTCTTCGAATGTAGCGCCTTTTTCCGGCGCCGGCAAACGGATAATCTC
>CAZOLK010000483.1:0-2960 GCA_964580325.1 uncultured Verrucomicrobiota bacterium | reverse complement strand
CGTGTCAATCACCTCCGCGTGGGGCACGGCTGGATCTGGCTGGGGACCTATTATTTCGAGCAGGGAACCAATGGCTGCGTCGAGATTTCCAATGTCGCGCCCGGTTTCGATCATGGCGTTGACGTGGTCATTGCCGATACCATCCGCTTTGGCAACGGCATGGGCGATGTGAACCGCGGCTTTGGCGTATCCGGGTTCGAACGCGAGCTGGAGTGTTCGCGCTACTGGGTGCAGAACATGGTCGAAAACGCGCAGGGCCTGCCTTCGACGCTCTACGAACCCGGTTACAGCACGGACAGCAGTGACAATGTGGGTGCACCGCCGCGTATGGCCGCCTACATGAACCGTTCTACGGACGGTTCCACCTGGGATCGGATCTACCTCGGCTATCACTCCAACGCCGGTGGCGGTCGCGGTTCGCTAGGGCTGTGGGATGATCGCGGCTCCACGGCCAAGCAGGATTTGCAAAAGGAGCTGGCCACGGACCTGGACGACGAGATCGAACAGGACATGGCCTGGGGCGACAACGGCGTGGCGTTCGAAGATGACTGGTACGTCAACGGCAGCAGCTATTACGGATCTTCCTATGGTGAAATTTACGGTGACATCAACGCGGAAATGAACTCGACCATCATCGAGGTGGCTTTTCACGACAATGCCGATGACGCGGAAATCCTGCGCGACCCGGTTGCGCGCGAGATACTGGCGCGCGCCTGCTGCAAGGGGATTATTCGGCATCTGCACAAGTACAACACCGGCGTGCCGCTGGTTTTTGCGCCTGGCCGACCGACCGGGCTGGGCATCTGTCAGACCGGCCCAAACCAGGCTGAGTTGACCTGGCGCGCGCCCCAGATCCATGTCGCCATCGGCGACGCGGCAGCGGGTTACATGGTGACGCGTTCAAGCAATGGCTACGGTTTTGGCGAGCCGGTCACAGTCAATGGCGGCAGCGCCACCAACCTGACGCTGACCGGGCTGACGCCCGGCGCTGTCCTGTTTTTCCGGGTTCAGGCTGTCAACAGCGGTGGCCTGTCCATGCCTTCGGCAACCGTGGGTATCTGCCTGGCGCCGTTCGGCGCCGCGGAATGCCTGGTCGTCAACGGGTTTGATCGAAACGAGCGCCGCCTATGCCCGGAACGTGCGTTTGCCAACAACCTGAATGGCGACGTGACCCTGGTGCGGCCGCGCAGAATCAATGCGTTCGATTACGTGGTCCAGTACGGTCAGGCCATTGCCGCGGCCAGCCGCTCGTTCGACGCCTGCCACCACAGCCTGATCGAGCAGAGCGTGATCGGCCTGGCCGGTTATGACCAGGTCATCTGGATCCTGGGCGAGGAATCCACCATGGATGAAACGTTCAGCGCCGCGGAACAGGCGTTGGTGCAAACCTATTTACAGGGCGGCGGCTGTCTGATGGTGTCGGGCGCGGAACTGGCCTGGGACCTCGATTACTGCGGCAGTACAAGCGATCAGGCCTTCCTGCGCCAGATCCTGGGCGCGGCCTATGTGGCTGATGACGCGGATACTTGTCAGGCCGTAGGGCGTGGCGCGGGATTGCTGGACGGCATCGGCCCGTTTCTGTTTGATGACGACAGCGGCGCGACCTATTCCGTGGATTTTGCGGACGTGCTCCAGGCCCAGCCCGGCGCCGCGCCGATCCTGCACTACGGATCGTCACCGGGCGGTGGCGAAACGGCCGCGATCAAGTGGAGCAACGCGGTCTACAAGACCGTGGTCATGGGTTTTCCGTTCGAGACCATCCGGAGTGAAACCGTGCGCAACCAGGTCATGGCGCGGGTGCTGGACTTTTTCACGCCGCGCGCGGCCGGCGACCAGGATGGCGACGACATGCCTGACTGGTGGGAGGAGCATTATTTCACCAACGGCATGGCGGCCTTACCCTATGCGGACCAGGATGGCGACCTTTTCAGCAACCTGGAAGAGTGGATTGCGGGTACGGATCCCGGTCAGGCTGACTCGTATTTCACCATAGAATGGAAAAACGTCTGGCAGACCCAGCCGGTCATCACCTGGTTCAGCGTCACCAACCGTCTGTACACGCTCTACTGGTCAACCAACCTGCAGTCCGCGTTTCACGTATTGCAGACCGACATTCCGCCCACGGTCGACCGCAACACCTACACGGACACGCAACACGCGGCCGAAGAGCGTTTGTTCTACAAGGTGGGCACACGAATCCCCTGACGCTTGGCTTCAGCTTAGGGCCTGCTCAGTAATAATTTCGCCATTTCGCCATTGTGGAGGTAAGTCGCCCATCTGGTAAGGCGCGCATTTGCAGGAATAGTGAAATATTTCGAAACATTCGCAACAAAGCCGTATGGGATGAATGGCCCCTTAGTCCAGTCCGTGTCTGTCAGTCTGTCAGTCCGTGTTCCCCTAACTCATCCGCGGCCCAGTTGCCCATGATCTCCACATCGCCGGCGCCGATGATCAGCAGGATATCGCCTTTGCGTAATTCCCGGCGCAGCGTTTGCCAGGCTTTTTCTAGGCTCGTCTCGTAACGTAGCGGCACTTCGCCGAATTCGGCGAAGTGGGGCAGCAGATCGGTTGTGGCGCCGCCGGGGATGGGCTGTTCCGATGCAGCGTAGACCGGGGTCAGCACCAGCATGTCGACTCCTTTGAACGCGGCTGGGAAACGTTCGCCCAGGGCGCGGTTGCGCGTGTAGCGGTGAGGCTGAAACACGGCAAGCAGGCGCGTGGGCTGCATGTTGAGCGCAACATCGATCAGTGCGCGGATTTCCGTGGGGTGATGGGCATAGTCCGAATAGACCGTGATGCCGCCGCCCCCCGCTTTCATTTCCAGCCGGCGCCGCACCGGCTGGAATCGGCCCAATCCCAACCCGGCCTCTTCCGCGGAACAGCCCAGGTGCTCCATCACCGCCCAGGCAGCCAGCGCATTGATCAGGTTGTGCCCGCCCGGCACCGGCAAGGTGACCATG
>CAZOLK010000482.1:0-2983 GCA_964580325.1 uncultured Verrucomicrobiota bacterium | reverse complement strand
CAACAACTGTCCCAGACTTTGGATTGGCGTGTGCCGTTGGATTTGTAGATTTCCGTGGGTCGATGACATGGGCGAGACCGGGAATTTTGAACGCTGCCACCCGTTGGGCGTAACGAATGAGAACTTACCAGCAGATTGAGCAAGCCGACTTGCGGAGAGCGGATCGCAGGAAACTAGTATCGCATCTCAAAATTTTGTCCATAAAATTGGCAAGATAATACCTGAATTTTGTACACATAGTTCGATTTTTTTATTATAACCCAATACGCGCTATGGCACATGCAGCGAGAGCTTGACGGTTTACGGTGGGTTGCTCGCTTTGGTCAAATTCCTCGATTTGATTAATTTCAAAATGGGTTGCAATAAAAAAAACGAACTATGTGTGCAAAATTAGGCAGTTTCGTTGTCATAGCATCTTGCCCCTGAACTTCCGGAAGCAAAGGCTTGTGCTTGTGCTAGGCGTTATGGTTTTAAGCCGCAATGCACGGAACTCAAATGCGTCGTGTTTGTTGTTTTTTTTGCTTGTCATTTTTTTTTGGTTTTGTTACTTTTCATTTCAAGTGATACTTTAAAAATATCTGGAGGATGGAATATGCGGAAGTATGTAGCGTTGTTAGTGTTTGCAGCGGTGGTGAATATGACTGGGGCAGAAATGAACCGGCCTCAATTCAGTAAGGAAAATAAGTTTCCTGACTATTTGAAGCCTGAAGTCGGTTTGCGGATCGAATACCATGAAATTCAGGATACACAAGAAGAATACACGTTGAGCGACGCCAATTTGTGGAGCTTGAACCTATTTGGTCGTATGGGCGTTTATGAAAATCTGACGCTGACCGCCAATCTGCCGTTCAACAGCCTGGAGCCGGATGAAGCTGACACGGAAAACGGTCTGGGTGATATTGGTATCGGATTGGAGCTTCGTGCGTTCGAGGATGTGTTCGGTTATCCTTACATCATCCCGCATTGCACTTATACTTTCGATACAGGCGATGAAAATAAGGGCCTTGGCGGCGGTGTCACCACATTCCGTCTGGGTGTCTCCATCGGTACAGTGGTCGAGGATGTCGTCCATTTTATCGGCGATGTGAGTTATGATATCCTGAAGGCTGAGGAAAACTCCGTGGTTCTTGGCTTCAGTACCATTTATGATTTGAGCGAACAGTTTTCGCTGGTGGTTGAAGGTCGGATGAAAGAACGTCATGATCCCAACAATCAGGACGACTGGGCCTATTATGCCGGCGGCGGCATGGTTTATAAAATGAACGAAAAGTTGACCATGGGTCTGTACGGAAACGGCGCAACCCAGGCTGATGAAGATCTGTTTGTGACCCTGAAAACCAGCTACGACTTCTGATCCGCGGGTCAAACGACGAGATTGAAAAGCGGCTGCGTTATCAGCCGCTTTTTCGTTTGGGGCTGGCGATTTATTCGCACGTAGTGTTCATCTCCAGATAGACACCTGCGGTTGCATAAAAGGACAGCTAACAAGTTTATAATGAAGCCGTTGTGTACATCCCTTCAAACTACGTATGTTCATCCAGCTTATTGACCAGGCATAAGCCCAGGATCTTGCCGTTGGTTTCAGGGTCGCCTTTGTAATCTAGTTTGCCGCTGCCGATAATTTCATACGTCAATTTTTCCGTAACGCTCAGTGCTGCCTGAGCTGAGCCCATGATCTTGACGCTTGCGGCCTGGCTGGCCATGTTCACGGCTTGGTATGACGCTAAACCGGTCAGCTTGATGCGCTGCTGTTCGACCTTGCCGCCGCCGATAGCGACCAGTCCCGACCCGCGGCCGTTCAGGTCCAGAGCCTTAGCCTCAAGCTGACCCAGCTCAATTTTGGCTGCGCCGCTGAGGATGATGACAAGAGCTTCCACCTCCAAGGTCTTGCCGATCACCTGCCCGGCACCGGCGATGCGCAGGTTGCGCAGCGTTTTGACGCTAACGCGCAGGATCAGGCTGCTACTCGTGCTGTAGGCACCGTCTCGCCAACCCAGCTTCAAGGTCCCGTTTTCGACCGTTGAGATGAAATGGGGCGCCAGGTTGTCGTCGGTTTCAATTTCCAGCGTTTCTATATCTCCCTGAGTAATGAACACTTGCGCCGGCGCGGTCAGGTCTATGTTTTGCACGTCCACAATTTCACGCCGCACCTTGACAATGACGCCCGACCCTTTGATATGCGGTCTCAGGCAAAAAGCGGTTGTGACCCCGGCCAGTCCGATGAACATTGCTGCAAGCAATATGGTTTTGATCATGGTTTACTCCTTTCAGGATTCATGGTTAAAGGCTTGCACCGTGAATTGACCGTCACGGTAAATTTCTTGGTCATCCACCGCGATCCGACCGCCCTGGCCCAGATCGCAGATCATATCCCAGTGAACCGCCGATTGGTTCTGGCCGCCGGTTTCAGGGATCGAGGCGCCGAGCGCCATGTGAAAGCTGCCGCTGATCTTCTCATCGAACAGAATTGCGCGAGTGAACCTGTCAATGCTCGGGCTGGTGCCGATAGCGAACTCGCCGACATAGCGCGCGCCTTCGTTCGTATCGAGGATGTTGAGCAGGAACGCTTCGTTCTTGGTTGCGCTGGCTTTGACCACGCGGCCTTTTTCGAATTCCAGGAGCACGCCCTCGACCTCACGGCCATTGTAGACGGCTGGATAGGTAAAGCTGACGCAACCTTCAACGCTGTCCTCCACCGGCCCGGTGAACACTTCGCCGCTGGGCATGTTGCGCTTGCCGTCGCTATTGATAAAGATGCGGTCAACAATGCTGAGCCGCAGGTCCGTGCCCGGACCGGTCACATGGATACGCTGCTTGCCTCTGAACCAATCCACAATTTTCTGCTGCCAGGCCGAAAACGTGCGCCAGGCCGCTACCGGATCGTCGTGATCGAGCAGGCTGATCAGCCGTTACGGCAAGCTGGCCAAACTGGACAAGGAAGTCAACGCGCACACCCTGCGCCGCACCTGCGCCACGCACATGC
>CAZOLK010000481.1:0-3012 GCA_964580325.1 uncultured Verrucomicrobiota bacterium | reverse complement strand
CCGTGCCCGGCCAACCGGGACCGGCGACGCGGCCCTGCACCGACCCGGCCGGGATGAACGTCGGTCGGACCTTTGATCTCCGGGTCACGAACACCGCTTGGCAAGGCTCGCTGGTGCCGCCGTATCTGCGCGCCGTACCCAACGCCCAGCCCGTCGAGGCAGCGGCGAACTTCCTCGTCCTCGACCTCGAGCTGGTCAACACGACCAACCGTCCGCAGACCTGGGCCTTCGGGAGGACGGGCAACTTCCTCACGCTACGAAATGCGGCCGGCACGACGTACTTGCCGCAGGCGCAGCTCTCCATGCTCGGCGGGACCGCGGGCGCGAGCGGTACCCTCAACCCCGGCATCCCCGTCGAGGGCACGGTCGTCTTCGACGTCCCACGCGGCGACTACGACCTCGTCGTCATGGACCAGCGCCTCGCCGCCCGCAGCTCCGTCACGAACTTCTTCGCGCAACAGGACGTGGCGGCGTGTCGGTTGTGAGGACGACCCCGATGCCCTGCGGCGCTCGGCGTGGCAGCAAGCTCGTCGACGACATGTCCGCTGGCGCAGCCCCGTCACGGCCGCCCGCGCACGCGCTCGGCGAGTTTCTCCCGGGTGAGGCCGCAGGCCCGGCTCAGCTTCCGGGCGCGGCGGATGCAGGGAGAGAAATCCGGCGGCTCCAAGGCGTCCAAATACCTGTCCCCAAGAATGTCCCTAGCGCATCGGTGATGGATCACGCATCCGTCTCAATGAGGATTGCGAGTTTGTTCACCAGCGCTAGGGTCAGGCGCGTGCGGTTGTCCTCAGAGGCGAGGACCGGTTCTGTAGGCCAAACAAACGGTTCCTTCCAACCCAGCGCGGCGTTGCACGTCCTCGTTCGCCGGCGTTCGCGCCGGGCCGGAGGTCTGCACAGTCGGGCCTTACGCGCACACGCTGCCCCTTCGCGAAAAAACTTTCCGAGGCGCCGTCTACTGCGCGCTGCCCAGCCTTTGTCAGATGAGACGGGCTCGTCACGACCTGCGATTTCGCGAAAGCTCCAATTTTATAGCCCTTTTGGACAGTACCGCCTTTTGCCCTTGTGCGCACTCCGCACCAAAAGCGATCAAGCAACAAGTCGCCGCTGGAACCATTTGAACCGCTCAGCATCTTGCTCCGACCGTTCGTTATACTGCCACTCCAAAGAGCCAGTTGTGCCTCCGGTCTCGCCTGGACGGGTCGTAAAGCTACCAAACGCTTCCACATCATCTGAAACTCGAATCACTTGCGGCTGATTGACCATGAGTATACTGGGCCCCGATAACCGTTCATTAGTCACAGATTTTTCTGCTTCTCCATTCGACGCAATTGTTGCAGTCGACGCACTGTACAGCAATCTTTCATTGCTAGGTTCGGGCGTTCTGGTAAGTCCATCACATGTTTTGACAGCAGCACATGTTGTCGCCGAGAACGCTAACAACATCGCCCCAGTTTTCCGCGTGACGCATTCCTCCGAAGTCCCAAATTTGCCTCCTTCAGAATTCTCAAATGGTCGCGCGTCGCGGTCAGATGTACCTGTTGACGCGTCCGAATTTAATGCTTCGCGCGCCGATGTGACGCTCTTAGACACCAACTGGTTTGAAGGTGGCGGGCCAAATGACCTTGCTTTGATTTCGTTGGATGCTCCATTAATATCCCCTGCCGATGCGGTTGGACCAATTGCCTTCGAAGATATAAGCGACCGACTTGGTCTAAGCATTTCGACTGCGGGCTATCCGCTTGTCGTCGAATTTGAAAATTTTAATAAAAGCATCAACGAGCCTTTTGTACTGCGCGACGAAGACGGAAATGCGGTAGTAACTGGTACATTTTATGGAGGTGAAGCCTATACAAGTGCTTCCACGTTAATGAGTGCAAGAGGTTTTATCGACCTTGCAAATTCAAATGCCTTCAGCTTTTCTGAGACAATAGATATTGAAGGCGGTCAAAGCGGAAGTGGAATTTTTTCAGAGTTACAAAGCACGGGTATCACCGGAGTTGTTGGTGTTGTTAGCTATCAAAATGGTTTTGACAATTTTGGCGCTGGAATAACACTTGACTATTTTTCTAGGATTTCAAATGTAATATTTTCGGATATTTCTCCAATAGCTGCGCGTAGTTTTTCACAACAGCTTAGCGTGGCTTCGATTGTAGGAAGTGATCGCGGCACGGAGATCGTTGGAACTCAACGTAGAGAGATTATTTCGGGCAATGGCGGTGACGACAGACTCGTAGGCGCGGCTGGCGACGACACTCTGGACGGTGGCGACGGGATCGACTTTGCGCCATATCTTGAGCGATTTGATCAGTATTCACTATCCGTCTTCGATCCCGATAGTAATACGTTCCAAATCGTCCACGATGACGGGCAAGGCCTTGAGGGATCCGATACGCTAACGGATGTCGAATTTGCGATTTTCCGGGAGCCCGAGCAACCACCTTTCCTAGGAGGCCAGCCGAGCGGCGTTAACGATTTTTTCGTGCCGCTAAGGACCGATCGAAACGATCGTACAAAAATTGCTGACGGGCCAAGCATTTTTGGTGAAGAGCTTATCATAAGTACTGACGGTGCGGAAATCGGACGTTTTTCACTCGATATTCCCGCATGGTCGTTCGATGGTGATGTCGAATATCAGCTGACGGTTGGTACGCTCGAAGGTATCCAGTATAATTTTGCGTACGTCATCGACGTCTCCGGGAGTATGGAAGGCGAGCCACTTGCGCAGGCGCAAGCCGCGTATCAAGCATTGACTGAGGATCTCACCGAGCAGTTCCCCGACATCGATTCGAGTGCCGATTTCGCGGTCGTAGCGTTCAGCACGGATGCGACGTTGCTGGAACCGGTGAGCGCCGCGGAGACCGTTGCGGCGGTCAATGGGTTAACAGCCGGGGGAACGACGGATTACGAAAAGGCACTGAGTACGGCGGCCGGTTTCTTCGACGAACCGGAAGCCGGCGTGGTGTAGCGGTCCACAGTTTTGAGACACGGCGTTTGCATCAGGCGGCCATGGCC
>CAZOLK010000480.1:0-3024 GCA_964580325.1 uncultured Verrucomicrobiota bacterium | reverse complement strand
GTTCGACACGACCAGGAGCGGGATCGCGTTTCTGACGCCGCGTGGGGCGTCGCCGGCCGTGTCGGAGAAGGTGTCCATCACCCGGACTGATCCGCACAACGAGTTCACTGATTGCGAAACGCTGCGCGTTGCGCGCGCCGCGGCTTTCTCGCGCATGCACATCTTCTCCTTCTCGCTGCGGCCGGGCACATCGGCCAAGGCCATGGCCGGTCGCGTGGAACGCGTCGAGATCAAACAACGCCTGAGCCGGCTAAACACGCTGGCCCGCGACCTGGCCATGACCTGCCACCAACGCCGGCTGGGCCACACGGCAAATGTGCTGGTGGAACAAGCGCCAGCAAAGTTCGACGCCCAAGGGCCATGCCAGGGCTACACGGAACGCTACATCCCGGTCACCTTTCAGGGCCGCGGCCAGGACAACGGCCGCATCGTGCAGGTGCGTTTGACCCAACTGAAAAACGCTTCGGTGCTGGCCCGTAAAACCGGCGAATAAAGGCCTGACAAAAAAACGGCAAAAAAAAATAAATCAACCTTGACGCCGCCAAAAAGTATGGTAGGTTTACCGTATAAAAGGATTGCCTGTTTTCCCTATGGGTTCCCCACCCAAACCTCCTTGGCAGGCAATCCTTTTTCTTCTTTTATATATGATCAACGAATCCGCGATTCGCTCTGCCACATATCGGCGTTGGCGCCCAGATGCTCTTTGAGCGCATTTGTGGCCTCGGCCAATTGTCGCACCGTATCCAAATCCAGCACAAGGTCGGCGGCCCTGGCATTCCCACGCGCCTGGTCCGCATTGCGCGCGCCTACAATGGCCGTGGCTACGCCGGGCTGGGCCAGCAACCAGGCGACAGCCACATCGCCCATGGGTGCGCCCAAGTCTTTGGCAATGCGCTCGATCCGGGCCACGGCTTCAAAGGTCAGCGCCTCGGCGCCGTCCTCGTTATGGCGTGCCTGGGGGCGCGAACAGGGAAAGTGTCGCGTTCGTGCGCGGTCATCCGGAACCTCGCCGGCATGGGCGAATTTACCGGTCAGCAGCCCCTGCATCAATGCGCTGTAGCACAGGATCAAAACCTGCTCCTGCACGCACAACGGCTGTATCTCATGTTCGACCGCGCGAAACAGCAAGTTATAGGCCAACTGGTTGCTGCAAATGGCGCGGTCGATATCCAAGGCTGCACCCAGATCCTGGCAGCCGAAATTGGACACGCCATAGGCCCGAATTTTGCCTTGTTGCTGAAGTTGCGCAAGTGCGCTGAACGTCTCATCGAAACGCGTCTCGCGACTGGGCCAGTGTACCTGGTACAGATCGATGCGGTCGGTGCGCAGGGCACGCAAGCTGCGTTCGCAAGCCAGACGCACCTGGTCTGGAGCAAGGTGACTAGCGGCAACTTTGCTCGCAATGACAAGGTCGTCGCGCACATCGCCCAGTGCACGGTGGATGAGCTGCTCGGACCGGCCTTCGCCATAGGGTTCCGCCGTATCGTACATGGTCACGCCCGCATCGAATGCCGCACGCAACGCGGCGATCGAATCCTGCTCGTCCTGCGGCCCCCAGTTAAAGCCACCGACAATGCCCCAGGCCCCAAAAGCCACGGTTGAAACCTCTATATCCGTTTTGCCTAGGTTTCTATATTGCATCGTGTATACTCCTCTCGCTCGTTATGTTAAAGTCAACGTAGAGCCTCTTCTTCCTGAAAGCCCAGGGGCGGGATGCCCCCGCTACCAGTGGGCATATCGTACAGAACATAGGTGTCCAGCAGATGGCCGTCGCCCCCCTTGGGCGCCTGGTCGAGAAAGCTGTAGTCAATGCCGAACGGCTTCAATTTTAGCTGCGAACGGCTGGCCGCGACCAGGCCATGCATGGCGCGAAAGCGGGTGGCCCAGGTTTTGGCGTTTGCTTGTTGACGCATCCACTGCCAGCCCATGAAGCCGCGCCAGGACGGTTCGGACAGGGGCATGCGGTAGATGACGGCCGGATCCAGGAAACCGTAGTAAAGCAGGTGCGGCGGTCGGCCGCCGTGCGCACGGCGCAGCGCGTCCCAGATTTTTTCCAGCGCGTACAGGTCCTGGCCCCAGTCGTAATTGCTGTCCACCGACCAGTAATGACCATGGCGCGGGCCACCGGCCCAGCGCGGATAATACTGAATATAGGCCGGCCAGCCTTCGACAGCCGCAGTCAGCACAACGGTGCAGAGCAGCAAGGTCACGATCCGGCGCACCCTGATCCGGACCAGAAAACCGACGGTTGCGGCCACGACCAGCACTGTGAACGGCAGCACGGGCATAAAGTGGCGAATGCCCAGGGTCAACTTGTTGGAAAAGGTGAGCAGCAGAAAAAAGATCAGCGCCGGCAGCGCCGGAATCCATTTGACCCAACGCCGGCCCGTGCGCCGTATGAGCAGGACCAGTCCGGTCAGGACGGCCAGATTCCAGAGCAACGGCTGCTTGGTCAGATACATGACCGGCATGTGCCACCAGGAGCCCTGCATGAAGTGACGCCCGCAGAAATAGGCGCGATGCCCTTCGCTCACGTGTTTGGTCTGGATAAACAAGCCCTCCCAGAACCGCGCTGTCAGGAACGCTTTGCCGGCCAGAAATTCGGGGCGCGCCGCCCGGTAAACCTGTGGTTGTGTACCATAGAGCCCGATCAGGCAGACGCCGAAGAAGACCAGGGTGAACGGGATGACCGGCCATACGCGCACATGACCTAGCTCCCTTGCGCACAACGGCACGCAAACCGCCAGGAAGACCAGGCTCCAGACCAAACCGGTGAATTTACACATGGAGGCCAAGACAAATACGGCCGCAGCGACGTAGAGCAAAACCGGACGGCGGCTGCGCAGCGCTTCCCAGATCAGATATGATGCGCAGAGCACGAGCGCGGAAATGGAGATATCGGTAGTGGTCAGGTTGGCGTGGGCCAGGATGCTCGGATTTAGCGTCGCGCCCAGGGCCGCAATCCAGCAGGCGCCCAGACCCCATGCGCGCCAGGCCCACCAGCCGCAGGCCAGGCAGAGCAGC
>CAZOLK010000479.1:0-3031 GCA_964580325.1 uncultured Verrucomicrobiota bacterium | reverse complement strand
ACAACCCACATTCCGAAATCCCCAATCCCCCATCCCCATCAATCCGCACTCCGCAATCCGAAATCCGAAATTACATTGCCTGGTTAAAATCCATAAACTTCTCGCCCAACACGATCACGGCCGCGAAGAACAAGCTGGGCGCGTTCCTGCGCTTCATGGCTAAGCACGGCGTGCATGACTTGCGCGCCATGCGCGCCCATCACCTCGAAACCTACATCGCGGCCATGCGCGAGAAACACACCCCCGGCACGGTGCAGACCATGTTCAACATCGTGCGCCGGTTCTTTGCCCACCTCGAACGCAACGGCCGGATCCTGTCCGACCCGGCCGCCGCGATCCGGTTCAAGCGCGGGCAGGCAGTGCTGCCGTGCGCCGTGCTCACGCGCGAAGAAATGGCGCGGCTACTGGCCGCGCCTGACACCGGCACAGACACGGGGCTGCGCGACCGCGCTCTGCTCGAGGTGCTGTACTCGGCTGGACCCAGGGTCAGCGAACTATGCGCCCTGGAGCTGGCCGACCTCAACGCCGATGACGGAACCCTGTTCATTCGCCAGGGCAAAGGCGGTCGCGATCGCGTGGTTCCGCTGGGCAAAAATGCACTCGCCTGGCTGCAACGCTACCTGGCCCAGGCCCGACCCGCGCTCATGGGCAAAAAACACAGGCATCCAAAAATCTTCGTGCACAGCAAAGGCGGACCCGCCTCCATCTTCGTTGCCGGACGCATCGTCAAACACTGCGCCCGGGAAGCCGGGCTGACCAAGCAAGTCACGCCCCATGTGCTGCGGCATACCTGCGCTACACACCTGGTCGCCAACGGCGCCAACGTGGCCCACGTCCAGCAAATCCTGGGCCACGCCGGGCTCAACACAACCCAGATCTACGCCCGGATAACGGTCAATGAAATCAAACAGGCCCACGCCAAAAACCATCCCGGCGAACAACGCAAACCACCCAGGCAACTGCCCTTGCCCGAATACGTGTCATATATAGGAGAAAAGCCATGCACTTCGAAGACCTGCTCCAACGGTTCATCGGAAAGCGCGCGACTACGCACAGCGCACCATCCACCGCCACACCCAGCGGCTGAAGGACTTCATCGCATTCGCCGCGGATTACGGCATCACCCATCCATCCGAAGTGACCACCAGCCTGATCATGGAGTACCAGGACTACCAGAGCCAGCGCATCAACCTGCGCGGCAGGATCAACTCCGTGGAAGTGCGCAACCAGTACCTGGCCGTGGTCAAAGTCTTTTACACCTTCCTCAAAAAGGCCGACTACGTCAGCCATAATCCAGCCGCTGACCTCGAATACGCGCGCGAACCGCAACGCCTGCCAACGGCGGTCCTCAGCGAAGCCGACATCAAAAAACTGTTTGCCCAGCCCGACACCAGAACAGCCGTAGGGTTCAGAAACCGGACCATGATGGAACTGTTCTACTCCACGGGACTGCGCAGGACGGAAATGCTCAACCTGGATCTGCAAGACCTGGACCTGGAAAACGGGCTGCTGCGCGTGCGCCAGGGCAAAGGCAAAAAAGACCGCATGGTCCCGATCGGCCGGGTGGCGAGCCGCTACCTCGAAACCTATTTAAACGGCGTGCGTCATCACCTGACCAGCGACCCGCGCATGCAAGCGGTGTTCATCAGCGGCCAGGGCAAAAGGATGCACGCCCAAACCCTAGCCGAATACCTGCGCCTATACGCGCAGAAAGCAGGCCTCAAACAAAAAGTAACGCCCCACGTGTTAAGACACACCTTCGCCACCCACATGATCCAGCACGAAGCAGGCGTACGCCACGTACAGGAGATCATGGGCCACAAGCTGCTGACCACAACCCAGGCCTACGTCAAGCTCAGCATCCCGGACCTGAAAAAAGCCCACAGTCAGTTCCACCCCAGGGAAACGGAACCCGACGAATAAAGCATTAAAAAAGATTGCCTTTGCCGCGATTCCGTTCTACAAGCGGGCTTAACTTGTGGACATCGATAAACCATAAGGACGTGTGATGAAGCCATCAGTTTATATAGAAACATCCATTATCAGCTATTATACAGCCAGACCAAGCGCGCAACTTATCGCCGCCGCCTGGCAACACGTCACTCATAAATGGTGGGACCTTCACCGTTTGGAATTTGATCTTTTTACTTCGGAACTTGTTCTTAAAGAAGCGGCATCAGGCGATCCAAAGACAGCGAAATCAAGGCTGGACTGCCTGGCGGATATCGCCCTTTTGCCGCTGACCGAACAAGCCGAAAATCTGGCCAGGGTGTTGATAAGCAAAGGGGGCGTTCCGCCCAAAGAGAATGCAGATGCCTTGCACATTGCCATTGCAGCCGCCCATAATATGGATTATCTTGTTACATGGAACTGCAAGCACATCGACAACGCGCAAATGAAGCCGAAAATTCGTGCTATCTGCGCGATCGAGGGCTACAAGTGCCCGGAAATATGTTCCCCGCAGGAACTGATGGGAGCTTGATCATGGATGAGATTATACAAGAAGTAAGAGAAAACAGAGAAAAGCTGAACGCGGAATACAACTGGGACCTGCATGCACTGTGCGAATCACTCCGGCAGCAGGAACAAGCGCATCCGGCGCGAATAGTGAATCGTCAAAATAAAGGCGTTAAGGCTGGCGAATAAACGTTCGTAGTATCGCATTCATTCGCTCAACGACATAAGCTTACCGGGCTCTCAATTTTGAGAGCCCAATATTAAATCCTTCATCGACTCATCCGGCTCACACCGAATTCCCAACCAAAACCTTCATCGGCCTCCCCGGCTCCGCCGGGCGCCCAATCCAATCCTTGCCCCACTCTTCCCGCCCCCCAACATCCCAATCCAAAAAATACTGACAACCCCCCGGCTCATCCGCTACCATGCGCGAACAATGAAACGCGTGTTTTCCATCATCATTTTTTGCTTAACCGTCCTCGACTTTTTCGCGACAGGACGGGCGCGCGGGCATAGTGTTTCGTGGGCGCAAGCAAGCGGTTGGCAAAATACGCGTACAGTGGGGTTTTTTGAT
>CAZOLK010000478.1:0-3035 GCA_964580325.1 uncultured Verrucomicrobiota bacterium | reverse complement strand
ACCCTGAAGCGATGCGAAGCATCGCCGGTCACAGGGTTGGCGGGCGATAGCCCGCGTTTATTCCAGATATAAGAGTCTACTGGAGAGAAAATTATGCGCCTTCTTATTCGAAAAGAACTCTCCGTAATTACTGCGCTTCTATTTCTACTTGCTCTAGTTTTAGGTTTCTGGAGCGTCGCACGGATCAAGGATATCGTATCTCGAAATCAGATAACGCGAGCTGTGCTATGTCTTCAGCCTACAATCGATTCTCAAAGTGGCTCACAGATACTTATTATTTCGCAAAGTTGTCATTCGGAATTAACAGCAACACTTGAATATCTAACCGGGATTGAATCTGATTCGATTAATGAGCCAACCAATACTTCAGATGCTCTTTTATGCCTAAGTAGTACAGAAGTCTTGGACAATGAGTCGATACTTCTTGACGTTAACTGCGTAGATATAATTGAGGATGCGCTGTTAGATCATTTGTCAGTACCAGAGAATTTTGAAGAGAGTCAAGATATCCTCTCGCTATCTGTGGCAAATGCAGCGGCTATCGACGCAGTGATAACCGTCGCGGTCAAATGGCTGCTTGCATCCCTTATTGCATTTTTGCTTGCTGGGGTGACATTACTTATCGGAAGTATGATGGCTAGAAAAAAGGACAACAAAAGTTTGGAGTCATTAATCGGCACGAGCCATCTTAACGATTGGGTTGGGCGGTTGTTGCATGCAACTTCTACTGCCCCATCCGTAGAATTGAGTGTAGTTGTTGAGCTCTTGCTGGATACTCTAAAGCGCACCCATGATCTTGAACCAGTAGGTTCAGTTGATCAGCAAGTCACGTATGACCCTGCCAATCATAATGCCTTAGGCGGGTTAGCTGATGGGCATCTTGCAAGAATTATGTATCCTGGGTGGAAACGGCGTAATAAAGTTATCCGTAAGCCGACAGTTAGGCCAGAATAAATATGCCCATGATTCTCGGAATTGACCTAGGTTCATCCAAGATAGCAATATCAAGCCGGCGGAAATTTTATTCTCGAAGGTATCTTGCATATCTCCGTAAAGAGTACGATCCCAGCGCTGACTCGACCATCGTCAATTGTATTGCTGAATATACCCGCGGTATCCAAGTTCCGCATAATACGGGGTGTTGGACAGTACGAGAACGTCCTGGAGGTATGCCTGCTGACCTTCTCGTATGTGATTTGAAACAGTACTTAAGCTTTACAGACTGGCCTGAGACTGAAAGTACTATCATTTATGATGTTTTTGGGAATAATGCAACAGTTGTATCCCCCCCCGAAGCAGCTGCGCAGATCATTGCTGGCTTTTGGATACACGCAACCCAAGCAGGTGTGATTAAGCCACACACAAATCCTGACATGCTTGTGTGTTGTACCCCTGCATTTATGGAAAGCCAAGAGGAACTATACATAAGAAAAGAGAATCTGGCGAGGGCTTTTGAAAGCATTCTTGGATACTCGCGAGATCAAATTCGTGTTGTAGATGAGCCTACGGCAGTTACGCTCTCTTTGCGTAAAAAATATCGAAAACTTGCTGGACTTGCCCTGATTATTGACATTGGTGCATATACTATTGACTTAGCTGTAGTGAACCTGGACAATGCGCGATTTGGCGGTATATCGCTATTAAAAACATATTCCATTTCAAATCTTGCTGGTCGGTGGCTTGACGTAAATCTTCTTGCAGAGTGTTTTAATGCAGCTCGTGGCACAAGGCTGATTCAACTCCAGGATAATTACTCCTATAGAGTACTTACCGATCAGTTAGAAGTTTTTGGCATAGACCCAACAGACACATTGTCTGCGTTGGCAGAAATAGAGCAAAAGAAGATTCAATACTCCAACAATCCAAAAAACCAACTAGAACTCGAATGGATACATGTTGGCCCTAGTCTTACCAAGCAACAAATTCAGGAAATCTTCAATGCAACGTATACTGAGTGGTGGAACACAGTAAAAACGGATATCCAAATACGCTTAGATGCCTTTCAGTTAGCGTCAAATATCACCACAGTCTTATTGGTAGGTGGTGGTTCGAGATGGAGTACACTTAAAGAGTGCATTCAATCCGACCTTGCTGAATATCTGGCACCTAATGTCAAAGTTTTGCGGAGTAACGCTCCCGAACTGGCAGTGAGTAGAGGCGCAGTACAGATAGCTCCTCTGGAATTCCGTAAACGGCTTCAAAGAAGATTGCCCTTTCGACAATCATTGGCACTTGAGATGACATTGGCGATTTTCAATATGGGCAATGAACAAGTGATGCCACCTCGCGTTTGGAGATCGGACAATAGTGGGCAGCTCCCGACTAAGGTGAATTTTGAGGCTGTGATTGAAGATCCTTCTGATGAGTATCATAGACGTGGTGATTATTACGCATATTTACAGATAAAGCACTCGGGTATCCTTGTACGGAAGTTGTGTTTCCATTGCCAAGTGCCGATAGTTGAACTCTATCCCACAGATAACGATGCGGAACGAATTGACCTCAGTGGTACAGTAGCGTACAGAGCAGAAGATGGGACTATAGCAATGACTGGGAATATACTAGTGCCCGCCCAGCGGCTCAGACATTCTAGAACGAAGTTTGTTTTTGATGGCTACTTCGGCATTGACGGGTTATTCAGGTTGAACAAGAAATCAGTCATAAAAGAGCTTGTAACTAATCTTGGTAAAAAGGCATACCCCGGTTCAATCACTGAATGTGAAGACACGGCAATTCTCTAAATTGTATGCTTTTCGATGTTGGAACGGATTTCGAGTCGACTCGCAACCCGATCATAATCATCCAGCGGATTATCCTACACTGGCCCCAGCCAGGTATCGGCAATCTGCCGGAAGAGGCGGTCGCTGGTGGACTCGGACATCAGCAGCAGGCTGCACAGCACCTCCGGGATTGGCTCTTTTGTGGTAACCTCAATCGTCTGCACCACCTGCCAAGCAGCACCGGGCTGCGGCAATACATCCGGCGTGTCTATCCAGAGAGCATACAATGGTTCTCCCTGCTTTTTGAAGATTGTG
>CAZOLK010000477.1:1345-3041 GCA_964580325.1 uncultured Verrucomicrobiota bacterium | reverse complement strand
CGGCGTGGAAGCAGACGTGTCCCTGGCCGCGGTCGACGAGGGCATCTGCCTGTTGACCGCGTTTGACCTGCCTGA
Source organism: uncultured Verrucomicrobiota bacterium (assembly GCA_964580325.1). Lineage (GTDB taxonomy): Bacteria > Verrucomicrobiota > Kiritimatiellia > CAYTQP01 > CAZOLK01 > CAZOLK01. Next base: position 2,966 of record CAZOLK010000477.1, on the reverse strand, counting down.
TCCCTGGAAGCATTTCATGCGACCTCGCAAGTTGGGCGTGCGCTTGCAGGATCTGTATGCGCTGTTGATGCCCGAGTTGGAGCAGGACCTTTTGTTGACGCCTTCGGAACCGGGCGGCGGTTTCGCCGAGTTGCTGCGCGGGCGTCTGAACCCGATCAAGAGCCGCCGCTTCAAACCCGTGGCCCTGTGGCGCAGTGGCGTACGCACGGATCACGACGGCCGCGCCGTGATGCGGCTGGATGTGCCGGAATTCACCGGCGCCTTGCGTCTGATGGCTGTTGTTGCCGGATGTCAGGCCGTGGGCGCAGCGGAACGGTCTGTGCTGATCAAGCGACCGCTGGTGGTGCATAGCGCACTGCCGCGTTTCATGGCGCCTGGCGATTATGCGCATGTCCCGGTCGAACTGCACAACGAAACCGGCGCCCAAGGCATGGCCACGGTGCGGCTGACTTCGCTGAATACGTCGACGCACGGCGGCTGTTTGCTCAGCCGGTTGCAGCATGGTGCATCGGACGTACGCACGGAACCGGGATCCATGGTCGAAGCGCACGTGGACCTGGCCGAGGACGCTTCCGCACGGCTGGATTTTCTGCTGGCCGCGGCCGATGGCGCGGGGTTAGCGCAACTGGAACTTGAAGCGCGGATGGGCGACGAGGTGTATCGTGAGCGTCTGGAACTGCCGGTCCGGCCTCCGGCCGCAATGATGGCGCTGCACGCCGCCACCAATATCCCGCCGGGCACAACGCTCGATCTGGATCTGGCCCGGTCCTGGCTGGCGGGGACGGAGCAGGTCGCGCTGCACTGCTCCGGTCGGCCGGCCATTGCCTGGCAGGGCGGGTTGCACTACTTGACCCGCTATCCCTACGGTTGCCTGGAGCAGACTGTGTCCATGGCCTTCCCACTGCTTTATCTGGAAGACTTGGTACCGCACCTCGATCCTGCCTTGGCCGATCACACGGCCATCCGTGATCGGGTCAGGGCCGGGATCTTGCGCATCCTGTCCATGCAGACCGCTTCGGGCGGTTTCAGTTACTGGCCGCACGACCGGTACGTGTATGACTGGGGTACGGTCTATGCCGCCCATTTCCTGACCGAAGCGTCACGCGCCGGGTTCGCACCACCGGAAGATCGCTTGGCCCGGGCGCGCGACATGCTCCGGTCTATCCTGGACCGGAGCACGCTCACGATTGATGTCGCTGCCGATGGCGCGGCATGGCGCGAAGACATGAACCTGCGGGCCTACTGCTGTCACGTGCTGGCCCTGGCCGGTGAAGCGGATATAGGTTGGACCGTCTGTTTGCAGGAGCAGTTCGACGAATTGAACTTCAGCGCCAAGCTCCACACGGTTGCGGCCCTGGCTGCCATGGACCGGCGGCGCGATGCCCATGCGCTGCTGCGCCGTCTGGGCGCCGAGCAGGCGCTGCTCACGCCGCGGCGCATCAACGGCAGCCTGTCTTCCGGGCCGGCTGATCTGGCGCTGCTGCTGGCTGCCTGGGTCGGGCTGGATCCGCAAAGCGCGGCTGTGCCGGGGCTGGTGCAGCGCTTGATGTGGACGCAGCGCAACGGTCGTTGGTTCTCCACTCGCGAGAATGCCCAGGCCTTGATCGCGCTGGGCATGTAT
>CAZOLK010000477.1:0-1335 GCA_964580325.1 uncultured Verrucomicrobiota bacterium | reverse complement strand
GTATGCCCGCCACGTCGCCGCTACGGAGCAGGCCTTCGATGGCGAGGCGATTTTCGGCGATCAACGGTTGCCGGTAACCGATGAGCAGGACCTGCGCAAAACCTGGCAGGGGGAGGACCATCCCACTTCAGTTCGTCTGGTCAACCACGGCCCGGGCATGTTCTACGTCAGTTGGCGCCGTGCCGGCGTACCTGCGGACGGGCGGCAACCTGAGCAAGACGCCGGTGTGGCCATACGACGCCGTTTCCTGGATGAAAACGGCGCTGAAATAAGGGACAAGCCTTTTGCGCAAGACGAGTTGGTCGTGATTGAATGGACCTTGCAGGCCATGCGGTCGCTGGATAACCTGGCGATCGAGGACCTGCTGCCGGGCGGACTGGAGATCGAAAACCCCAACCTGAAGACTTCGCGCCAACTTCCCTGGACGTGCACCAAGAGCAGCTTGAATTTGCGGCATGTGGATCGGCGCGATGACCGGTTGATCGGGTTTACCGGCGCCGTGGATGAAGGTACGCATCGCTATTATTATGCTGTACGCGCTGTCACGCCCGGTCGTTTTGCACTGCCGGCGATCTCGGCCGTATGTATGTACGATGAGACCGTGTTCAGTCGGCATGGACGGTCGACGATCCAGGTGAAGGGCAGGGCAGGGGAGGATGCGCCGTGAAGATGAGGCGTCATGTTTTACGGATCCTGATCCGCGTGATAGCTGCTGCAGGTGCATTGACGCTTTTGGGTGCCTGGCTGGTCTGGCTGGCTGTTCCCGAGCAAGCGCTGGTCCCGTTGCCGCAAGCCGCGGCGATCCGCGACCGGCATGGCCGTTTGCTGCGCGTCTGCTTGGAGCGTGACCTGCACGGTGGACGGGTGGATTGCCGGCCGGTTGCTTTGAGGCAGGTCAGCGACTGGGCGATCAAGGCCCTGGTGGCTGCGGAGGACAAACGCTTTTTTCAACACATCGGCGTGGACCCGCTGGCCGTGGCACGGGCCATGGTTATGAATCTCTATCGCGGCCGCATTGTTTCAGGCGCGTCGACATTGACCACCCAGGTGATCAAAATGAATCACCCACGCCAGCGCACGTTCAGCACCAAGGTGCTCGAAGCCGTGGCCGCGATGAAGCTGGAACAGCGGTTGCCCAAGCAGGTCATCCTGGAACACTACCTGAACCGGGCGCCGTTCGGTTCCAATCTGATCGGCATCGAATCCGCGAGTCGGGCCTGGTTCAATAAGGGCTCCGCCGATCTGTGTCTGCACGAAGCCGCGCTGCTCATGGGTCTGCCGCGCGCGCCGTCGCGGTTGCGGCCGGGTGATGTGAGGTCGAGATCGCCGGGGCGC
>CAZOLK010000476.1:0-3067 GCA_964580325.1 uncultured Verrucomicrobiota bacterium | reverse complement strand
GAGCATATAAAGCCAGGTCCAAGTCATTGACCAGCGCGGGACCGCTGCCGAGCGTGGCCGGGTAATCGCTGTAAACCAAGGTCACGCGCACATCGTGCGTGGCATCGATCTTGACCAGAAACGCCTGTTGCTCACCGGTTTCGAGGCCTTCGATCGCGTCAAAGGCCAGGAGGTAACGCTGGTTGGCGGGGTAGAGGCTCTCCTCTACATCGAGCATGCCCCAGCCCTCCACGTTGTTGGGCTGTTCGGTGGGGATTTCCTTGAACTCGCCGTCGCCGTATTGACCGGGCGCCAGCGAACGGGCGCCATTGAGCAGCGTGGCTTTGACCAGCGCCGCGCTGGGATTGGTCAGGCCCAAGCGGTCCACGTAATACTGGCGCACCAACGCGGCGGCCCCAGCAGCCAGTGGCGTGGCCATGCTCGTGCCGCCGTTGAAATAATAATCCAGGTCAGGATGCGGCCCCCAGCCGCCGGGCGTGCCAACGGCCCGGGTCCGGCAAGAGACAATGTCCGTGCCGGGTGCGACGAGATCCGGTTTAATCCGGCCGTCGTCCGTAGGTCCACGACTGGAAAATGCGGCCATCCCCTGGTTCACATCATCGTAAGGCGTGGAAATGCGGTCGCCGGCAATGGGCATGGCCGAGAAATAGGCGGGCCAGCGCATGATATAATTGTAAGCGGAATAACCGCCAGAACCGGATGGCCGGCGACTTTCGGTCGCGCCGACGCTGAGGCAGTTCTTGGCCGTGGCCGGCGAGCCGATGGAATCGGAATCGATCACGCCGTCTCCATTATAATCGCGTCCATCGTTACCGGCGGCAAATACGGGCAGCATATCCGGATACGCCCAGACAAACGCATCGACCTGGCGCGAAGAGAGCGTATAGGCGCCGGCAACAGTCGCGCCCCAACTATCGGAATGGATGCGCGCGCCCTGTTTATAGGTCTGGAGGAATAAATCGCCGAGATCGGCGGGCAAACCGCCGAGTCCGCCGCCCGCGTCCTCGACTGCCTGGTGCACCAGTTCGGCCTCGTAAGCAACGCCGCGAAACTGGCCATCGCTTGCTGCGCCGGAACCCAAGATCGAACCGGCAGTATGCGTACCATGCCCATTGAGGTCGCGCCAGTCGCCGGGTCGGCCCAAACCGAATGCCGCTGCCACACGATTGCTGAAATCGGGATAGATGCCGTTGGTGAAGCCGATGTCCAGGCCGGTATCGGCATGGCCCACGCGCTGCCCGGCGCCGGTCAGTCCGTGCGTTGCCCAGACATTGGTCACATTGAGTAAATCGCCGTGCACAGCCACGTCGTTGTACAGACGCGGCGGCGTATAAGCTTCGATCCAGTGCACACCGGCCAGGTGGGCCAACTTATCGATCATGGCCGGATCAGTCGCGACGCGCAACCCCCTGGCACCACACCTGGCCAGGGTTCTACCACCGGCCGCCACGATCAGCGCAGCCGCTTCGATCACAGCGTCTTCGGAAAAACAGACCACCGACACGGTCAAGGTCTGGTCCTCGGGCGCAGCCGCTTTGCGCTGACGCACCAGCAAAGCCTTGTGCGCCGCACGATAGCTGGGCGCGATTTTATATGCAGGTTGAAAAGGCCCCAACCAGGCCACATCCGGTCGCCCGGCCAGCATGCGCGTGGCAACCGCGGACCCGGTGATCAGCAGGCTGTTTTGTGGAATATACCCTTGAACAGTCAAGCCCAGCGCCGCGATTTCCTTTTTCCAGACCGGCCGGATCGCGCCTTTGAACTGGACCAGCCAGGGCCGGGACGTCTCGTCGCCACCCGCATCGAGCAACTTGGCGTGGGGCACTGGTTTTTGAGGCAAACCGGGCGTCGCCTTTTCAGCCGGCAGCTTCACGGATTGGAGCAGAATCGGGAAGCGACGCTCCGCGCGCACGTGCGACAGACTCGCCTCGACAAACAACAGCGCCAGGAAACAAAGGGGAAAACAAACATTCTTTTTCATAATATACCACAATACCCATTCACTCCTTGCCCGATGAATGTAGCTTGTTTTTTGATCTTTCTTCATGTTCACGATTCAGTATAAAGCAGTTGCGGTGTCTTTGCAACTGCTTCGTATCTCACATGCCGTTATCCTTGGCCAAAACCTGGAGCGCATGGCCTGCTTTTCCCAATCCTTAATTCAGACCCTGACCCGAAATAATGAAGATCAGGTCTACGCCTGGCGCGTGCTCCCCAACCACTGGCATGCCCTGGTCAGCACGAAGAAGTTGAAAGTCCTTTCGAAATACATCGGCCAATTGCATGGCAAGAGTTCGCATGCCTGGAATGGCGAAGACGAAACGCGCAAACGCCAATGCTGGCATGGCTACGCGGATCGGCGCATACGCAACGAGCGCCATCTCTTTGCTGAGCGCAACTATATCCACCACAATCCCGTGCGTCACGGGCATGCTGCCAAGTGGCAGGAATGGCCCTATTCCAGCGCCGCAAGTTTCCTGTAACAAACAGGACGCGAACAAGTACTGGAACTCATTGCCGCTTTTCCCGCAGCCCATGCAATGGAAGATGCCCTTGGACGGCGTGACGATGAAAGATGGGTTTTCTTCCTGGTGGAAGGGGCAACGCCCGATCAGGTCTTGGGTGCCGTGGGGCTTGAGCTCAGTGCCGTTTTTGCGGACTACGTCTTCAATGGAGTTCTCGCTTCTGACTCGTTCTATCTCGTGTTCTGGTATCAGTGTCATGCTCTCTTTTTCCTTTCTTCGCTTTGTTTGGTGGCCCGCCCCACGTCTGGGGCGGGCATTTTTGCATGGAACTGATGCCAGTGATGAGGTACATTGCTGGTACCTCAACACGGGCTTCAGTCCCGTTGTTTGATTACGGGGGTGGGCAGTAAGACTCGCCAAAATCGCGCTGCCCGCCCCCTCCTTATCAACTCGCTGCCGCCCCTCCTTATCAACTCGTTAAGCATATTCCTTCCGAAATATACTCATCGCACACATTACAGGTAATAGCAGTATTTGTCAAGCGCCGTCAGGCGAGCCCGAACGGTCGGACGATTTAGCAAGAGGCGTGACAGGCGTGGCCT
>CAZOLK010000475.1:0-3074 GCA_964580325.1 uncultured Verrucomicrobiota bacterium | reverse complement strand
GCCCGGCGGACGGCCCGTGGTCGCGTTCAGTAGCGGCGAAGCTCTGGCCCGTGTCGTGGCGATCGAGAGTCCCGGCCGGCCCATTGCCGTGATCGGCGATGCGCGGCGCCAGCGATTTTGGATGGGCCTGTTCACGCCCAGCAATGCCGGCGTGCTTGCAAAACAGAGCGATTGGGCCCTTTTCGCGGCCGAAGACCTGGCCCCCGTCCTACCTTCGGATACGCTGGCCGTCACCTATGAATGGGAACGCATCGCTGCCATACAAACGGTGCGCAACACTTGCGCCTGGATCGAAGAAAGCCGCTTTCCTACAGCCCAGGCCCTGGGCACCCTGGCTCTGGAGCGTCTGGACCAGGGGCAACCGTCCGAACCGCTGACCCCGCTTTACATGCACCCGGCAGTATAAAAAGGAAAAGCCATGGAATATCTATACGGCATCAACGTCGTGTTCGAAGCCATCCGCGCCGGCCGGCGCAAAGTGCACCGCGCCATGCTCAGCAAATCGTCGCAAAACAACCCGCGACTCAAAAAGCTGGCGCACTTGCTGGAAGAGCGTTCCATCCCGTTGAGTTGGGAGGAAAAGGGCCGCCTGATCGACTTGTGCGACTCGCGCGACCACCAGGGCGCGATGCTGGAGACCGACCCCTATCCCTATTGTCCATTCGATGTGATCATGACCCATGATCGGCTGGTGCTGCTGGACAACATCGAGGATCCGCATAACACGGGCGCCATCCTGCGCACGGCCGAAGTGCTGGGCTATCCCGCGATCCTGCTGCCCAGCCGTGGTTCGCCCCAGATCTATCCATCGGTAGTGCGCGTCTCGGCCGGCGCCAGCGAACACCTGCATATATGCCGCGACCGCTCAGCCAACCAGTATGTTCGCTGTGCCATAGAACTGGGTCATCGGGTAATCGCCCTGGATCAGCAGGGCGGGATCAGCCTGGACCAGGTATGCGCGGAGAAACCGGAACGCTTTATCCTGGTCATCGGCGGCGAAAACAAAGGCGTGGGCCAATTCGTGCTCAACCTAGCCCACATCACGGCGCGCATCGAGCAGCGTGGCAGAATCTCATCGCTCAACGCCTCGGTCGCCGCCGCCATCGCTTTACACGCGCTGATGCAGACAACCCAAGAATAAGTTCGCCATTTGTGGAGGTAACTCGCCCAGGTCGGCAAGGCGCGAATTTGCAGGAATATTGAAATATTTCGAAACATTCGCAACGAAGCCGCATGGTGAAGTTTTTTTGCGCACGTCCTAACTCCTAACTCCCAATTACCCCTTGCGCAAACGCGCCGCGTAGGCGCCGTCCGTGCCGCTATCCGGAGGGAAGAGCCAGCGCTTTTGTTCCAGACGGTAGTTCGGGTGTGCATCGAGCCAGCACCGGATCTGTTCGCTGTTTTCCTCGGGTTCCAGGCTGCATGTGCTGTAAACCAGGCAGCCGCCCGGTTTGAGCGCCTGGTCGGCGCCGACCAGGATCCGAGCCTGTATGGCGCGGATTTTGTCCAAGCGCTGGTGGTTGAAGCGCCAGCGTGCGTCTGGCCGTCGCCGCAGCACGCCCGTATTGCTGCACGGCACGTCCAGCAAGATTTTATCTTGAGACATGGGCGCCAGTGCAGGCGTCGGATCGGTCGCATCCACCTGGCGCACCTCGACCCAGGCGCGGCCGGCGCGCGCCAGGTTCTCGCGCAGGCGCGGCAGGCGTCCCACCTGGACATCCGAAGCGACCAAACTGCCCCGCCCTGTCATGGCTTCGGCCAGTTGAAGCGTTTTGCCGCCCGGCGCCGCGCAGGCATCCCAGACCGATTCGCCCGGTTGCGGATCCAGCAGGTCCACGGCCAGACAAGTGGCTGCGTCCTGGACCGTGAACAGGCCCTGGTCAAAGCCGGGCACATCGGTCACGCGCACGCCGCGCGGCAGGTGGATACAGTTTCGCGGCCAGGCCGGTGACGACCGCACCGCAATCCCGAAGTCAGCCAGCTTCCGGATGAAATCGGCAAGTTGGGTTCGGGTCAGGTCCAACCGTATCGCGACATCGGGCGGCCGGTTGTTCCAGCGGCACAGCCGTCGCATGTCGTGTTGGCCAAACGTTTCAGTCCAACGCCGCACCAGCAGGTCGGGATGGGAAAAACGGACGCCAGCAGGCTGCTGTACCAGGTCGCGCAGCAGGGTAGACTTCTCGCGCAAATATCTTCGCAACAACGCATTGATAAACCGGCTGGCCTTGCGACCGCAGGTGCGCTTGCAGGCTTCCACGGTTTCATGCACCGCGGCGTGGTCCGCGATGCCGCGCATCCAGACCAGTTGATAGAGCCCGAGCCAGAGATAGGCGCGCACCTCGGGTTCCGGTTCATGCCGCGCCATGCATCGGCTCAGCCACTCCAGCGTGCGGCGGCGGCGCACCACGCCATAGGCCATCTCCATGACCAAGGCCCGGTCGCGGGTAATGCCGGCGGTCAACTCCTCGGGATACACATCCTGTTTGAGCCAACGTGCGATCATGTCGGCAGCCACGGAACGGTATTCGGCTTTTTGTGGTTGTGTCATGTCCGGCACGATAGGCTGCCGATGCAGTCTCTGGCAAGAGGAAACGTCGTGAAATAGTGGCGCTTCCGGGTTTGTAGGGGGATTTTTCATCGAGCGGACAGCGGGGCCATGCTCAAGCCGCCGAAGTGGAAGAGCCGATAAAGCGTGCGACGAAGCGTAGACGCCCATCCTGTCGGCTGATACAGACTAAAAACTTCGGCAATCTCTTCTTGAAAAGCTGCGATGTTGCTGTATGTTGAAACTGTAGCATAACATTTCCTGGCGTCATGAGTTGCGCCAGAGTGTTGGGTGATCCACGCGGTTGCCCAATAAGCGGATAAAGCATTCCGTCCGGCGTGGTGAAGTGATCGCCAATTTACGCCACCCCGAAGGTGAAACATAGACCATCACGAGCAGCTATATATGAAACATTGGCGAAAATCTCTGCAATTGACGCTATCAAGGAAAATGTCAAAGATGCAGGAAATTCACAGATGAGGCAAAAGAGAATTTGCGCCAAGCCATTGAACTGATTATGCAAGATCGA
>CAZOLK010000474.1:0-3085 GCA_964580325.1 uncultured Verrucomicrobiota bacterium | reverse complement strand
CGCATGGCCCAACTGGAGGCCGGCGCTGATGTGTATGACGCCTTGCCCGAATGGCGCGAGCTGGCGCGCCGCCGCGAACGGCTGCGACCTCATGATGCCTGGGTGGCCTTGGCGCGCCGCGTCCCGCTGCTGGCGCTGTATCGCCGCCCGTTGAACCGGACTGTGGACGAGCGGGTGATCGCGCTGCTGCGTGACCTGGGCGTTCCCGGTGCGGAAAGCGTGATCGACCGTTTCCCACACGAACTGTCCGGCGGCATGCGTCAGCGCATCGTCATTGCCATGGCCCTGGCCTGTCACCCGCGCCTGCTCATCGCCGACGAACCCACCTCCAACCTGGATGTCACCATCCAGGCCCAGATCCTGGATCTGATCAGGACGCTCAAACAGACACGCATCTCGTCCGTGCTGTTCATCACCCATGACTTGGGCGTGGTGGCCGAATTGTGCGACCGGATCACGGTCATGTACGCCGGCGACATGTGCGAGACCGCACCGGTGACCGCCCTGTTCCGCGAACCGCTGCATCCCTATACCGCGGGCCTGCTGCGCTCCGCGCCCGGCAGGCACGACAAAGGTCCTATGGCCACGATCCCGGGTATGGTGCCCAACCTGATCGATCCGCCGTCAGGCTGCCGCTTTCATCCGCGCTGCCCACGCGCCATGGACATCTGCCGCTGTGAAAAACCGAACAGCATCGAACACGCGCCCGGCCACTGGGTGGCCTGCCATCTCTACAACGCTTCAACGCTTCGGCAAGTGAAGCATAATGAGTGAAGTCTATGAGTGAATCCCTGGTCAAACTGCGCGAGTTGCGCACGTATTACCCGGTCAAAGGTGGCGTGTTCCGACGTAAAATCGCGGACGTGCGCGCCGTTGACGGCATAGATCTGGACCTGGCGCACGGCGAGTGCCTGGGCTTGGTCGGCGAGTCAGGCTGCGGCAAGAGCACGCTGGGCAAATCTATTCTGCGCCTGCTGCCGGTCACATCGGGATGCATCCGGTTCGATGGGCTGGACCTGCTCAACCTGCGCGGCGCTGACTTGCGCCGATTGCGCCGTAGAATGCAAATGGTGTTTCAGGACCCGATGAACTCGCTGGATCCACGCATGTTGGTCAAGGACATTGTGGCTGAACCGCTGGTGGTGCAGAGCATCGGCGTTGCGGCCGAACGGCGTGCGCGGGTTCGGGTATTGCTGGAGGAAGTGGGATTGGGCCAAGAACACGGCTGGCGCTATCCCCACGAATTTTCTGGCGGCCAGCGCCAGCGCATTGCTGTGGCGCGCGCGCTGGCTACGCAACCGGACTTCATTCTGCTGGACGAACCCACCTCGGCGCTGGACGTTTCGGTCCAGGCCAGGATCCTGAACCTGCTGCAGGACCTGCGTCAACGCCACAGGCTGACCTACCTGTTCGTGACGCACAATTTGCTGGTGGTGCGTTACATGGCGCAGCGCATCGCCGTGATGTACCTGGGCCGCCTGGTCGAGGAAGGACCGACCGAAAGCCTGTTCGAGCAACCGCGCCACCCCTACACACGCGCCCTGCTCTCCGCCATCCCGATTCCAGAACCGGGAGCGAAAAAAGAGCGCACGCTACTCAGCGGCGACGTCCCCAACGCCATTGAACCGCCGTCCGGATGCCGTTTTCACCCGCGCTGCCCCCATGCCCGCGACATCTGCCGGCATCAGGTACCGGCCACGGAAGAAACCGGCAACGTGCATCGAGTCGCCTGCCATCGATGGCGCGAAGTATAGTAGTATCCGGCAATCGATACCACACGCGGTAGCACGTAAAAGAGCGCATCTGCGAAAAATCAACACACACCCTTGACAAAACAGGTATCTTGCATTACATAGTACCTGATATGAAAAGTATCGACGCGTATTTTGATAACTGGGCTGTGCAGGTGCGCAAGGGGATTCTGGAGATGTGTATCCTGAATGCGCTGGTGGACAGGGAGCGCTATGGTTATGACCTGGTAAAAACCTTGGTCGCTCTGTCCTGCATGGGCGTCAATGAGGGCACCATCTACCCGCTCCTTTCGCGTCTTCGGCTTCAAGGTTTTGTCCAGACCCGGCTGGTCGAATCGTCCGAAGGGCCGGCGCGCAAATACTATATATTAACCGATTCCGGTCGGCGCATGGTCGAACGGATGAACCGTCACGTTGACCGTCTGCTGGAGCAAAACCGCATGCTGCGAAATAAAGGAGATGAAGCATGACCACGTGGACCGATTCCGCCAAAGATGAATTGCGCAACTACCTTGATCATGTGCGCCGGCGCCTGGATTCATCGGCCGGGGATCCTGATGAAATATTGGAGGACCTGGAACGGCACATGCATGAAGAACTGGCCGCAAGCGACACCGACGTCATCACCGGAAGGCGGATACGCGAGCTGGTCGCCCGGATCGGTATGCCCGAAGGCGCGCGCGCCGAACCGGTTGTCCCAATCCGGATCAAACATCTCTTTTTCCTGCTGATCTTCGGCGTACTGCTGCCCACCGGCACCTTGATCCTGGAGGTGCTGACCGGGATATGCGCCATGCTGCTCTTCGACCCGATCGCCACCCCGCTGCATATGCTGCTGGTCGCGCTGGTGCCGTGCGCCAACCTGTATGTCCTCTGGTCGCTGCGGCAAGGGCGCCGACGCCTCCCCTTGACGCTGGCCTGGATCAATGGTCTTGCCGGCGGCGTTGCGCTGTTCTACGCCCTGCTGTTTCTTCCGTTCACGCCCTTCGCCGCCATAGGCATCCTGTATTTCGGGCTGGGCCTGGTTCCGCTGGCGCCGCTCTTTTCCACCGTGTGCGCATTCAACCTGTCGCGGCTCCTGCAGGACGTGTTCCATGGGCCGACCCGCAAACGCATCATCAAGGGACGGCTGGCCGGTTTTATCCTGCTCCTGTGCCTCGAGGCGCCGACTATCTACACCCAGATCGCCCTGCACCAGGCCGCTGGCAGCCATCCGGCAACGAGCCGCGCCGGGGTGCGCATGCTGCAGTTCATCCGTGTGGACGACCAGCTCCTGCGCAGGTGTTACATGCGGCGCGGCAGATCGGACATTACCGCTTTTGTCCTGAGCATGC
>CAZOLK010000473.1:0-3087 GCA_964580325.1 uncultured Verrucomicrobiota bacterium | reverse complement strand
TACGGCTTCAGATACTATTCACCTCTGCTTGGGCGGTGGGATAATCGGGATCCTATTGGGGAAGATGGTAGCATAAACATGTACCTCCTGTCTAATAACAGAGCATTAAATGTGAGTGATTTCTTAGGTCTTGCGGATTGTTGTTGTTGTTGTGCTGAAGGTATTGACCTAGATGTAAGAAAAGGATTCCCAGATGATAGAGAAGTGAGTAACTCTAGATTTGATTTTTTTGGGCATACAGTAAGAATAACGATAAAGCTGAGATACGGACAAACCCGAAATGACAACCGAGAGGGTGCCAAATGTCATTTGGAATGGATAGAAAGGTCCAACCGAAGCAATTTTGTTATACCGACTCCATATGTTCCTTCAAACGTTTATGCAAGATACGGAAACCCATCTTCCCCTGACTATAATCCAGAAACAGAAACCGTATTTGGACCATGGAATAAGCATTGCCCCACATGTAATAATTCTGACACAATAGTATTAAAAGACTTGCCAAGAGCACCAGGTTACTTGCGTTTATATCCTAAAGAACCACAAATATATTTTTCTCGATACCTTGATATATTGGTTAGAGTATGGAGTAGTGAGTCCGAAGTCTGTAGCTGCAATAATTTAGGTGTTTATGCTAGTTTAACACAATTTTTATTCATACAGAATGGAAAAATTAGGGAACCCAAAAGTAGAAACTTACGCATCGTACGGCAAGAAACCGGAACGTTAAATTATTATGGTGTTGTACCAGATTTCCCTCATGAATATCCTCATTAGCCAGATTAGTTTAATTAGTTATTAATACAGAAATAGCAAAATGATGAATGGCACAAGAAAAAGGCAGCAGAATGAGAGAGATGAAAATTTTCTATCGCAAAAGTATTACGTTAATTGAGACGCTAGTGATTTTATTTATCATAATGATTATTGTGTTGGTATTGATTCCGGTTGTTGCACAACAAAGATTTATTGCTAATCTGAATTGTGTTTTGTTAAACATGAAATGTTATGTCCTCGAATTACACTCAAACATACCTCCTGATCATGAATGGCGATATAGATATTGGGAGTTTCCCATGGCTAGCATGAGCAATAACATTCCGCAAAAACATCGGTGGAACAATTCAACTGAATATCTTTCATATATATGCACTTCATATGTTTTAAATATTAAATCACCCTCATTGTTTGGAGCACCGGGACTGCCTCCAACCGATAATTGGGAAAACTTTGCATCATCGGGAATATATAATGCTTGGTGTATCGTTAGCGATATTGATAAATTTTATCCTGATCAGGCTCCTTTTATTTTCACGCGTAATTTTGGCCAAAATTCTGATACCCTATTTTCTCGTCTTGATTCTATTAGCACTAATGAAAACAGTCGGCTTAAAAAACATCTCTATGGAAATCCATTTCAAAATGACGGTTTTGTTGTGCTAAATGTGTCAATGGATGGCACAATATATTACGGTAGTGAATTAGAAGAAAAAGTATATAACATAATCGTTCAGAAAAGCGCGTACAACAAGCAGCTACTTAGAAACATAATTTTGCGCCCTGAAATACCAGATATATAGGAAATCGAGAGACCTTTTCGAACGCAACGAACGGATCCGGACGTACGGGCGGCAGCTAAATCTGGACATAGTTGTCACCGCCCATATCTTCCGTCACTCCTATACCGCGGAGCTGCTAAAAAGTAATGCCAATCTTTACCATGTGAAGCAGCTCCTGGGGCACAAAAGCTTCGAGACCTAGTGCCTCGTTTCATAAGTACCTTATGCTCGTAGCGCGGGAGCGTTCCAGAAAATGCCTTGGTGACCAAACGGAGGGCCATTCTTGCGCCCCATCCCAATTCAGCAGCATCGATGTCCCTGTATATCAAATCGGCAGACAGATTACTGCAGGCGTGCGATACAATGCCACTAATGACCCAATTGTTGGTGGCGCGGAACCATACGGTGTGTGTCTGCCTTGATGTTGCAGCCAGATTTGAGCACTTGGCGCCAGGTCATCAAGACACCATCACTGACAATAGGAGCTGATGATCTCGATTGCTGGCCTAATGAAATTCTTGACCTACAGCCTGACAGTATCCCGTCATGCGAACATGGCAGGGACAGTCCCATCAATATGGTTATCGAGAGACGGGTGACCTATGTTCAGGATGATGACGGGTGGCGTGCATCATTCTCGCAAAGCAAAACCTATACAAAGCATACAGAGGTTTCGTAGGCCTTCCCAGATGAGCTGGTGACCAGGCGGAGGGTCGCTCTTGCGCCCCAAGTAGCCACCCATCCGGGCAACGATCCTGACGGCTCCGGCAAGATCTTGGAACGGCTCGATGCCGCGATCCTTACACCATGCTCTGAGCACGCGAATCTCGATGTCGCTGAACATCACATCGGCCGGCAGATCACCGCAACCGCGTCCCAGCAGTGTCATCAGCATGATGCGCCAACCAATGACCAGATCGACGGCGATGGCGCGACGCAACCGCTCGGCTGTGCGATGAGTGTGATCCTCCACATGGCAGCCGGATTTCAGCACACGGTGCCAGTCCTCAATACGCCAACGCTTGCAGTAGTAGCCGATGACCGCGACCGCCGCGTCAACGTTCTCGATCGGCAAGCTGGTCAAGATGAACCATTCCATCGCCTCGACGCTATCGGGCGGCGCTTCTTCATGTACATGGATGATCGTAATCGGCAACCGCGCTTTTACTTTGCTCTTCTTGGGTCGCGCGCTCTGGTGGTTCAGCACAATGTCCAGTTGCCCGGCGCTCGGCTCAGCGCTGACCAAGTCGAACAATTTGATCGACATCTGCTCATCCATCTCGGTCGTCCGGCGGTTGTGCTGCGCACGGACCACAAGATCAAGGCGATGTTGAAGCTGTTCCTCGAAGACTTCATAGATGTCGGCCTCACGGTCCATGACGCTGATCAGTTTGGTTTGCGGCAACCGCTTGGCGATCTCGCCCAGATCACGAAGCCTTTGATCCAACAAAAGGTCTTCTTTTCCTCGATAGGACATACTTTCAACACCCCTGAAAATTGGCAGATAAGAAATTTATTTTGAGCATAA
>CAZOLK010000472.1:0-3092 GCA_964580325.1 uncultured Verrucomicrobiota bacterium | reverse complement strand
GACAGCGAATTTCTGGGCCTGGACACCTCCTTACCGCATATCGAACGGGGGCTGCGTCAGGTCCGCGACCTGGACCTGAACAACCTTGACCTGTTTACCATGGAAATCGAAAAGGTCACGGCCCCGATGGGCGCTTTCGATTACATCATTGCCTACGGCGTCTACTCCTGGGTCGCCCCGGACGTGCGCGAACAGATCCTGCGGCTCTGCCGCCAGCACCTGACCGAAACGGGCGTGGTCTACCTGAACTACAATGTCAAACCCGGCTGGAACCAGATCCAGAGTTTGCGCGACATGTTGGCCTGTCACGTGGAAACACTGCATGCCGATACAAACGTGATGCAGGCCTGCCTCGAATTCATCGATTACCTGATCGAACAGCATCCGCGCAAGAACACGATCCACGAGGCGTTTTTGCGACAGGAACGGAAAAACATCAGCGCATTCGGCACCGATTACCTGTATTTCGATCTACTCGGGCTGGAGAACCATGCCTTTTATTTCCACGAATTCATGGACCAGTGCGAACGCCACGAACTTCAATACCTGTGTGAGGCGCGGCCAAGCGACGGTTTTCTGCACGGGCTGACCGATGTGCCGGGCAAGTCGCGCGAGGAACGCCAGCAAATGCTCGATTTCGTGCTCAACACGCGTTCCCGCACCACATTACTCTGCCGCCGCCATATCAAGCCGGAACCCATCTGTTCACGCCCCCTGGACGATTTTTACATCGAAGCAGCATACCACATAGCCGAAACGCGGGACGACGGACAACCCGTCATGGAAAGCCCATTGATTATCCGTACGGCCCAGAGCGAACTGACGATCCACAACACGCATATACAGCATGTGCTGCGGGTGCTCCACGAGCATCGCGGCGCAGCCATGCCTTTTGTGGACCTGTGGGAGCAGAGCGCACAACTGACCGGCGACCAAGACCAGACATCGCGGGATCAAGTCAAACAATCGCTGCTCCAATTGTTCATGGCTGGCATCGTCAACATACAGGCCGAACCTGCGCACCACGCCGTACAGGCGCCGCACTACCCGGAAGCTGATCGCCTGGCCCGGTTGCAAGCCGAATCGAGCGGATGGGCGGTCAACCTGCGCCATGAAACCGTGCAACTGCCCTCATTAATACAGCGCCTGCTGCCGCTGCTGGACAAAACGCGCACCCTGACCGACCTGGAACGCCACTTTCCGGACGAGAACGTCCAACATGCCCTAACGTGGTGCCTGAATCAGTCCTTGATCATGGAGCGCTAGCGGCTGGTCATCGGCGCTGGAGAATCCGCGTCCGCCCTTGCCGTCGTCGGCCACGGCCACGAAAGCGGCTACCCCGGACAGCGCCGCAGTCCAGCGTCCCCGGGCTGTCCGGCACGGCGCTCGCCACCAGGTTGCTCGAACCAATGGCCGCAGCCAACATGGTCTCGTCCCGATCCACATGCACGGCCCAGACCTTGACCGAGGTCACCTGCCCGTCACGATCAGCGGCATGACCGCGAAAACGGATGACAGCACCGCAGACGGTAGTTCCCGAGGTCGGCGTATCGATACTGGCGTATCGCTGCCGGCCAGATCAGGTTGCTTCCGGAACAACTGCCGGACATGAAGGCACCCATGTTCTGCATCCAGCCCCTGGCCGAAAATTTTTCGGGTTTGGTTGAAGATCGATCAGGCCAGCGATTCCAAGAAAGCGCGCACCAGGCGTGCCGCGCACCAGCCGCGATAATGCGCGGTGGAACGGATGTCATCAATGGGGTGCAACGCGGCCGCGACGCGCTTTTCGCATTCCGCATATAACGCGTTGCTCAGCGTTTGCCCATTCAGCCATTGCTCAACCTCAACCAAACGGATGGGCGTGGGCGCCATGCTGGCCATGGCAATGCGAATGTGAAGAAGTGTCGGGTGCGGCGTGTCGGGTCTCGCGTGTCGCATGTCGGGTGTCGGGTCTTCCTGGTCTTCCTCCTCCCTTCCTTGGACATTGGATATTGGGTGTGGATATCGGCTATTGATTCCGATCATTCTTGCCCGGCAGGCCAGAGCCAGCTTGGAAATGGCCTGGGCCCGGCGCACGCCTAGTTTGCGGTAATACGCGTGTTCACCGGGTTGCAGACAGGAAACCCGGAAACCGGTGATGATCTCGCCAGGTTGCAGATCCAGTTTGCGATAACCGAGAAAGAACGCGGCCAACGACAGAACGCGTTCACCGGCCAGACTGCGCAACGCCACCTCGGCGTCGGCAGCCAGCAGTGACGGCGCCAAGTCAGCGGCCGGGCTGGCGTTGGCTATGTTGCCCCCGATCGTACCGCGCTCCTGGATCTGACGCGCCCCAACCTCTGCGGCCGCGGCAGCCAGGTTGGGCGCGTACCGTTGCACCAGCGCATGGTTGCGCAGCGCTGTATGGGTCGTGGCCGCGCCGATTTCCAACCGATCGGCCACGAAACGTATGCCGTGCAATTCATCGAGCCCGAGCAGACTCACTATGCGCACGGGGCAGGACAGGAGGCCAGACGACCATTGCACCATAAGATCCGTGCCGCCGGCTAGCGGTACACTGCCTGGTTGCGCCAGCAGATCCAGCGCGTGATCGAGCGCAACGGGAAAAAGGACCCTGCTTTTTTCAAGAGGCTTCATGAAGTCGATCCTAACATCACTGGCCGTCGAGTGCAATGGGCCAGTTGACTATTTCGACGATTCCGGGTTTGTGTGGGGGGAAGGGAATTGTATTGGTCTGGGCGTGATCGAGATGGGCTGACTACCCGACTAGCCGGGTGTCGGATATCATGCGGGCATGAATAGAATAGAAGCAGCAGGTATGGCAGAGCACTTTGGCCATGAGAGACTGAAAGTCTACCAGAAAGGCATGCCGTTCGCGTCCATGCGCAACACGCTGCGGGACAACCTGCCCCGAGCGTTGCGGCGTGCGATCACCTTGACCGTGGAACCAAAAGCATCCTGTTGAATATTGCCCACGCCAGCAGTTCTTGGGCTCCGAAGGAGAGAATCGTGTACTTGGAAAACGCCGGCGGATCTGCGAAGCTGAATCGACGACTCTTCTCGGGGTGAATCTCCAGGCTGAACGACCTCAA
>CAZOLK010000471.1:0-3101 GCA_964580325.1 uncultured Verrucomicrobiota bacterium | reverse complement strand
GCCGACACCGACATCCCCGAGATCCTGCCCACCGGCGTCTGCACCTACGAGCACGTCATCTCCAACGTGCCCCACGCAGAGATGGTCGAAAAGGCGCTGGAAGTGCGCGGCTGCAAGGTCAAGATCGATAAAGTGCCGGTCCCTGTACCCTACGGCCCGGCGTTCGAGGGCGAACGCATCCGCAAAGCCGACGTGCACGCCGAGTTCGGCGGCAACAAGACATCGGCCTTCGAGTTCGTCACCATGGTGGACCTAGACCAGATCGTGGACGGCGAGATCGAGCTGATCGGACCGGACATCGACACGGTCGAAGCCGGCACGACCATGCCGCTGAGCATTTGGGTCGAAGTGGCCGGCCGCAAGATGCAGTCCGATTTCGAGCCGATTCTCGAACGTCAGGTCCATCACCTGCTCAACGGTGCCGAGGGCCTATGGCACATGGGCCAACGCGACATCATCTGGACCCGCGTCTCCAAGAACGGTTACGCGCGTGGCCTGCGCCTGAAGCACTACGGCGAGATCCTGCACGCCAAACTGCTCTCCGAGTACCCGGCCATCGTGGACAAAGTCAAGGTGACCCTGATCACGGACAAAGCCGAGGTTGAGAAGCGGCTGGAGGTAGCGCGGCGCGTGTATCGCGAACGCAACCTGCGCATGGAAAGCATGACCGACGACTCGGTCGACCTTTTCTACTCCTGCCTGTTGTGCCAGTCGTTCGCGCCGGATCATGTCTGCATTATCACACCCGAGCGACTCGGACTGTGCGGCGCCTATAACTGGCTGGACGGCAAGGCAGCCTATGAAATCGATGAGACCGGCCCGAACCAGCCGGTCAAGAAAGGCGATTGCCTGGACCCGGTGCGCGGCATCTGGAAAGGCGTTGACGAATACGTCTACAGCAACAGCCACAAAATGGTCGAGAGCTTCTCAGCATATTCGATCATGGACCATCCCATGACCAGTTGCGGCTGCTTCGAGGTGATCTGCGGCTACGTGCCCGAGTGCAACGGAGTTATGGTGGTCAACCGCGAATTCACCGGCGAGACGCCGGTGGGCATGACCTTTTCGTCCTTGGCCGGCAACGTGGGCGGCGGTCAGCAGACCCCCGGCTTCATGGGCTGCGGCAAGGTATTCCTGACTTCGCGCAAGTTCCTGAGCGCCGAAGGCGGGTTCCGCCGCCTGGTCTGGATGCCGCACGAACTCAAAGACCTGCTGCGCGAGGATATGGCCGCCAGACTGGAGGAGCAGGGCTGCCCCGATCTGCTGGACAAAATCGCCGACGAAACCAAGGCCACCGAGGCCAACACGTTACGCGCCTACCTCGAAAAGATCGGCCACCCGGCGCTTACCATGGAAGACATCAGCGCATGCTCGCAACGCGACGAAAGCGTTCCCGATGCGGACACAAACCAGGAGCCTGCCGCTCAAGTCAACGAAGCACCCGCGGAGCAAGCGCAACCGGTGCAGGTGGAACAGGCCGGCGACATGAAACCCGACATGATCGGCGAACTGAAGGCACAGATCATCAGCGAAATCAAGCAGGACCTGAAAGCCGCGGTGACCCGCGAGGTGGTCACGGATATCATCCAAACTTTGAGCCGCAATTTCCTGGGTGGCGAAACCATAGCCATCAGCGTTGCGAGCGAAACGCCGGCAAATGCCGCCACACCGGTCGCGGACCAGGCGCCAGCCTTCAAAATCGAAGCGGTCGGCGGCCCATCGGCCACGGAGTTACTGGCCAAAGTCAACAGCTTCCCGCTGCCCGTGGACAAAGCCGAAGAGCCGCTATGGACCGTGCGCCTGGGCGCCACCGCCGACGAGGGCGGCTCGCGACGCTGCAACTATACCATTGGCGGCGCATCCTGCATGCCCTTCCACTTGTGGGAAGGCGCCATACCCCACCGCCCGCTGGTGGCCATGGAAGTGTTCGATGCCGTCAACAATAAATATCCCGCGTCCTTGCGCGAAGCATACGGCGACGTGCTCAACGATCCGGCAGCCATGGCGCGGTTGTGCGTCCATAACTATGGCGCGGACATGATCAGCGTGCGCCTGGAAAGCACGCACCCTGACCGTGGCGCACGCGCGCCGGAGCAAGCAGTGGACGTGGTCAAGAGCGTATTGGCGGCCGTTGACGTGCCATTGATCGTGACCGGTCACAACCATTTTGAGACCAACAACGAAGTGCTCAAGGCCGTGGCCCAGGCTTGTGCCGGCGAGCGCTTGCTGCTGAACTGGATCGAGCAGGACAACTACCGCACCATAGCTGGCGCCGCGCTGGCCTATGGTCACGCCGTAGTGTCGCAGAGCCCGATCGACGTCAACATTGCCAAGCAGATGAATATCCTGTTGACCAACATGGACGTCAATAAGGACCAGATCGTGATGGATCCCATGACCGGCGCCACGGGCTACGGCCTGGAATACACCTACTCGGTGATGGAGCGCATCCGCATGACCGGACTCAACGGCGACGCCATGCTGGCCGGACCGATGATCGTTACGCCGGGCCAAGAATGCGCCAAGATCAAGGAGTTCAAGGCCACGGAAGAAGAATTCCCGGCTTGGGGCGAACGCGCCAAACGCGCCGCCATGTGGGAGCTGGCCACTGCGGTCAGCCTGCTTTACGCCGGCGCCGACCTGCTGATCATGTACCACCCCGAAGCCGCAATGGGCGTCAAGAAAACCATCTACCGCCTGCTGGACGGCAAACACGCCGATTGAAAACACCCTAGCTTAGTTTGGAGATTATGACATGGCCAAGAAAATGACGGGGTTGCAGATTCAAAAACTGCTGCCCAAGACCAACTGCAAGGAATGCGGATCCAACACCTGCCTGGCATTCGCCATGAAGCTGGCGGCGCAGAAGGCAGACCTTTCGGAATGCCCCTACGCCTCGGACGAAGCCAAGAAAATCCTCGGCGCGGCCAGCGAACCGCCGGTCAAGGGACTGTCCCTGGGACCGGAAAAAACGCTCAGGCTGGGCAAAGAAACCGTGCTTTTCCGCCACGAAAAAACGTTTGTCAACCAGACCGCGCTGGCGGTCAACATCGACGATACATTGAACGCGGAAGCCGTGGACGCGACCCTGGCTAATGTGC
>CAZOLK010000470.1:0-3113 GCA_964580325.1 uncultured Verrucomicrobiota bacterium | reverse complement strand
CCGACCCCCTGGCCACCTCCGTTTCGCTGACCATGAATCGCGCCCGCACGGTCACCGCCCATTTTGAACCTGTGGTCTATACGATAACTGCAACTGCAAGCGATGATGGCGCCATTGATCCGGCAGGTGAAATCGCTGTCCAGTACGGTCAAACACAACCGTTCCTGTTCAGCGCTGATGCTGGATTTCAGATCGTCCAGGTTTTTGTCGACGGTCATTTGCTATGGCCTCCGCCAACGAGCTATGCGTTCGAGAACATCACTGCCGATCATACGATCAGCGTATCGTTCGCTCCAGTCGATCTTTATGTGGATGTAAACAGCGCCACTCCGCTAGCGCCTTATAACACACCCCAAAAAGCGGCTCGCAACCTGGCCGACGTTCTTGCCTTGGCCTACGACCATGCTGTGGTTCATTTGGCTGCCGGCGTTTACCAGGGCGTCGGCAACCGCAATCAGACGATATCACGCAATATCTCGTTAATAGGACAGGGGCATGCTACGACTATTCTCGATGGTCAGGGGCTGGATCGGTTGTTCATGCTTTCTGCATGTAACGCCCGAATCAGTGGAGTTCGTTTTGTCAATGGTGCGGCAGAACGTGGCGGCGCCATTTATTGCAATGGCGGTGCGCCGGTTGTGAGCAAATGCGCTTTTCGCGAAAATCAAGCAACGCTCAGCGGTGGTGCGGTGTTTGTCGACGCCACGGCCGACATTCGATTTGAATATAGCCGATTTTTCAATAACCAATCTGAAAATGGCGGCGCTCTGAGTGTCGAGCAAGCAGCATCCACGATGATCGGTTGCCTGGTTCACGCCAATAACGCCTCGCAAAACGGCGGCGGGATTCATCTTCAGCATGCGCAATTGGAGGTATGGAACAGCACTATTGTAGACAATACGGCAGTAACCGGTGGCGCCGAATATCACGATGCAACCTCTTCGCTGCTCATGCGCAATACCATGGTACACGACAACGAACCCACTTTTTTGATCTCTGGTAGCTTGGATGTCGTTGCCTGTTGCCTTGACCAGGATCTATTGGGAAATATAGACGCCAATCCTCAACTGACCAGCGATCGGTTGCATATCATGGGCGCGTCGCCGTGCGTGAATGCCGGGTTGGTTGACAATCGGGCTGGACTGGTCGATATAGACGGCGAAAAGCGAAATGACAGCCATGGCATTGATATCGGCGCTGACGAGTTCACGGATGCGGATAACGATGATCTGCCGGATTGGTGGGAAGCTTTATATGGTGACCGTCAACCAGACGGAGATGAAGACCAGGATGGCTTGACCAACCTGGATGAATATCGTTATGCCACACGACCAGATCAGTACGATACCGATGGCGATGGTTATACGGATAGACAAGAGATAGTGGCTGGAAGCAATCCTCTTGATGAATTCTCCCTGCCGGCCACCCATAACCTGATCGTGGTTTCAGCTCACGGAACTCC
Source organism: uncultured Verrucomicrobiota bacterium (assembly GCA_964580325.1). Taxonomy (GTDB): domain Bacteria; phylum Verrucomicrobiota; class Kiritimatiellia; order CAYTQP01; family CAZOLK01; genus CAZOLK01. The sequence continues at coordinate 1,651 of CAZOLK010000470.1, read as the reverse complement.
ACATCCTGCCGCGGGTGATTACACCTATACGCATAACGCCGAAGTCACCTGTACGGTCAATGCCGAAGACGTCCAGACAACCACACAGTATGTATGTTCCGGTTGGACCGCAACAGGTAGCGCACCTGCCCAGGGGCCGAACATCAGTACGGGACCATTCAATATCAGCGAGAATACTTCCGTGACGTGGAACTGGAGAACCAATTATTTCCTGAATACGGAAGTCCTAGGCCATGGTAGCGTTGATGTGGGCGATGGCTGGCAGACGAACAACACACCTGTCATCATAACAGCGAATGCCGACACTGGCTCACGGTTCAGCTACTGGTCCGGCGATATCGGCGCAGCCGATCCTCTGGTCACCCCCATTTCGCTGACCATGGATCGCGTGCGTACAGTCACCGCCCATTTCGAAGCGCTTGTGACACACACCATTACAGCCATTGCCGGCGAAAACGGAACCATTGATCCTGTGGGGAGCGTTGAAGTAGACAACGGCCAGAGCATAACCTTTACCATCACAGCCAGCCCCGGTTACATCATCGCTGACGTCAAAGTGGACGGTATTTCCGTGGAAGCGGTTTCTGAATATGAATTGGTGAACGTGCAACAGGACCACACTATTGAGGTCAGCTTTGATCTGGCCAATATCGTCTATGTCGATTTGAATAATGCCAACCCCATGGCTCCATACAATACTCCCGAAACCGCGGCCAATACGCTTGCCGAGGTTCTCACGCATGTTCCTGTCGGCGGCGAAGTGCGATTTGCTCAAGGCACGTATTCAGGTCTTGGCAATTGTGGGCTTATGATTGATCGCAACATGACGTTGTCTCCCGATGAAGATGCGGTGGTCGTTTTTGACGCAGAAGGCGAAAACCGGATTTTTAAACTATCCGCCAATGTCACTATCCAGGAACTCACGCTCATCAATGGCGCGGCCGATAACGGCGGTGCTATTAATTGCCTGGCTGGACATTCCATTTTGCATAACTGTATCTTGAGCAACAATGTCGCCGCTGATCGTGGCGGTGCTGTGCATATTGATGCTTTGGCTTCTCTCGATATCGAGTATTGTCGCATACGGAACAACCGGGCGCAGGATGGCGGCGCGCTTTCCATCCAACAGGGGACGGTGAATTGTGTAAGCAGTTTGGTTGGTGCGAATTCCGCCTCTCAAAACGGCGGCGGCTTCCATTGCGAAGCAGGGCAGGTTACAGTTTGGAACTGTACGTTGGTCGATAATACCGCGGTTATCGGAGGTCCTGAATACCACGATGAAGCTTCTTCGATCATCCTGCGCAACACCATTGTCCACGACAACCAACCTGCGCAATTAACCGATGGCGGCATGCACGATATCTCCTTTTGCTGTCTCGATCAAGAGCTGGCTGGAAACATGCATGAAGATCCAGCATTGTTCTATGATCGGCTGCATGTTCTGCCGATATCACCATGCATGAACGCTGGCTTGATAGATGCGCAGGCAGGCTTGAAGGATATCGATGGAGAAGCACGCAACAACGGCGCCGGCATAGATATAGGGTCCGATGAGTTCACGGATGCAGACGCTGATAACTTGGCGGATTGGTGGGAAATGGCGTACTTCGGCTCCTTGAGATATGATGGTCATGACGATACGGATGGCGAC
>CAZOLK010000469.1:0-3115 GCA_964580325.1 uncultured Verrucomicrobiota bacterium | reverse complement strand
TCGCGTTGTTGGCCGGCGCGGTAATGGCGCAGGTCGGCACCTGGTTTGCGCTGCCCTGACGCTGCGATTCCGGTTGGCTCGGATCTTTGGCCGTGGCATCCGTGACCGTGCTGTGGTGGAAAATGATGCGATCGACATTGAAACGGATCGAGCGTCCGGACATGACAAACGTGTAGGTTTCACCGGCCTTCAGGTTGTAGAGCGGAGCTTTCTTGGTATGGTCGCGATCCAACTGGGCGCTCCAGCCCCATCCTGACGCGGAACCGCCATAGAGCTTGGTATCCGTGGTCAACCACTCTATCGGCGCACCGGAAGCCGCGGTGTAATCGCCTTCCAGGCGTACATAGGCATCGTTGCATTTATCGCTGGCTGCTCCTTCCAGACGCTTGTGACAGCGCAGTAACAATTTGTAGGTGCCGGCCTTCGCGACTTTAAATTTGTAGACCAATGGCGAATTGGGGTTGCCGCCATTGATGCCGTTGCCGGTGAACTCGATGTGACTGGTCCCGGTATAGTTGACCACGTTGGTTTTATGGATCCACTTACCCAGCGGTGACGCGGTCGATTCAGCTTCCATGACAACCAGGCCGCCAGTCTCGAGGAAGACAGGGTCACCGGACAGCTCATCCACCGTGATGGTCACGGCGCTGTTCATGGTGGCGCCATCGTTGGCGTAGGCGCGTGCCTGCAGTGTGTAGCTGCCCCTGGCCAACCCACCCAGGTTGAACTGGTAGGGCGCACTCGTATCCGTCCCCACCAGCGTGCCGTTGCGACGCAACTCCACCTTGGTCACGGTACCATCGATGTCCGACGCGTTGACCAGCACTGTAACATCGGCCGGTGCCATGAATACGGTATTGTTGTCCGGCTGCGTGATGCTGCAGGTCGGCGGATTGTTGATGCCGCTGCGCCGGACCAGGATGGCCCAGTCTGCCGTGGTGCTGTTGGGCGCATTGCCCAGCGAACGGCTGCCGCCGCCGTTGACCGAGGTGACAGAGCCGTTTTTGAGGCTGCCGCCGTTGCGCGGATCATACCACTTGACTTCGAACGAGCCGCTGGCCTGGGACAGGTCCAGGCTGGTCGTGCCGCCGTTTTTGAGATAGACGACATAGACGTCGTCTTCTTTATAGAAGCAGTAGTCGGCACTGGCCGAGCTTTTGGCATTGTCGTTGACCATCTGCTCGACAGGCAGGTTGTTGACCTCGAAGAACCGCAATGCGTAGCGGCAGTAGTCCCACCACTGGTCGCGGCTGCGGAAATCCTCGCAGGTCAGATCCGATTGGGCGTACTGATAACCGAAGTACCACTCATTGCCCCAGCCACCGGCCATGAACGTGCCCCACAACCCGTTTTTGCGACCATCGGTGTGGGACGTGCCCGCGTCCGCATCGGGACGCAGGGCATGCGAAGCGTCACCAGGCTCATCGCAGGCCACGGCCCACGGCTTGCCGGCCGCGACGGAACGCGACAGGTAATCCTTGACCTGGCTGTGCACTGAACTGAAATCGGCTTTGCTGGTTTGCAGCGAAAAGCCGGTCAATTTTGAAGCAGAACCCAACATGTCGTGGTGATTGGCGCCGTTGTGAATCACGATGTGATGCTGGTAGGGATCGTGATCCCAGAAATACTGGGCCCAGGCTATTTTCTGGGCTGTGGTCGCATTGTTGATTTCCTCGCCCAGGTTCCAGTTCAACGCTGGGTTATGGGCGAAACGGGCGATCAGCTCGCGGTAGTACATCTTGCGCTCGTTGCCCAGATTGCCGCTGTCCAGCAGCAGCTCGTTCTCGGTTTCCTGGGTCTTGAAATGCAGAAAAAAGCCCATTTTCGTGCCATGCTCAAACACGATGGCCCACTGGGCTAGACGCGAGCAGTCAAAACGCAGGCGATCAGCCTGGGGCGCGGCATTGTTGTTGTATTTCAGGTAAGGGAAGCAGTTCTTGTCATCGCCACCAATGTTCATGGGAATGAAGCTGAACGCATTCAAACCTTCGCTGGCCAGGTAATTGATGGCGCCGATCATGCCTTTGCCCTTGCCGTTCTGCCAGGTGGGATCGCCGGTGTTCCAGTCGGCGACGTGGGCGCTCCAGGTCTTGATCTTGTTGTCGTTGACGCCATCGCTCTTGAAGTCACCGTCAAAATCCGCATAGGCCAGGAAATTTTCCGGCGCGTCCGGGCCTTGCTTGAGCATGATCTCGCCGGTCTCGGCAAAGCGCAGGTAATGGCCGCCATCATACGCGAGCCATCCTTTGGCACGCATGTCGCGGTTGGTCTTGTCCGTGGCCGCGATGTTGAACTCACCGGTCTGATCATCGCAGAACCCGGCGCTACTGCCTGCGGTCGCATTGTCGTTGATCGCGATCTTTGAACCGCCGCGGAACGAAACGGAATAGGTCCAGCGCCCGGTTTTGTTGGGGCTGAAATGGACCTGCCAGCGGTTGCCGCCGGCAGCGCCGGTCTGGGCGGCATTGCCGTCCGCGGCGTAGTAGCCGGGAACCAAGTACAAAACGCCGCTGCCCGGATGGCTGAACGTCACGTTCATCCGGTAATCGGTGAAAGGGTTGGGGGTGGCGGTTTCATAGGTGTCGGGGCCCTCCAGGGTCAGCGTAACCTTGTGCCACTTCTTCAACTCGCCGGAAAGACCGAAAGGCGCCGGTTCACTTGAGGGCGGCGGTTGCGAACCGTCGTCGACCACACTGAAACTGACGGTCATGGCCGTACCGTTCGTGCCGCTGGCATTGGCGGCGCTGTAAGGCGTAGCAGTCACGGTATGCGCACCCACGGAAGGGGTCCAGGCGTTGTAATCGCCCGAAGTGTCGCCGGCCATGGCATAGGGCGCCACGTTTTCAGTCTTGTAGTTGGCATTGCCGTCCAGGGCAAAGCGCACGCTACCCACCGTGCCTGGATCGGTGATGGCCTGGATGTTCAGGTTGCGGGTCGGCAGCGTCTGCAGGTCCAGCGTAGCGCCGTTCTGCAAAGCCTGGATGTCCGTATCCGTGTCCGCGTTGATTAGGGTCAACCCGATCACCACATCGCCCAGTACCAACCAGGGGGGCAGCGCCAGCAGGAGTGTATATTTGAATAGCTTATTCATGGTTGCTTTATCATCTCCACTATA
>CAZOLK010000468.1:0-3119 GCA_964580325.1 uncultured Verrucomicrobiota bacterium | reverse complement strand
GTGACGCCCGTTGCGGCGATCGCACGCGCGAACGAAATCGCCGGACGCAACGGCCGCATACACGGCGCCCGGCTGACCTCCGGCACGCTCGGAAAAGCCTTGCGCTTCGACGGCTGCAACGACTATATCGACCTCCACCAACTGGATCTGCCGGCAGAGACGGATTCCTTGACTCTCTGCGCCTGGATCAACGCCGACGACTTCGACACAGCCGATGCGCGCATCCTTTCCAAGGCGTGCGGCCTCGCCACCTGCGATCATTACTGGATGCTCGCCACCGCCGCCGCGCCAAAATGTGCCACTCGTCGCGCCGCCCTCTGCGCCCGGCTGAAAACAACCACGGGCGGCACCAAGCAGGTCGTGGCCGACAAAGCCGTACTACCGGCCAAGGCATGGGTCCACATAGCCATGGTCTATGACGGCACTGCGCTGATACTCTACCAGGACGCCCGGCAGGTAGCCATCCAGGCGCACTCCGGAACCGTAGCCCTCTCCCCGGAAACGGACGTGCGGATCGGCGATAACCCCGTGGGGTCGCGCTATTTCGACGGCTCGATCGATGACGTGCGCATCTATACACGCGCCCTGTCCCAGGACGAACTCGACGCCCTGACCCTGATGCCGGATGAACAACGCGCCATGAACCTGGATGCACACCGCGCACGAGCGGAACAACCGGAAGCAGCCGATCCCGCAGCCGATCCCGCAGCCGATCCCACAGCCGATCCCACGCCCGCGGACATGGTCCAGGCAACCCCATCGATTCTCTGGCCGCCGGATGGACGCATGGTCGACGTTCGCGTACCGCACGGATCCGGCCGTATCCTGGAGGTCTCCGCCAATGAAACCATTGCCCCCGGGGACTGGCGGATTCTCGACAATCTGAGCGTGACCCTCAGAGCGCAACGTTCGCCTCTGGGTCAAGGCCGCCGATACTCCATTGTATTGAAGGGTGAACATGGCATGATGCGCGCGCATGTCCAGGTACCATATGTCACCCCTGCGCAAACCCTGCGACAGGTACTCACATCCATGGAGCAGCCGCACATGGAGCAGCCGCACGTCGCCGCCTGGCTCCGGAAGGCTCTGGAACAGGAGCTGTGGCAGGATGAAACCACCTTGCACGAACAAGGCGGCCGCGTCTTCGAATACGCCGCTGGCGCCGCTATCCCGCTGGTCAAAGCCCTGGACGACACGGCGCTGGGTCAGGATCAAAAGCTGCTCGCGCTGACCGCGCTCCATCAATTGACGACCGCAGCCGATGACCTGGCACGGGCCGCGCTGTTGCACGGCACGGCGCAGCCGGTGGCGGCGCAGCTCTACGACACGGCAGGAGAGTACCTGGCGAACCGATGGTATATCCACGCCATACTCCAGTATGGCGAAGCTTGGCGGCACAGCCGCAAGGCGGAATCAGAAAAGCAAACCCCGGAATGAACACGCCAGGAAACTATACAAAATGAAATGTGCGGCGTGTGAAGTGTGGAGTCATGATGCGGGTACAGTGCCGAACCTGTTCCATGCCTGAATTCCAACTCCTGAATGCCGGCGAAAAAACTTGATAAGCAACATAACAAGGAGCACAAAGTAGCTATGAAACCAGAAAGAGTCATCAGCCTCGCCATTCTTGCCGTCCTGACATGGACAGTCCCCCATGTCGTCGGCCAGACCACCACGTTCTCATCCCCTGTCACCATCGAAGCCGGTGACACCACCTCCAATCCCGCCTTCGGCAATTACCTCACGCCCACAAATCTGGGCGTAGGCGGCGCCTGCGCCGGCTCTGGCCCCTGCCGCGGCGACGGTCGGATCCATCTCAAAACCGGCCTATTGCACATCAACGCATCGGCAACGTATGGTATTCTGGCCAATGGCCAGCAAAATATGTACCAGAACCATCTTTACATTCCATTTGAAAAGCATACCATAAAAACTGGATCGGGTACGTTATGAATATGAAAAGTAATGCAGTATCGTTGTTTTGCTTCACGGTTTTCATGAGTTTTGGCGTCGTTTTCCATTGTTCAGCTCAATTGAACAATGATCTCTTATCGCCTCCAATCATCGATCCGATTGCATCAACCTCGATCATAACACATATCACTGGCCACAAAACTGCATATTCCGGAATTCTGCTGAACAACAAGACCCTCGTTTCCATTAACTCTCTGACGAATTGGAGTTGTGATTTACGTTGCGTCAATCATGTTACAAACCTTCATTGCTTCGCTGCCTATGATGCCGGAAACAATGTAAGCGCCTGCTCTCCTCTCACGCTCTGCTACTCACGCCCTGCGCCTCATTCCGTCCTGCTTGCCAATGTTGATTATTCCCCGTACAATGCCGGATCCCTCAATTTGCTGGCTTGTCTTACAAATGCAGGCGTTCATGTCGACTTTGTAAACATTGTGCAAGATGGCGCTGTTGCCGCCATGCTCCATAAGCATCACTACGACCAGGTATGGGTTTACGATTTACGGCCCTTCACGCCTGATAACTTCATTACAGATTGGATGGCGATCGCTGATTGGTATCTGGCGAAGACAAATTGTGCAATCATTTGTGATGCCAGAATTTTTTCTTCGTTCTGGCCTCCTCATCACCTCATCGAAGGACAGAGGTTGGCTGAAAACTATTATCAGAACATGGTTCATTATCAGGCAGGCCTCGTTCTGGCAACCGATCATGACGATTATCCGTATGGCATCAACACCGTCAACGGCTTGATCGGACTCAATCCGTTTATTGGACATTTCAATCTCTATAAGATTCCGATCAATGAAAGCCATCCACTCATGACTTATCCAAATGATATGGGTACCGAATTGATGGATCATTCCACGCCAGGTCAGTGCCCTTTCGGCTTCAGCCCAACAATTGCATGCTTTATACTGTCGCCTGGCACAATGGCGACAAGTATACGCCCGGGATTTCAACGACAATCCGCGGCATCCAGGGGTTTGACATAAAAATCGTTTCACCCTAATGTTGATTCATTCTATGCCGAAGGCGATCCTGTCTTGTTTTCGGTGATTTATACGAATGGCATCCCCCCTTATTATTTGCCTCTTCCGGCGATTGCATGGATGGTCGCCGAGAACATTGGCTTCGACTCGTTT
>CAZOLK010000467.1:0-3120 GCA_964580325.1 uncultured Verrucomicrobiota bacterium | reverse complement strand
TCCAGCAGTTGGCCTACGTTGCCGTTGGCGTCATAGGTGTAGTAGTAGATGTCTTCGTCCTCACCCTGCATTCGGACCGTGGCCTGTTCGAGATGTTCACTTTTTCGGCCGCGTACGGTTACCGCATCGAAAACGGGCACCTGGGCGAGTTGCTGCGCGACGTCGTACTCACCGGCAATGTCTTTACCACGTTACAGACCATTGACGGCATTGCTGAAGACCTCTATTTAGAAAAGCCGCAACAGCTTTGTACTTGCTTCGCCGCATCGATCCCGCTTACTTTCTCCACATGAAAACGTCGCGAATATGGACTGTCCTTTTACTTTGCATCATTGCGCTCGGCTTTGGCGTGCGCAGCGTCAATCCTTTCTTGTTCAGCATCGCCAACCAACACGGACCGGAGGTGCATTGGCCCTGTGTCAAAGCCTATTACCATGGCCAATTGCCTGACACCGCGATCGCGCCATTCGCATATATGTGGTATGCATTATGGGCTCGGATCGTGTCGCTGTTTGTGGAGTTGCCATGGGTTTCGCTTTTGCGCGTGGCTATTGGCCTGGGGAACATGGTGTTCTTCCTGGTCTTTCTCACGGGCGTTTACAACCTGGCCGTAAAATGGCGCTTTTCCCTGTTCCAGCGCCTGTGCTGGCTAGCCGCGGTCTGCGGTTGTGTGCCGCTGCAGCGTATGTTCAACATGGTGCGACCCGAGGTGTTGCAACTAGCGCTGACGCCCTGGTTGTTTTTCTGGGCTTTTTCCTGGTGGGACGAGGTTTGCGGACGCGGTTTCACATGGCGGTCCGAACCGCTCTGGACGTTTTTACTGGTCGCGCCCATTGTCATGGTGCAGAAAGTGGGCGGCATTTTCCTGGTGGGTTCCATCTTCCTGGTGCTGTTGTGCGCCACGCGCATGACGTGGTCCAAGCGCTTCATGGCGCTGTTCAAGGCCGGCCTGGTGCTCAGCGCACTTTTCGCGAGCCTGGTGCTGGCTTGGTATGCAAGCAGTGGCTGGTGGGTTTTCCAGCATAACCGCGCGCGCATCAGTCCCGCGTATCATCACCGGGCGCCCCCTTGCTTTTACCTTAAACTGCCGCTTGCACGCATGGTGCGTCATCCGCTGCGCGACCAGATAAAAGACTCCATGTGGGGCATTGCATTGCTGGACCTGTATGGCGACTATTGGCGTTACGGCTATTCGGCCCGCAAAACCGCATCTGCTCCCGCGCATCAGTTAAGAGCTATGGAAACACCCGCCTGGTTACCGTGGCGCAACCGGATGGGGCTGGCGGCCGCGTTGCTGTTTGTCGGATTGGTCTGGACCAGCGCCTTGCTGATCTGCCGCCAAAACACGCGGGAATCTCGCGATGTTTACGAGGAACAAGCGCTGTGGACCTGGCTGCTGACCCCGGTCGCCATGTTCGGCTACCTGATCCTGGCCTCCCAGACGCAGTTCAATCCGACCAAGGCCGACATCATGAAGTGGGCCTACATCGTCATGGCCACGCCCATGCTGAGCCTACCTTGGATCATATACCTCGGTCGCCTGCGCGATAACGACGGCTCCGCACGATTCACGACGCAGATGGTCTTATTCATCCTGCTCTGCTGCATAGGCTTATACCAGGCGTTGCTGGCTTGAACGTTTTTGGACTTGTGCTGGCGCAACACCGGTTTTAGACTTTGCCATCGGTTGATTTTAAATCCATGATAAGGGATACTCGATGATGAACATACGGAACACCTTTTTATTCGCGGGTCTGATCGGTCTGGCGCTGACCATTGCCGGATGCGACCAGCCGACACAACGCGACCAGGCCCAACACAAACAGCAGCAACGCATTGTCCGTTCGCTGCCCTATGCAAAATGGGCGCCGGTCCACGAACAGGACCTGTCACGTACCGGCGTGGTGCGCTTTGTCCAGGAAAAAGCCTGCTCCGGCTACAACCTATTCTGCCCCAGGCACCTGAGCGAAGCCACCCTGACCGACATGCAGGGCCAGCCGGTTTTTCACTGGTCGCACGATTCGGCCCGAAACATGACCTGGCAGCATGTTTGGCCCCTGGAACAGGCCGGTCTGCTGGTGCTGGTCAAGGATTGGATGCTGATTCGCCTGGACAAAGCCTCAAACCTGAAATGGGTCTATCCCACCCGCTACCATCACGAGGCGTTTGCCACATCCGACGGCACAATCGTGGCAGCCAGCCGCACTGAAGAAATGGCCGTGCTGAACGGCCGCGAATTCCCAGTGCTGGGCGATGCGGTGACCATGCTTTCGCCAGACGGCGAACACCTCAAGACCATTTCGCTGACACCCCTGTTCAAAGATGCGATTTCCCCACAAAGCATCGACGAACTCGACCTCTGGCTGACCACCAATGCCCTGTCGCGGACACGCGCCGCACTTTTCAACTTGCGCTTCTATCCCGATACGCCGCCCGACATCTTGCATCTCAACAGCATCCAGGTCCTGGATCGCGATATCCCCGGTTTCTGCAAACAGGGTCAACTGCTGGTGTCGATACGTGAAATCGATACCATCGCGGTTATTGACACCTTATCTTGCAAGGTGGTCTGGCGCTGGGGCCCCGATGAACTGCAGAAACAACACCACGCCCGCCTGTTGGACAATGGGCATGTGCTCACATTCGACAATGGACAGGAGCGCGGCGAATCGCGGATCGTGGAACTGGACCCCAAGGAGAAGCGGATCGTGTGGCAATACACAGGATCGGATGCGGATCCGTTCTTTTCACCCACGCGGGGCGCCTGCGAACGGCTGCCCAACGGCAATACCCTGATCACCGAGAGCGATAACGGTCGCGTGTTCGAGGTCACGCCCGACGCCGAGATCGTCTGGGAGTATTTCAGTCCTCACATCACCACCAACCGGGTTGGCCATGTCATGCGTGCCGCGCTGTATCGCGTCTTTCGCATCATGGATCCGCAAGCCTACGGAATCGATACGCCATGACCGGGATCTCCTATACCACTGCTTATATCGGGCCCGGCGCAGGCTTTGCTGTGATGGGCTCCTTTCTGGTGCTGCTGGGCGCGCTGCTGCTGGTCGCCGGCACCCTGCTGGCCTGGCCGTTTCGCGCCGTCTACCTGTTTCTGCGGCGGTT
>CAZOLK010000466.1:0-3130 GCA_964580325.1 uncultured Verrucomicrobiota bacterium | reverse complement strand
CATGCCGGGGAAATCGTTTCCGTATGAAAGAGATGAATTATTTCGCAATCAATAATGACATGGTCGTCTTTCTTTCATTCGTTACTTTCCGCCGATTTTTATCGGCGCTTTCGCCCCGGCCCTGTTTCCCCCTTTTTATTTATAAGCCATTACTAATTTTCTCGAACGACATAATCCGAGAAAGTTGAAAAGAAGAATTTTTATTTCCTAACCCAGCATAGCCGGAACCAAAAAGACAGGCTAGTTAGATGAACTGTTGATATGATACATAATAAATCATGAGCTTTGAATTATTGACAGAACGTTTTGAAGAAGACATCAACGGGATACTGAGCTGTTTCGATCGCTTAGTCCTTTTCGGTACCTTTCATCCGATAGGTTACCCCGATAGGTTACCCGAAAGCCATGGAACTCCATCTTCACAAGAACAATGTGATGCTTTTGGATTATACAAAATTCTATGCCAACAAGCTTCGCTTGGAAATGGTATCACACATCAAGAAAATCGCAGAAGATGAAAATATAACTATAAGGAATGTAAATAATAACGAGCGCAAAGAAACTATCGTTTCTGAACGCTAGCACTAGTCAAAGGATAGAAAGAAGGAATAATTTGTATACTCAGCGCTATGGAACGATGTCGCTGCTATAAAGTAGGAAAAAACCGAACCACCGGCTTTCTTCAACTTCAATGGGCTCCTGGAAAATGCCTGCATTATTATGTTTACTGGATTGATGAAAGATATGGCTTATGCTATCTACGAATCCCGACTTGGGCTCCCTTCCGCTTGCAAGTTTATTGCAATGGACACGATTGGTTGGAACGTCGCCTGAAAAATGAAGGGATTCACTTCGAAAAAGCGGACAACTGTTTCACGGATATTTCAGACTTTGAAAGAGCTAATGCGTTAATGAGTTTGATCCGGCTGATTTGCACAAAAGGCCGAATGAAATGGTCGCACGTTTCGTGTTCGTTTATAATCGATTTGGCCATGATCTTCAATGGAGTATCTATCAAGCTGAATGGGCCACAGATATTATTTTCAAAAACGATAAGATTCTGCCGGATCTTTATGATCAAATCGTGCGTACAGCTATTTGCGAAGTAAAATGCCCTGACATCTATGATTTCATGGGCAAGCGGCTATCCAAGAATTCGAAACCTGATGTGTCTACTCGCCTACAAACATTTGTTGAAGGCACACGGATAAAACACACCTTGAAATCGACTTCCATAAAGATGTATGACAAACAAGATTGCGTCTTACGAATAGAGACAACCACTTCCGATGTTTCGTCGTTTTATAGTCGCAGAAATGCGGCCCACGAGCTTATCAGCAACGTGGCCCCAGTTGGTTACCAATCCGTAAGACCATCTATAGTTTGGGAGCTTTGGCTGAAGCCATGAACGCCTGTAATATGCGTTATCTGAAATTCGTGTCAAGCTTTCCAGATCGCACGCAAGAGCGCCATAACTTGAACAAAGTGACTCGCTCGATTCGTGATGATAAAGATCGTTCGGTAAGGGGAATAAACTTCTTTCGTACCGACGACATTGCTTTCATTCTTGCCTTGTTACGTGGTGAAAACCAGATTCAAGGAATTAGAAATCGCAAACTTCAGACTTTTCTTCCCGACTGGTCAGCACAGAAAATTGGTCGTACTCTTCGGCGATTTTGGGTTCTGGGGTTGCTAAAAAAAGTTGCTGGTACAGCCAAATATTATTTCACCAAACTTGGCAATGATCTCTTGGTGGCTGCCTTGCAACTTAAAGAAAGGTTGGTTTTACCGGCCTTTGCCGCTTCGTAAAAAGCTCGAAAATATGATCGTTTTTTGAAGTATAGGTAAATCGTTGGTCAGGATCGTTGATAGTGGCTCTCGAACCAGGTTCGGATATCGAGGAGCATCCTCGACCATTTCATTCTTTCGGCGCATTTCGCGTCGGCGCACGTCGCCGACGCGACCGTCGCGAAATGCGCTGGAAAAATAAAATGGTCGGGGCGACTGGCGCTCGTTTGAACCATACCCCCAACTCATCACGCCCATCGTGACCGTTTTCGACGGCCCATCCCTGACGTTTGTGGCCACCGCCGAGCGTCTTCTGCGCCTTTGCGCCTGAATCCGGCACTCGGGTGGGCAGGCCGATGGTCCAGGCTCATTCCATGGTCACCGGCTGGCTCATGGGCTTGACAAGCGTAATCACATAGGATATACGTAGTATCAACCAAAGCACGAGGTAGATCATGATCAAGATGCTGACGAAACACGGGAACAGCTACGCAATGGTGATCGAGAAGCCGATCCTGGAACTCCTTCACACCACGCCGGACACTCCTTTCGAGATCATCTCGGATGGTCGTTCGCTGGTTCTTACGCCGGTACGCTCCAGCGAGGAGGCGAAGAAGTTCGACAAGGCAGTTGCCATGGTCCACAAGCGGTTCGGCAAGGCCATGCAGCGACTGGCGGAGTAGGCGATGGAGACGCCCCTATTCCTGGACCTCAAACAGGTCATGCGGCTTCACGCCAGCATGATCGAGCGGTATGGAGGAACGGAAGGCACGCGCGATTTCGGGTTGTTGCAATCGGCTGTCGCCATGCCGCAAATGGCCTATGGCGGAAAATACCTGCATGCCGATATCTTCGAGATGGCGGCCGCCTACTTGTACCACATCGTTCAGAACCATCCCTTTCTCGACGGAAACAAAAGAACCGGCGCTGCGGCGGCCATCGTCTTTTTGGCCATGAACGACATTCAGATCGAGGCAGATGAAGACGGGCTTGTCGATCTGACTTTGTCAGTGGCTCGCGGACAATCTGGAAAAGCCGCGATTGCTGAATTCTTTCGCGCCCGGCGCCACTGATCCTTCCCCACCGTTTCATCGGTCGTCACGACTCACAGGGGCTTGCTGCGGATTGAATCGCTGGTTCACAAGTCCCATCGCCTCCCCGTCCGGTTTGAACCGTACCGGTCGCAGTTTGCGGTGCAATTGCCTGCGAATCAAGGGTAAGACGGCTGGTCTTCCCGCCGAACGGCCGTTTCTGAAAGATGGTCGGGGCGCCGAGATTTGAACTCGGGACCTCTTGAACCCCATTCAAGCGCGCTACCAGTCTGCGCTACGCCCCGTATCTG
>CAZOLK010000465.1:0-3150 GCA_964580325.1 uncultured Verrucomicrobiota bacterium | reverse complement strand
ACCCCGCGGCGCCTGGCAAGATCACGATGCGCCGCGGCGCGTTTCTCGATGATATCGAGCATTTCGATCCAGCATTTTTCGGGATCGCCGGTCGCGAAGCGGAGCGCATGGATCCGCAGCAGCGGCTGGCCCTGGAAGTGGCCTGGGAAACGCTCGAACGCGCCGGTGTCGCGTCCAATCGCTTGCGCGGTTCGCGGACGGGCGTGTTCCTCGGCATGGGCCAGAACGATTATGCCCAACGCCGCCTTTATGCCGGCGATCCCGAGCGGATCGATGTCTACGACGGCACAGGCAACGGTTTTGCGTTCGCTGCCGGCCGGCTGTCCTACGTGCTGGGATTACAGGGACCCAATCTGGCCGTGGATACGGCCTGTTCCTCGTCGCTGGTTGCGCTGCACCTGGCCTGCCAGAGCCTGCGCCTCGGCGAATGCGCACAGGCGTTAGTCGGCGGGGTGCAACTGATCCTGTCGCCGGAGATCACGCTCTTTCTCTCGCGCGCCCGCGCCCTGTCACCGGACGGGCGCTGCCGCACGTTCGATGCGCGCGCCAACGGTTTCGCACGCGGCGAAGGTTGCGCCATGGTTCTGCTCAAACGACTGAGCGACGCCCTGGCCCACCGCGACCGGATCTGGGCCGTAATCAAAGGCTCCGCAGTCAACCATGACGGTCCCAGCACCGGACTGACCGTACCCAACGGCCTGGCTCAGCAGGAGGTCCTACGCCAAGCCCTAGCCGCGGCCAGGGTAGATCCGGCCACCGTCGATTACGTCGAATGCCACGGCACCGGCACCATACTCGGCGATCCCATCGAAGTGGAGGCGCTGGGTCAGGTCTACGGCGGCGACCGGCGAACGCCGCTGCTGGTGGGATCGGTCAAGACCAATATCGGCCACCTCGAACCAGCCGCCGGCATGGCCGGCCTGTTCAAAACCATTCTGGCCCTGAACCACGCCGAGATCCCGCCGCATCTGCATTTTGAACAACCCAATCCCCATTGCGCCTGGGCGTCCCTGCCGCTACGCGTACCGGTTGAGCCCATGCCATGGCCGGCAACCAACGGGCATCCGCGCCGGGCCGGACTCAGTTCGTTCGGCATCAGCGGGACCAATGCTCACATCGTTCTGGAAAGCGCACCAGAAGCCGCCCACGACCAGGAACCGGCAGCGCCTTC
This sequence comes from uncultured Verrucomicrobiota bacterium, assembly GCA_964580325.1. GTDB lineage: Bacteria > Verrucomicrobiota > Kiritimatiellia > CAYTQP01 > CAZOLK01 > CAZOLK01. The sequence continues at coordinate 1,979 of CAZOLK010000465.1, read as the reverse complement.
CTGTACCTGGCATGTAGCGCCACTATCGGCGCGATCACCCGAGGCCTTGCGCGAATTAGCCTGTTGCTGGCGCAACCACCTGCGCCAGAACCCATCCGACAGCCTGGACGACCTGATCTACACCGCCTGGCACGGGCGCACCCATTGGGAGCACCGCCTGGCTGTCGTCGCTGACAGCGCTGCGGCATGTGAACAGGCGTTGTCCAGCTGGCTAGAAGGCAGGCCCACGTCCGCCTGTCGCCAGGGAACATTGCCGGACCTGGCCCATCGCCCCCGTACAGCCTGGCTGTTCACCGGTCAGGGCGCTCAGCGCCCGGACATGGGCGCCGGCCTTTACGCCACCCAACCTGCGTTCCGCGATGTGATCGATCGATGCGATGTGATCCTGCGCGAAGCCTATAACCTTGCCTTGACCGACCTGCTCTATGGACCGGGCGCTGCAACCGAACGCGAGGCGTTGTTGACCCGGACCCATTGTACGCAACCGGTCATGTTCAGCCTGCACATGGCACTGGTCGCTCTGTGGCGCGCGTGGGGTTTTCAACCCTCCATAGTGCTTGGGCACAGCAACGGCGAAATCGCCGCCGCTTGTACGGCCGGTGTGTTCAGCCTGGAGCAGGGTCTGCGTCTGGCCGCGGAACGGGGTCAGCTGATGCAGGCTTTGCCCGGCGGTGGCGCTATGCTGGCTGTGGTTGGAAGCGCCGCGCAGGTCCGTGCGTTGTGCGATCCCGCCTGGCAGGATGTGAGCTTGGCCGCGGATAACGGGCCTGCGAGCGTTGTTCTATCGGGGCCGCGCGAACGGTTGGAACGCGTTGCTGCCAAGGCCGATGCCCATCAACTACGCATCACATTTCTCAACGTCTCCCACGCGTTTCATTCGCCCTTGATGCAGCCCATGCTGGCCAGGTTCGCGGACACGCTGCGGCGCATGACGTTTGCCCAGCCCACGATCCCCCTGGTTTCCACGGTAACCGGCGCCGCGGTTGACGACCGGATCGCCACACCGGATTACTGGCTGCGGCACGTCGAGGCTTGCGTCCGTTTCCGTGAAGCCATAGGAACCGTGCGGGGTCTTGGCGTGGATGTCTGCATAGAAATCGGGCCGCGTCCCGTGCTGCTGGGATTGGGGCAACGCTGCGTGGACAAGCCGGACGCCATCGGCTGGCTGCCGAGTTTGCGGTCCGGCCAGGACGACCGGGCAACCATGCTGGCCGCGCTGGCCGAGTTATATGTTCGCGGCGCCGATCCTGGCGTAGCCGTCTACGATCCGCACCCGCGCCAGATCGTGGATCTGCCCACATACCCATTTCAGCGCCGGCGCTTTGCGCTGGAACCGTCGCGCTACACCGCAACCGGCCCAGCCCTGACCGAAGCGCTATATCGCCAGGTCATGGACATACAGCCTCGGGAAGAGGATTTCGGATTACCACCCGCCACTCGCCACTCTACCCCCGACCACTGGCTGGTGCTGGCCAACGAGCCTTGCGCGGCAACGCGGATTGTTATGCCGCTCGAAGCATGCGGTCATGTATGCCGCGTGTGGACGCCCGGATGTGAACTCGATAGCGGAAATGTCCGTCATGTCGTAGTGACATGGCAGCCGCCGCAGCAAGCGGATCCGCTTGCCGGCAGAGCATCGCTATTGGAGGTCATGGGCGCGCTGTCTTTATTGTTACGCGATTCCGGATCGGTTCCGCGCATCCGCATTGCCGCGCCCATGGGCGATGGGCCGGGCTACCTGTTGACCGAAAGCCTGCTGGCGCTGGGTCGCGTACTGCGCCTGGAACAGCCGGCCTGTTTTAGCGGCGTGGTTGCTTTGCCGGAACACGACGCCAGGCCTGACACGCCTGCCTGGTTGGCCGATGTGCTCGATCCGTGCGACGAGGCGCTGGTCAGTTGGCGCGACGGCTCCCGCCGTGTGGCGCGATTGACCCGCATAACGCTGCCAGCCGCGGAAACCGCGTCCGTGGTGCGCGGCG
>CAZOLK010000464.1:0-3150 GCA_964580325.1 uncultured Verrucomicrobiota bacterium | reverse complement strand
ATTCCATTCTAATTTATGTGGGACGCCATTCTAAATTATCTTGGGATACGGCAACAAAGCCAGGCTGAACTGGGTCGATGCACCCATGGAGCTCGGCGCCGGTTTCTGGGTGACCGGTCCAGTTCCGCGGGTAACCGATTTCGAGGACACGGGCGGCTCTTTTTTCCTGGACGCAGCGGGCCGCGAACCAGACCCATTGCACGACGATCAAGCCGCTGTGCTGGATACGCCGCAAGGGTTGTGCGTGATCCTGGGCTGCGCCCACGCCGGCGTGATCAATACGTTGCTGCATGTGCACGGCATGTTTCCGCGCCGCGCAGTACACACCCTCATCGGCGGCATGCACCTGGGCGGCGCAAGTGAAAACCGGCTGCAACAAACGCTGGAACACCTGAGGGCTTATGATGTGCAGCGGTTCTATCCGATCCACTGCACCGGCTTCAATGCGGCCTGCCGCCTGCGCCAGGTCTATGCGGAAAAGGTACAGCCGGCGCCAGCAGGAACGCGCATCTATATAGATGCGTAGGTGGAGCCGCAACTAAAGATTTCTCCTGTATAAATATCGATGTTCATCGGAGTTATTGGTGGTTTTTCAAACATCATCCAGTGAAGCTGAGCCTATCGACGATTTACCGCCGCCGGCCGCGGCCGTCCACTTCCGGAATATCGATCCCATAAGCCTGTATTTTGCGGAACAGGGTGCTCGGGTGTATGCCCAGTTCGTTTGCCGCTTTTTGCCGATTGCCTTGGCAGCGGTGTAGCGTCTGGGTGATCCAGCTTATCTCCATTTCGCACAACGTGCCGGAGTCACGCCTGGCGTCCAGGCCGCACGGTTCGGGCCGCAGTTCCGGCGGCAGGTGTTCCGGTTCAATCAACCCGCTGCGGCAGAGCACGAAGGCCTGTTCAATGATGTTCTCCAGCTCGCGCACATTGCCGGGAAACGGATGCGTCATAAGCTGGCGCATGGTTTCATCGGATACCCCGGCTATGTCGCGGTCCTGGAGCCGGTTGAATTTGGCGACCAGATGATCCACCAGCAACGGGATGTCTTCGCGCCGTTCTTTCAGCTCGGGTAGTGCGATATGGATGACGCGGATGCGATAAAACAGATCTTCGCGGAAGGTGCCTTCCTGGACCAGGTGCTTGAGTTGACGGTTGGTGGCGGCGACTACGCGCACGTCGACCGTTTCGGGCTGGGTAGAACCGAGCGGTTCGATCTGGCGTTCCTGGAGCACGCGCAACAGGCGCACCTGGAGCGCCGGCGAGATGTCGCCGATCTCGTCCAGAAAAATCGTGCCGCCGTCAGCCAGCTTGAACCGGCCCGGCTTGTCGCGCCGCGCATCGGTGAACGCACCGGCTTTGTGGCCGAACAACTCGCTTTCCAACAGGCTGTCCGGCAGCGCGGCGCAATTGACCGCCACGAATTTCTTCTTTTTGCGCGGGGACAGGTTGTGGATGGCGCGCGCGAACAATTCCTTGCCCGTACCGCTCGGACCTTCGATCAGGACTGTGCTGCTGCTGGCCGCCAATTGCGGCAGCAGTTCGAACAGGCGCAGCATGGACGGGCTGCGGCCGATGATGTCTTCGAACGTATGCCGGCCGGTCAGTTCCTTGCGCAGTTCCTCGATCTGGCTCAGGTCCTGGAAGGTTTCCACCCCGCCCACGACATTGCCCTGGCGGTTTTTCAGGATCGCCGTGGATAGGCGGATGGGTATGCGCTCGCCACGCTGGTTGATGATATAGGCCATGGCATTGACCACCGGTTGGCCGCTATCGAATGTGCGCCGCAGCGCGCAGTTTTTTTCGCACAGGTTGGCATGAAACACTTCGCAACAGGCGCTGCCGACCGCCTCTTCGCGCGCCACGCCGGTAATGGTTTCCGCAGCGCGGTTAAAGGCTTTGATCCGCCAGGACAGATCGACGGTGAACACCCCCTCGTTGATCGATTCCAGAATGATATCGCGTTCATGGCTGTTGAGGCGCCGGGTCATGCGTTTGCTTTCCGTTCTATGAGTGCTGTTTGTATAAAATTGCATCTTGCAATCTATTCGTGCGGAATGCAAGGGCGGAAGAAAAGAAAATGGTGGCAAGAGGCAAGAGGCAAGTGGCAATCAAAAACCTGAAATCCGAAATTAGTCCGACCTGTCGGACTTCCCCTTGCTTGGACACACGGATATTCCGGGTTGTTTTGGCACGAAATATGCATGCTTTGTTTGCATGAAATTTGCCTTGTCAGCCTGGGATGGCCGGGTTGCGCCCGTGCTTGATGAAACCGCGTGCTTGCAGGTGTTTTCGCTGGAACATGGCGAGCTGGTGAAGCATGAGCCGTTGAACCTGATCGCGATTGAGCCGTTTGCCCGTGCCCGGGAGATCGCTTCCAGCGGTGCGCGGACCATTATCTGCGGCGCGGTTTCGCGTTCGCTGGAAAAGGCGTTGCTCAGCAGCGGCATTCAGGTCATCGGTTTTGTTCGCGGCCAGACCGATTGCGTGATCCAGGCTTTTATCCAGCACCGGTTACGCTGCCGTTGCTATCGCATGCCCGGCAAACCCGGCGGTCGCCGTTGCCGTTGGCGTGGCGGTCGTGACAGGTGATGAGCCATACTTCCATGTCTTAGAGGCTACTTTTCTCCCTGCAAGCAGACCAGTACGCCATCGGTCCCGGCGATAACGAGCCTGTCCTTTATCGCGGCCATGCCGTTGAATACGGGTGGGGCTTTCAGGGGCAGGCGGAAGATTTCGTCGCTGTTCCGCTTGGCGTGGACCAGCAGCAGTGCGCCTTTTTCGCCAGCCAGTGCGCTTTCCTGGTCCATGGCTTTCTGCTGGGTTGCTGGTTCGCGGATGGTTTTCCAGGCCTGTTCCTCGTCCAGCAGGTCCGGCGGGCCGGCGGTGAATATCTTGTCTTGCGATAGCAGTATGGCGCGCACCATGATCGGCAGGTCGCGCGTCCAGTCGCGTTTGATTTTGACGAACGGGCGCGGGCAGCCTTTGTAGCCTTTTTTCGGGTGGGCCTTGTTTTCCGGATCGAATTCGGGACAGGGCGTTACGTCCAGGCTCTTGGCCGCGCGAAACAGTTCGTCCTCCATGGGCGTTGTCCAGCGGTAGTATTGCGGTTTGCGGCCATAGGCATATACGTGATCGGCGTCGGCGGCC
>CAZOLK010000463.1:0-3156 GCA_964580325.1 uncultured Verrucomicrobiota bacterium | reverse complement strand
CAAGGGCACCTACTGGATCGCCTTTTCAGCGCTAAAGAAGAAATCGCCGCGAAAAACGCGATCCACCCCGAAACCGCCAACCCCAATGTCCTGTCGATCGCCGATCGTCTAATCAAGGAGAAAACAGTAATCGTCATGCAAAACAGAGCAACATCAACCAACCAAGGAGATATCGCTATGCGCACCTTTTCCATCCCTCGTCTGGCGACGTTTTTCGTCGCGCTTTCTCTTGCCTTCCTCTCCCTCTCTGCCGCGGAGCCGCGACGGGGAGGAGAAACCCCTAACCAGTGGCCCCCTCTAGCAGAAAATAAGACCTTTCAATCGGCTGCGGTCGATACGGAAGGAGATGTTCTGAAAATATCCACCGGGGTCATGGAACGGCGGTGGAAACTGACCGACCGGGGTCCGGTGACCATCGGCTTAAAGAATTTGAAGACCGAATACGAATGGGTCCGGGAGGTGCCTGAAACGGGCTGCGACTTCGCGCCCGCAGGGTTTTCCGGAAACCTGGTATGCACGGCTCTGAACGTCAAACAGGACAACGACCAAGGCTTCACCGACGATCACTTGGCCGTCACGGTCGAATTCCAGGATCCCGAAACCAAGGCTGAGTTCCGATGGGTGATCTGGGCCTACCCGAACGCCATCGGCTTGCGGACCAGGCTTTCCGTGCGCCGGATGCCGAAGTTGGATGAGGTCAGCAGCTTTGAGAACGAAGGCGTAGTGGACTCGTTGCCCGTTAACATGGCCAAGAAAAAGCTTTATGCCTGGACCCCTGGAAAACGCCCATACCAGAGCGGTCCTAACACCAGGCAGGCGATCGGGGAGATCGTCGAGCATGCCGCCTTGGAGATCCGCGACGGCAACGAGACGCTGATCATGATCAAAGAGTCGGTCAAAGGCGAGTCGGGCGAACCTGCCGACTTTTGCAGTTACGCCAATACCGGTCGATTCGCCTGGAACTCGAAAGCCATCCGCAATACCGGCACGGGCTGGTTGCCGGAAGAGATGACAAGCGACGATTGGAAACCGTGCTGGGCCGCCTGGACGCTGGCGACAGCCGGCTCACACGACGATGTGAGTCTGGCGGTCATGCAATTCGATCGAAAGCGCTTTCCTCTGAAAGCGGAGCGGGATCTGGATATTCGCATCAACACTTGGGATATCGTCGAGGAGCCGCCCAAAGGAGCCGGACCTGGCCACGACATCAGGCCGAACATATTGCAAGCCCGCCAGGAATGGGTCATGAAGGAAATTGACGGCGCCGCTAACCTCGGAATCGACATGGTAATGATCGATGCCGGATGGGCCGGCAACGACTCGGCAAAATGGAACACATCAGGATGGCGTCCGGAAAAAACCATGAAGCTGCATGAGGGCGACGCCATCTTTTCCCAATACCCGGACGGCATCGCCCCCAATTATCCCAACGGTTGGACCGATGTGCGCGACTACGCGAAAAAGAAAGGCGTTAAACTGGGACTGTGGTTCGCCGCCCAGGCCAAGGCGGAAGATATCATCCGGAACGTGAGAGAGGCCGATTTGCGGACGGTGAAATACGACTTCTATAACAGCTCCACCATGGAACGTGCTCAGCGAGATATGGAAAAAATGCGTGAGGTCCTCCTGGCCGTGGGCCACCCCTTGAATATTGAATGGGACTGCACCACCGGAGGACGCATCGGTCGTTACCATGGCCGCGAATACGGCATGCTTTATCCGCAAAACCTCTACATGCGATATCCTCATCCCAGTTATCACCCGAATATGCCACTGAATTACGGTCGGAACATGGCCGACACGCGGTTCAATATCCAACATCTCATTCTCGCGGTGGGAAGTCCGGAACTGGCATTCAACGCGGAAGCCAAGAATTACCCCCAGGATTATTGTTTCGCGGTCACAATCAATACGGCGCCCATGCTTTTTTTCGGCACCCAATATGTGAAAAACCAGGAGCATCTCGACGCCTTGCGCGAAATCATCGGCGTGTACAAACAACATCGTGTCGCTCTTCTTAATGGGTACGTTTTTCCCCTGGAAAAGGGCGTCGTGGGCTATCAGAACTATAACCCCGAAACCAAAGTCAACTATCTCACGGTGTTTCGGCCACTCCGCGACCAACAAGCGGCCAAGAACATTTCATTGCGCTTTGCCAAGCCGGGCGCCAAGCTGAAGGTGACTGATCTGAGAACTGGAAACGAAACACTAACGACCTTGAACGAAGATGGCGCATTTCCATGGGAGATCGCCCAATGCCCCGGCTTCGCTTTCCTGAAATGCGAGTTCATCGAATAGAGAATAGGAGAAACAATGATGACCAACAAACATGGCGGTAGATTAGTAACCCTAACGGCATTCGCGCTTGCGCTTTTTACGATGCCGGAGCGCGTTGTCGCTCAAAGTGAAGACCACTTCCGCGTCTTTTACTTCGGCAATAGCTTGACGCAAAGTTCGCGCCCGGAAATGCCTGCTGACATACATGAGGCTGTCTGGAATAAGCACTGGACTGCTCATCAATCTCAACGCCAAGCGTTTGGCGAACGGCATCACCAGGTTCAAGCTCTAATCTCCTCTGTGAACTCTGTGCTCTCTGTAGTAGGTATTAATTAATAAAAAATTAAGGAGCCGAAAAAATGCAAATAAATTTCGCAATTGTTTACCCAAAAAACAACAGAAGGAGACCCAAGCTCATGAAGACTTTCATCCGAAACACTTTGGCGGCCTTTGCTGTTGCAATCACGCTCGTCACCTCCGCCCAAGCGGCGGAGCCGCAGGCCTTCCCTGTCGATGGGCATCTCAAGGACCCGGCCATCGTGCGCTCAGACGATGGAACCTACTACCTCACCGGCACGAGTAATATCAACACACTCGATGCGAAGTTCAGCGATTTCCAGAACAACGACGGAGTGCGGATGTGGAAGTCGAAGGACTTGAAGACTTGGGATGATGTCGGCCTGGTCTGGGATTTGTCGAAGACCGGCGGACGCGACGCCAAAAAGAGTGGCTGGCAGGCGCACCTGCGCACGGTGCCGGGGCAGCCCGACAAACCCTGGTCGCGTGGGGTCACCGCCCCCGAACTGCATTTCATCAAGGGCGCCTGGTGGATCGTCTTCGCCCTCAACGATCAGGACATCGGCCTGCTCAAGAGCCAGG
>CAZOLK010000462.1:0-3189 GCA_964580325.1 uncultured Verrucomicrobiota bacterium | reverse complement strand
TCCGGATCGAACAACACTGCGCCCCAACCGCCGCGCGTGCAGACGCGCACCAGCCCGCCGTGGAACCGGCAGCAACCAGCGCTGTCCAGGTCGCGACCGCGGTAGCTGAAGTGGGCGGTGCTCTCGGTTTCATAGCGGATCTCGGCATAATCCGCCGTACTTTTCTTCAAAGCATCCAATAAACGGTCCTTCATCGGTCGTCTTCCTCTTTATTATTTCGTTGACAATACCATCTTGACTTTATTAGGGTCAAAAAGAATTGGTTAGCAGTATGGAGTTTGAGAACATGAGTGAAGCATCGACGCATATACGTAAAGCCGCATCATCTGAACGCGAAGCCCTTCTGGACTTGATCAATACAGCGTTTTCACCGTTTGCGGGACCGCGACGCGACTTTCAAAAGGAATTGCCTTTTCTGTTTCACGACCAGCGTATCGGCGACCATATCGTCTACGAGGAAGACGGCGAGTTGCTGGGTTGCGTGGGTTTGTACCCCTATGATATGCGCATCGGCGAAGTCGTCTTCAAGACCGCGGGCGTCGGTCAGGTGGCCACGCTGCCCAAAGCCCGCGGCAAAGGGGTCATGAGCGCCCTGCTCAACGAACTGAACAGGATCAGCAGCGAACTGAACCTCGACTTCAGTTGGCTCAACGGCGATCGCCGACGCTATGGACGGTATGGCTGGGCCACGGGCGGTTGCCGGTTCATTTTTGAAACCTATGGTAAATACCTGCCCGAAGCGCCCGATCCGGAAACCGTGCGCCCTTTCAACACGGAAAGCGACAGCGAGCTAGTCAACCAGGTCATCCGTTCAGACTACGCTTCCGTGTTGATGCCCGAGAACGAGGTGGCGTTGAGCCTGCGCCGTCCAAATGTAGGCGGCTGGGTGATGAACAACTCGTTTATTTTGCACGCTGATCGCGAAAACACCATCCTGATGGCGGACGGCGATGTACAGGAACTGCAGTTGCTGCTGGCCCATCATGCCAAGCTGGTCAAAGAGCGCGACCCCAATAAATGGATGATCCAGGTGATCACCGACCGCCATGATTCAGCGTTGATGCGGGCCTGCTACAAGTGCTACTGGAATGTCATGCAGCGTCCTTCGGCCATGTTCCGCGTGGTTGATCTGCAGTCGCTGCTGGGTAAAATCGCACGGGCGCGCAAAGCCTTTATCGGCCATATGTCCGGCGCGGTGAGTTTGCGCAACCTGGACAATGACGAAGCCGCGACGCTGATTTGCGAAGAAGGCCGGGTCGGCGTGCGCGCAGCAACCGAAAGCGACGAAACGCTGGCCATGCATACGCATCAGCTTTCGGAGATCCTGTTCGGCATCTGTCCGCTGGACAGCATCATCGAGAACCTGCCCCACGATTCGGCGATCCACCGTTTCCTGCCGTTTCCGTTGCATATCGGCGGTTTTTTCAACCTGTAAATGTGGAAGCGGGGACATCTAGCCGGAAAAAGTATAACCTGCTTTGAGCATGTCTCCCGATCCTCGTCGAATTGAAGTTGAGGAGCGGGACGGAGAACGTTGCCCCTACTTGTCGTGGCGCAGTTTCCCGCCCTGGATGTATTTCTTGGCAGTGCGCCGGTCCAGGCCGGCGCGGCGGGCCACCTCTTCGTAGGTGTTGCAGCGCTGGTGCAGGAGCAGGCAATAATCCTGGAGCAGTTCCTCCGCGGAAAGGGCGCCCACCTGTACACGCACGGCCAATTGCTCGACCAGCTCGCCCTGGCCGTTCAGCATCTGGTCGCCCTCGTAGGTGTGGGTCAGCAGGATACGACGTACGGCCTGCTCCAGCTCGCGTACGTTGCCCGGCCAGGCATAGCCAGGCCCCGGATGGCGCATCAGTTCCTGCTCGATACGGGTCGTCAGTTCCTGTTGTTCCGTGCCCAGCATGCGTTTGAGCAAATGGTTCAGCAGCAGGCCCAGTTCGCGCGGATCTTCCTGTAAACGTTGGCTCAGTGACGGCACGGTAATCACGTCCGAGCAGATGCGGTAATAAAAGTCGTCGCGAAACAAGCGCTTGTCGCGCAATTCGCATAGCGATTTGTTGGTTGCCGCGATGACCCGACCGGAGAACCGGATCTTGTCATGACTGCCAACAGGCGAGAAGACGCGATCCTGCAGAACTTGGAGCAGCTTGATCTGGATCGGGATCGAAACCTCGCCGATTTCGTCCAGAAAGATGGAACCATGGGGACTGCACAGCGCAAAAACGCCGTCATGCTGGGCGATCGCGCCGGTGAAAGCGCCTTTTTTGTGACCGAATAGCTCTGATTCGATCAGGGCCTCTGGAAACTGGGACAGGTTGAGCGAAACGAAACTGCGGCAGAAGCTTTCCTTGAACGCCCCCTTTTTCTCGTCAAAAGGGATAAACCCGGAACAGCCGATGGCATAGGCCGCAGTGCCCTTGCCTGTGCCCGTGCCGCCCAGCAGCATGGTGGCGAAATCCTCCATCCGGTTCCAGAGCAGTTCTTCATAGAGATGAATGTCGTTAGTGAAAATAGTGCTCCACAGGCGGCAGCGCAAGTGCTTCATGCAGGGACTGTTCCCGACCAGGCCAAGCATGATCAGGAAATAGGCGCGACGCAACTGATAGAACATAGAGAAATAGCGCAGCGCTTCGTCCTGGCTGAAACCGCGGTGGTTGAGCAGCGTGAGCACTTCAGGCGCGAACGGCGCCGGACAGGAGGCTGGTCCGGTTTTGCGCTGTTCGAGAATGAGCGCGTCGAACTTGTGCATGTACCGGTGAAACGCATCGAACAGGTATGCGCTCTTGAGCATGGCGCGGTCTTCCGCCACATAGCGGTAAAATTCGTGCGCGCCTGCTTCAGCCAGGCGATTCACGCGCTTGAACACGATGTTCAGCACTTGGTCCACGCTGAATTCGTCATCGCCGGCGGGGGTGCCGATAATCTGGCGGTCAACACCCTGTCGCGCATCGCTGAAAGGATTGGAAAAAACAGCCTGGGAAACCAGGTTGAAAAAGGTCCGGTCATCGGTGGATAATTTATTTTGCGTATTCATACAGATAATGTATAGGCGCGACGCATGAAATGCACACGAAAAAAAGGAAAATGACCAACCCAATGACTATTGGCCCGTGTTGCGCCATTCCGTAGGCGGCATGCCTTCGCTCTGGAGAAAGCGCTGGGTCAGATAGTGGGGCGCTGGAAAGCCGCAGA
>CAZOLK010000461.1:0-3197 GCA_964580325.1 uncultured Verrucomicrobiota bacterium | reverse complement strand
GGTGCAGAAAGGCCATATTATATCGGCGATAAGTATCAGGAACCATCGTTTGCATCCCTTGTGCATGACCAAATTGGTCTTCCCGCAGTTCTTGCATGGATCGGTAGGCCGTGATCGGCTTTCCTTCGCGATTCTCTTTTTTATTGCAATTGCCTCTTCCAACAACTGGTCTGATTCGCTATACTTCTTTTAGTAGGGCTGTGTGTTAATTGATTTCTAGGGTAAATAAATATTGATTGACACACACCCTGCTTTTTTTATCAACCCAAAAAGGAACGGGGTCCGATAAGGAATCTTCTTGCAGGCAGCGCAAGGGCGCGATGTGGACCTGCAATGGGTTGTGCGTTTGGGAAAGGTGAACTCGGTATAGAACCCGTTTTGCTCCCGTATCTGAAATATTTCGAGTTTTTGCAATGCCGCTGGATGGGATAGTTGGCCCTCAAAATGGCATGTTATTTTACTGTGGGTCCTCAGCAAATCGTTGACATATCGGGCTGCCGGCCCTAGGCTGAGCATATGGATGATGAGATCACATTCTGTCTTTTCCTGGGCTATCCGCGCAGCGGACACAGCCTGGTCGGCGCGCTGCTGGACGCGCATCCGCACATGGTCGTGGCCCATGAAGCCCAGGCGCTGCGCATCATGCTCAAGGGCTATACGGTCAGGCAGATGTATGCGGTCATCATCCAGACCGCTCATGTCCAGGCTACCTGCGGTTGCATGTTCAACGAGTATTCCTATGCCGTACTTGGGCAATGGCAGGGGCGCTTTGATATGGTCAAGGTGCTGGGCGACAAGGATGGCGAAGATACAACCAATTTCCTGATGGACGACCCAAATCTGCTGGACCGGGTCGCGGATTTCGTGCAGATGCCGCTCAAGCTGATTCATGTGGTGCGAAATCCGTTTGACAACATCGCCTCCATCTATCGTCGCGCCGTGCAATTCAAAGAGAACAAGACCCTGAACATGTCGATAGAGCATTATTTCGGCCTGGCCAAAACCGTGCGCGCAACCCTGGCCACGCTACGCTATCCGCTGCACGAAATGCGGCACGAAGATTTCGTGGATGACCCAGTTGGTGGATTAAAAGCGCTCTGCACGTTTCTAGGCGTTGAGCCCTTGGAAAATTATCTGCACGCCTGCGCCGGCATTGTCCGCGAAAGCCCCAATCCCAGCCGTCTCAAGATCACCTGGCAGCCGGAACAAAAGGCCGCCGTTGCAGCCAGGATCAAGGAGTTTGACTTCCTGCACGGGTATAGTTTTTGAGAGCATAGAGGGTACAGTAGATGCAAGAAGTAGGATTCAACAACAAAACCAACGTGGCCAACACGTTCAACGCCAAAGTAAATTGATGATCGTGTATTTTTTATATAAAGATAGTCGGATATAAGTCTAATCAATTTAATTATTATCGAAATCCGAAACCGCAATGAGTGTTTTTAGTGATCATGAAAGAAATGGAGAGCGCCCAATCGCCCCAGATCATGAAAATGTGTTGCGTTGATTTGCAGTGCCTGGTAGCTTTCACGCAATTAGATAGATTTGTCACGATGGGTTTTCTTGGTTTGGGGCAAATGTTTGGAGTCCAGGCTTTAGCCTGTCAGGATCTTGCTGGAAGCGTAATGCATTGCAAAACAACATAGTTATCCGGTTTCCGGCTGCGGTGACGCCGGCAGGCCGTTGCATGACTAATTTTCCAGGATTCGGCGACGTCAAAAATATCACCCGCAAAGTTAAACGTTGAGCGAATACATGGTTGAGCATTTTCTCGGTGGCCTCAATGGCGGCTTCCACCTGGTCGGAATCGACGCCACTGGTGACCAGGGGTGTAGCCGCGCCCATGTCCCAGGCAATGGTGGCTTCCACCAATGCGTCTGTTTTACCGCCCGGCGGGATGCGGATTTCATAATTCTGCAGCTTGGGTATGGTGAGTTGCATCTGTTTCAATGCCTTGCGCACCACTTTGACAAATGCGTCATAACCGCCATCACCGTGGGCTTCGCACTGCAGTGTCTGATCGTCGATCCGCATTTCCACCGATGCCTGGGCGCGTGCGCCTTTGCGGGTGGTGATGTCGTAATGGATGAACTGGATGCGGTTGGAAACCTCTTTCTTGAGCACGTCAGCAATGATAAAAGGCAGGTCTTCGAGCGTGATCTTGCTTTTTTTGTCGCCCAGCCGTATGACTTCGCGCAACACTTGGTCGCGGACTTCCGGCGCCAGATCCATGCCGAGTTCCTCCAGGTTTTTATCAATAGAGGCCTTGCCGCTCAATTTGCCCAGGGCATACTTCCGTTTGCGACTGAAACGCTCCGGGGTCAGGGGATTGGTATAGAGATTGCCTTTCTTATCGCCATCCGCGTGAACGCCGCAGGTCTGCGTGTAGACGTCGGCACCAACCACGGGTGCGTTGTTTGCGATCCGTTTTCCGGTTGCGTTCTGAACCACTTCAGCGATGTAGCTCAGACGTGTCTCTTTCACCCGGGTATTCCGTTCGCTCATGTCATGGATCGCGGCAACGGTTTCACAAAGCGAGGCGTTGCCTGCGCGTTCGCCCAATCCGTTGACGGTGGCGTGGATGCCCGATATGCCTACCTGGCAAGCCATCAGGTTGTTGGCTATACCCATGCCGTAGTCGTTATGACCGTGAAAATCGAACTGTACAGTGGGAAAAACGAACATCATCCATTCCAGGTATTGGCCAACTTCGCGGGGGCTTAGAACGCCCAGGGTATCCGGCAGCATGATCCGGTCTACATTCAGATCTGCCAGTTTACGGGTAAACGCATAAACATACGCCGTGCTGTTACGCATGCCATTGGACCAGTCCTCCAGGTAGACATTGATTTTCAGGCCCTTCTTATATAATTGTTTGGAAAAAAAAAGCCATGAACCCCGGAGAGTTCATGGCTGGCGTTTTGATCGAAAAAATAGTGCTACGACTCTCCAGACATACCGGACCCTCCATTAGCGGAAGATTCGCTGATAATGTTGATCAGAATAATGCTGTTTGAGAATCGCATATTGGTTTCATTCATGATTTTACACTATACCGCCACTGCGTAAATAGTGCAAGCTATTCCGTTCAAATAATTCGGTCTTACGCACGTTACGAATGCTTCGAAATAGTTAGGGTGGCCGGGCGCATTCCCATTTCGTGGCTCATGTGAAGGCCACGATTGGAGCTGAATGGG
>CAZOLK010000460.1:0-3197 GCA_964580325.1 uncultured Verrucomicrobiota bacterium | reverse complement strand
GCCGCTCTTTGCCCCCTCCGGGGGCGCGGCCAGCAGGACGCACCCGGCCGAAGCGACGACCGCTTCCCTTTCCCACCAGACTGGCCTGCCTGGCTGGCTGGTCTGGACTGTCGACCGGACGATGAAGGATGATCATCTGCGGGCCAGGCAGACGCGGAAGCCGAGGTAGTAGTCCGTGATGTCCGGCCTGAACCTGCTGCGGCCAGCCGCACGACAGTGCCCGGCATGGGAGAGCCAACTGCCGCCGCGAACAACGCGGAACGAGGCCTTTGCAGTGTTCACCGGATCGGTCGCCCCCTGCGTTTCCCCATAATAATCCGAGTCGTACCAGTCCTGGCACCACTCCCATACGTTGCCGCTCATGTCGTACAGACCAAGCTCATTCCCGCGCTTCCCGCCTACATCGTGCGTTTGCTCGCCGCTGTTATCATCATACCACGCCACATCACCCACAGCATCGCTACCGCTGTACTCGAATCCGCGGCTCTTGGCGCCGCCACGCGCCGCATACTCCCACTCCGCTTCGGTCGGCAAACAATACACATAGCCTGACGGTAAACAACCGGCGCGGCGCTCGCGATCCGTTAATTTCACGCAATACGCTTGCGCATCGTTCCAACTCACACACTCCACCGGGCGTTTCGCCCCCTTGAAATCACTCGGGTTGCTCCCCATCAACGCCGTCCACTGCTCCTGCGTCACTTCATACTTCCCCAGCCAATAGTCTTGACTGATACGCACTTCATGCACCGGCTGCTCGTCGCTGTCGCCGTCGTTCGAGCCCATTTGAAAGCGGCCTGCCTGAACATACACCAACTCCATCTTTATGTCTCGCCCAAAATCCACGTAGCGCGAATCAGATAGAGCTACCGACGTGTTGGACGGCTTCCTCACCGGTTCGCTCACTTTCTGGTTATGCAAAACTGCATCTTGTTTGTGCAAACAGGCAAGAACTTTCCCTAAATCCTTGGGACGAAATTCAGGGTCATCGTCTGTACATTGATCCACCAACTTGTTCAATCCTTGCGAGATATGCTCGCGATGGCGCGGCTTCCAGTTCAAGGTGCCGTACAAGAGAAAACCCAGCAGCTTGCCACATGCGAAAACGTCCGAACGCGGGCCTACGGCAAAATCATGACTACCGAGTTGCTCAGGCGGTGCGTAGCCTGCTGTACCCGCAATAGCCATACCGATCACTCTTATCACTCCTGACAGGAACAAGCATTTCATGTCGCAGTGCCAGTCCAAAATCGATAACTTTTACCTGCCAGCTATTTGCATCCCGCCTGATCAGTACATTGCCAGGTTTGAGATCCCGATGATAAATTCCTTTCTTATGTGCAGCATCAACGCCTTGTGCAACCTGCTGTATGATCTCAACCACTTCTGCTTCGCTAAGTTTTTCATTTTGCAGGTATTCGTCCAAGTTCTGCCCATCAAAGTAATTCATGACCAGGTATGGTCGCTGTTCAGCTTCATCTGCATAATCGGCTGTCCGGGCGGCAATGATATTTTGATGGTTAAGACTGAAAAGCATGCTTGCTTCCTGAAAAATAGCTGTGGCATTGCGGTCCAGGCATTCGGGGCGCAATGTTTTTATGACAACCTGGAAATTCGTATACCGGTCGGTACACAAAAAAGCAATGCCGAAACCGCCGGCCCCCAATATTCGCATTGGTTGATATTTCCTGAGCGGGAACATCGTAAATCGTTGTTCGTCCAGCTTCCAGGCTTCACTAATATTTTCCAACGCCACAGACCAATTACGGGCTTCTAATGCGGCGATAAACGCATTATAATGTGCTTCGGCCTTGTCCTGGCTCTTTTCCCGATACGCGGCCTCAGCCGTGAAACTTTCCTCGGCTTCCTCGTAGTAGCCGGTGCTTACCTGCAATCGGCCCAGGTTATTCAACAATTCAGGACAACGCCGCCGCGTCTCGTCATCCAGCCGCCGGTATTGCTCCAGAAAAGCACGCACGGCCTTGCGCTCGTTTTCGTCGCGAATGCAATAGCTGTATTCACCACGCATTGGACCGCGATTCGGAATGTGCTGCCTGGCAAACAGCTCCTGCATCATCCGGCACAGTTCGGCGACCTTGCGATTGGTGTCCGTCGCCGTGTCCTGAAGCTGGTCAAGCTGATCGAACAAACGATCAAAATGCGCTTCGAAACGGTCGCACAGTTCGTCGAGTTCTCTGAAGATTTGACGGTTGTTCCCGTACAACCGGCGTAACTCTTGGGTCTTCAATTCGTCGTCCAGGTCCTCATTTTTGCGTACCTCGTTACGCAAACAGAAAGAGAAGACCGCTACCAACAAGGGCGGTTGCCCGTACTGGATCACCTTGGCCAGGTTGGGGCAGGTGTCGCTCAGATCCGTGGCAAGCGCCGCAACAGCCTGGCCGGCCAGGGCGATAAGATCCACATCCGGCCTCAAGGGCAAGCTCTGTACAGCCTCGGCCAAGTCGCCGCTTTCCAGTTGGACGTTCAGCAAACCCTGACGCCGGGCTATCTGCCACTCCTGCAAGCAGGTTTGGCGAAAGCCGTCGCGTTGGCCTTCGAGATTCAGTGCGCCGGATTCCAACAGCTTGCGGATCGACGCGGCCATGAGCCGATGGTCGGCCTCAGCGACTGTTTTTTTCAACCTGGCCAACATCGTATCGCCGCCCAAGGCCATGCCCACCACCTGCCAGGCCCGTTTGTGCGCACGCACCAGCGCCTTGCGCAATTCATCGGCCTGGGATTCCAGACGGCTATGTATAAAATCGACAACGGTTTCGGCTGACTCGCCCATAACTACTTGATTCAGTCCGAAACCGATCAGTTTCAACACGCATTTTTTGATGCTCATGCCCAACTCGATGTTAAGATAAATGATTGACTGCGTAGCTTAATATAGCCACAATCTCGTTGCCATGCAAATATTTCAGCCCATTCGTGTCGCACATTCGCATGAACGGCGACCATAAACCGCAGCATCGACATACTGCCGAAGCGAATGGAGAATTTGAACTCGGCAAGCTTCATGCGGCATTGACTCCTTTATGCTTGATAACGGATCGCTGTTTCTGATAGGACGTTGGTTTGTTCATGAAAGTCAACATATCCAAAGGACAGTTGCAAAAGCAAGATGAAAAACGAAAAAGTGTTGGATATTTTGTCCTGTGACCCTTCCTTTTCACGGTTGCTGCCTGAACAAG
>CAZOLK010000459.1:0-3205 GCA_964580325.1 uncultured Verrucomicrobiota bacterium | reverse complement strand
CACCCGAAAAAGTGACATTTGCGAATATTTCACGAATTCAGATGGCAGATGAAAATGATTCCTTGGATATGATAGACCTGAAAACTGTTCAAAGCAAGGAAGACCTTAATCTACTAATCGATGGTTCTGATTTCGACAATAAGGAAACTGTGAGACAGGAGCTGAGAGCAACTGAAAATATATGGCGCTCGAAGTTGGGACCTGACCCGCCAGCGAATGTACCTCCCATGGAACTGACGCTGAAGCAAGGCGCTCCTACAGCTCTAAAATGTCGCTTGCGGAACTACAATCCGGCTCACAGAGAATATCTCAGGCAGCATATTGACGAATTATTAGAAAATGACCTCATTGAGGAATATGCTGAAGCGCAGTTCATATCGCCTGTGTACATAGTACCTAAAAAACAACCACATGAATACAGGATGACAGTAGACCTCCGGGGTATTAACAAGATTTGCGAAAAAGTCGATTACCCACTAGTCGACATCAAGTACATGCTGGATGTACTACACAACGCAAAATTCTTTGCGACCCTAGATCTGTTTAAAGGGTTCTGGCAAATGCCTTTGTCAGATAACGCGTCGAAATTGTGCGCGTTTATTACCCCGTTTGGAGTGTTTCGACCAAAGCGAGTTCTCATGGGCTCACTTAACAGTGTGCAGCATTTCCAACGTGTTATGTCGAGTATTCTGAAAGATCTGCTATATAAAAATGTCATTTTATATATTGACGATATTTTTGTATTCGCCGAGTCACAGCAGGACTTGTTGAATGTTCTCAACACTATCTTCAGTCGCTGTGACCAATATAATTTGAAGTTGAATATTAAAAAATCCACCTTGTGCACGAAAGAGGTCAGGTTCTGTGGACGCATTCTCTCCGCCGAAGGGATCAAACACGACCCGGAGCGCATCGAGAGCTTATGCATGCTATCTCCACCGGGGACTTTGAAACAGCTAGTTCAATTTCTGGCGTCGTTGAACTGGATGCGCGACAGCCTTCCAGGTTACACTCAAGTGGCGGGTCCCCTGTATGAGTTGCAAAGACGATTGCAGAGTGAGAACGCTGCGAAAACTTCGCGCCAGTGTGCTAAAATACCTATCAGTAACGTCGAGTGGGAGTTAGTCGGTGATTCATTCCAAGCATGCAAAGAGTTATTGCGAAACGCTGTATTGCTAGCATTCCCAAAAGAGTCTCATGTTGTTCATGTATTCGCCGATGCTTCAGATGAATACTGGGGTGCTGTGATTACACAGTCACCGAAAGAGCAAGCAGGCTTACCTTTGTTTAAACAAAACCATGAACCTTTACTGTTCCTTTCGGGCCGTTTTTGTAACAGCCAAATGAATTGGCCTATCATTGATAAAGAATGTTTTGCTATTGTAGCAGCATTCAAAAAGGCAGAGTATTTGTTGAGTGGATGTGAACCGGTGATAGTACACACTGATCATAAGAATCTTACCTATTTGCTCAATCCTAATGAGATTAATCCTAACATTCCTATGCATCAGGCCAAGCGGGTCCACCGCTGGGCATTAGAACTAACAGTGTTCAACTACAGGATTCAGCATATATCCGGAGAGCAAAACATCCTTGCGGACTTGCTTTCCCGCCCGTTTGCACTAGGACCGCAGCCGAAGATCCACGCGCTGACGACTGGGCCACCATCTCCGGCTTCCCAGACACACGCACCGCTTCGCGCCGCTGATATCGCATGGCCATCGCTCCGGGAGATCAAGCGCGCTCAAGATGAAGTGGGGGAGGACCTCTCATCATTGCCAGGCATGTCTATGATCACGAGTCAGGGGCTTGAGTTGTTCGCTATGGACGGAAAAGTGTATGTCCCTGACCTGTATGACTTAAGAACCCGCTTGATGATAATTTCTCACATGGCCACCATGGGCCATAGAGGCATTGACTCGACGCTGCATGTGCTTACCCAAAAGTTTTGGTGGAAAGACGTGAGATCTGATGTCAAGTCCTTTGTCAATCAGTGTATCCATTGCTTGAGTTGTAATGGCCCCTCACGTATTCCGCGCCCGCTTGGTGAAATGTTACACGCCTCGCGATGCAATGAAATTGTTCATTTTGATTACTTGTCGATGCAAGATTCATACCTGCTGGTTATTAAAGATGATTTCTCGAAATACGTTCTGTTAAGACATGCTCCCTCAGCGAGTGCATCGTTTGTAGTTGACGCGCTGGCGCATTGGTTTTCATTGTTTGGGTATCCCAAGATGTTTATCAGTGATCAAGGAAGTCATTTTAAAAATTCAGTTGTGAATGAATTGTCGAAACGTCATGGCATTGCTCATCATTTTACAACTCCATATTGTCCATGGGCTAATGGTTCAGTAGAAAGGGCTAATAGAGACATTTTAAAAGTTTTTAGAACTATGCTATCGGAGTTTCAAATGAATACGGAAAGATGGATCGAACTAATTCCGTTAGTACAAATGTCCTTAAATTGTCTACCGAGACGGAGTTTGGGCATGCATGCACCAATCACAGTCTTGACTAATCTACCCGCAGTCACACCAGTCGAAGAGCTGTTCAAAGAGAGTGAATTTAATGTGGAAGAAACCAGTCCCGATGACATTAAGCGTGTGGTAGAAGAGAGTCTCCAATCTATTGATGAAATGCATAAGAAGATTTTGCAAACTGATCGCCCTAAAGAGAATAGAGATTATGAGGAGATAAATTTTGAAATAGGTGATTTTGTACTGGTCTCATCACCATTGAGAAATAACAAATTGCGAGGTATATTTCGTGGCCCGTATCGCATTGTGGAATTCCTTACTCCGTTTGTAGTCCGTGTTGAGCATTTAGCTGCGAATACGAGTGAAGAAGCACATGTGTCTCGCGTGAAATTATATTCTGATAAATCATTGAATGTGAGTGAAGCGTTGAAAGATTATGCTATTCATTCTCAAAAACATTACGACATTGATTCATTTCTGGACATTCGAATGTTTAAAGATAAATTACAGTTATTAGTAAGATGGAGAGGATTTACAAAAGAATATGACACTTATGAGGATTTAATCGAGGTTTATGAGGATGTTCCTCAGTTAGTGATTAAATTCCTGTCCGAGTCGAAACATCGCTTGGCCAATCTAGCATTGAGAAAGTTGGAACAATGAATTTTGCAGATACTACCAACCCTTTGTCTGTTCCCTTTGAAGTATTAGTATCTCTTCTTGAA
>CAZOLK010000458.1:0-3220 GCA_964580325.1 uncultured Verrucomicrobiota bacterium | reverse complement strand
AAGCCGATGGCGCTGCGCCTCATTCATGCGCTGTCCGTCCACCTGTTCGAACTCCTCGGCATGACGCCGGGAGTGGCGCAGCTTGTCATCCAGGGCAAGGACGAACCTGTGCAGAACCTGCAGCAGGCGGTGGGCAAGATCGTCAAGCGCATCGTCATGCTACGACGGCAAAGGCCCGGTGCCCGAGCAGATCCACGCCTACCTCTCCACCAACTGGAAGGAACTGCGCAACCTGCCCAAGGACGACCCGGCACTGGTGTCCAAGGCCCGCGACCGTTGGTATGTGCCCGATCCCAACAAGGCGGGCGACCTGGAGAAACTGCGCGAGAAGGCGTTGCTCAAGGAGTTTGGGGAATATAAAGAGGTCAAATAACTCAGGGATGGGACATGGGTGACTTGGTGTCCCCGCCAGCGAGAGCGTGTGGAAAAAGGCGCCGAAGCGGTTGTAGAACTGGTGCTTGTTGCCGGCGCGGGTGAGGCGGTCGATCATGCCGCCGGGGGTGGCATGGGGGATCCATCGCTTGGCGGCCTGTGCCAGCACAAAGCGGTTGCGGGCTTCGGCGGAGGCGAGGTCGGCCTGGTGCTTGCGCATTTCAAGGATGAGCATGCGGTTGGCTTCGAGGGCGGGGAGCCAGTCGGCGGGGATACGCAAGGTGTCGATGCTCCAGGCGGGGCAACAGATCAGGCGGGCCTCGGTTGTCTTCCTACAGAATCGGGGGCAGCACCTGCCGTCCTCCTTTCGCCTACGCCGCTCGGGGTTAAATTAGGCGACGCTTTTTTTTGCAGGACACCTGCAACTGTCCAAAAGCTACATGACACCATGTCGGGAACGCAAACACAAAAACACAGAATATAATATGGTTGCATGATAACCCTGTTTTACATATAGTCCCGATTTTGTGTAGGTTTTTTCGCACCATCAAATTGATCAGGAAAGGCGGATAGCAATGGGTACCATTTTTCAGGGCATCGTGATTGGCATCGCGAACATTATACCGGGCGTCAGTGGCGGGACCATGGCGCTGGTGCTGGGCATCTATAAGCGCACGATCAGTGCCGTGCGCAATGTTGACCTGATGTTCATCAGGAATGGGATCAACCTGCTCCTCGGACGCGATGGAGCATGGGCCACGTTCAAACAGGAATTGGAACGCGTGGATACCTGGTTCCTGGTCCGGTTGGCCATTGGCGTGCTTGTGGCGCTGGTGGCGACATCGCATCTGATGGAATACCTGCTCGAGCATCACCATGCACCATCGTTTGCCTTTTTCATGGGCTTGGTCCTGTTTTCCATGGCCGTGCCCTATCGCTATCTCAAGCGCAAATCCTGGCGTGAAGGCGTCGCGTTTATCTTGGCTGCGATCTTGACCATTTCGCTCTCGTTCGTGGTCCCGGAACAAGACAAAATCGACCGAGTAGCGAAAAAAATCGAAATGAAGCAGGCCAAAGCTGCTGCGGAAACCGAGCAAGAAGAGCGCGGCTTCATTTCGTTTGCCACGCCCTCGGTCGGCATGGCGCTCTGGATTTTTCTAGCCGCCGGACTGGCGGTTTCGGCCATGGTGCTGCCCGGCATCAGCGGCTCGTTCGTCCTGCTGCTGCTTGGGATCTATTTCGATATCCTGCAGGCCGTCAATCAGCGTGAAATTATCACGCTGGGTATTTTTCTGTTGGGCGTGGCGTTCGGCCTGCTGGTGTTCGTCCGCATCATGCATGTGTTGTTGAACCGCTTCTACAACGTGACCATGGCCTTCATGATCGGCCTGATGGTCGGCTCGTTGTACGAACTCTGGCCCTTTAAAAAGCTCGTCACCGTGCACGGCGAACAGATCTTTCTCGGTCCGCAATGGCCGGCCTCGTTTTCGCAGGAGGTAACATCAGCCATAGCCACCTTCATCATGGGCGCCGCCATTGTCTGCATCTTCATGTTCCTGGACCGCAAACGTGACTTCCAGGCTGAATTTAGCTAGTCAAGCTGGAAGTAGGGGCGTCATGCGCTTGGATCTGCATCCACTGTGCTACCGGCCTTTGCTTCCGGAAAGGTCAGGGGCAAGATGCCCGCGCCTCCTCGGCGGTCAGCGCCATCGGTTTCTCGCAGATCACATGCTTGTCCGCCTGCATGGCAGCCATGGCGTTCTCCGCCACCACTTTGGCATTCTACATCCGTTCGTACGTCTCATAATGGCATTTACCCATGAAGCCAATGCCCAGCACACCTATTTTCGCGGCCCTCTGGAATGTAAAGCATTCTTTTTCCAACCCCGAGCTTGTAACGGCTGTGCCTGACCTATATGCTTATGTGCATTGGAACATTCCTCCAGAAAATGCGAACAACCGAGTGTAGTACCATGAGCGGACGAACGGCGGAAATAACCCGGACCACCCGGGAAACAGATATTGCGGTCAAAATCGACCTGGACGGCAAAGGGCAGTGCGAGATCCAGACGGGCATCCCGTTTATGGATCACATGTTGGAACTGCTCGGTCGTCATGCGCTGCTGGACTTGCAGGTGCAGGCCCACGGCGACGTGCAGGTGGATTACCACCACACAGTCGAAGACCTGGGCCTGGTCCTGGGCCAAGCCCTGCACCAGGCGCTGGGCGACCACAAAAAGATCACACGCTACGGGTGGTGCCTGCTGCCCATGGACGACGCGCTGGCCCGCGTTGCCCTGGACCTGGGCGGACGTCCCTATCTGGTCTATCGCATTGCCTGCGAAAACCTGCTGGTCCGCGATTTCAACATTGTGCTCGCCCGCGAGTTTTTCCAGGCACTGGTCAACGAAGCCCGGATCAACCTACACATCGACCAGCTCTATGGCCAGGAACCGCATCACGCCATAGAAGCCATCTTCAAAGGCGTGGCCCGTGCCCTGCGCATGGCCTGCGCCTTGGATGAAAGACAAGCCGGCCTCCCGTCCACCAAGGGACGCATCGAGGGCTCCACACCATGATCGGCATCATCGATTACGAAATGGGCAACCTCGGCAGCGTGGTCAATGCCTGCCGTTTCCTCGCATTTGACGCGGACATAATCCGCGACGCGGCTGCCATGGCACAGTGCGATGCGCTGATCCTGCCCGGCGTCGGCGCGTTCGGCGACTGCATGCACAACCTGGACGTCCACGGTTTCAGCCAGCCACTGCGCGATTGGATCCGCGCCGATAAACCGCTGCTGGGCATCTGCGTAGGCTTGCAGGTGCTCTTTGAGGAGAGCGAGGAA
>CAZOLK010000457.1:0-3256 GCA_964580325.1 uncultured Verrucomicrobiota bacterium | reverse complement strand
GCAGGAGTGTATATTTGAATAGCTTATTCATGGTTGCTTTATCATCTCCACTATATTTTTTCATGCGTCTTCATTCGATCACTCGTCGACACAAGATGTATTCATGAAGTTTTGAGTATTATGTGTCTTGGGTGACATTTTATTTTTATTTTTATGCACCCACTGCAAATTGGGAATAGCGGTAGGCACCCAACGTTTCACGTTTCACTTGGCACGAGGTGAACGATTACGGTTAGGCGCTTCAGGGTTTTTCCGGGTGATTTCTTCGCAAGCTTTGTCGCAAGCTTTATCGAACTCCTCGTACTCGGCCCCTACTCGACCGTGTCTTTTCTGACAGTCAGCGGCCTGCTTGCCCATGACTTCTTCAAGCCCACCAGCATGCATAGGCTCTGTGAGAGTTCTTCCTTCAGGTTCTCGTGATCGAAGGCCCTTGGCTAGCTGGCGACAAAGCTTGCGACAAAGCGACAAAGCTCCGATCTTGGTGGAGCAGCGATTGATCCAATTTAAGGTAACCGTTCACGGGACCGAGCTTCACCAGAATCGGACGACGATTACGGATTTGTGTTGGATTTGGATCTTTCTCTTTTCTTTTTGCATCCTGACGCGGAATGTGGTTATACTTTACCTTCGGAACTTTCTAGCTTTGGAGAAGTGTGATGGATCAATTAGAACAATCAAAGGTTTTCAGCGGCCCGCGCGGGCCTGTGGTCCTGGTGATCATGGACGGCGTCGGGACCGGTAAGTATGAAGAAGGCGATATGGTGCGTGAGGCCACCACGCCCAACCTGGACTGGCTAGCCGCCAACAGCGTGACGTCGCAATTGAAGGCGCACGGTCGCGCCGTGGGCCTGCCCAGCGACGGCGATATGGGCAACAGCGAAGTAGGCCACAACGCCATCGGTTGCGGTCGTGTATTCGAGCAGGGCGCGGCGCTGGTCAACAAGGCCATCGAATCCCGCACCTTGTACGAGGGCGAGGTCTGGAAAGAGCTGATCGAGAATTGCCTGACCCAGTCCTCGACGTTGCATTTTATCGGCCTGTTTTCCGATGGCAATGTGCACAGCCACATGGATCACCTCAAGGCCATGCTGATCGAGGCCAAGACGCACGGCGTGAAAAAAGCGTGCATCCATACCCTGCTCGACGGCCGCGACGTGCCGCCCACTTCGGCGCTGGAATATGTGGAGCCGTTTGAAGCCTTTCTGACCGAACTCAACCAGGACGGATCCGTGGACTATGCCATCGCTTCCGGCGGCGGTCGGATGAAAGTGACCATGGATCGCTACGAAGCGGACTGGGGCATGGTCGCCCTGGGCTGGAAAACCCATATCAAAGGCGAGGGCGCGTTATTTGCCAGCGCCGCTGAAGCCATTCAAACGCTTCGCGAGCAAAATCCAGGCGTGCTCGATCAGGATCTGCCTCCTTTCGTGATAGCCCGCGACGGCAAACCGGTCGGCCCTATAGTCGAAAACGACAGCGTCATTTTTTTCAACTTCCGCGGCGACCGCGCCATTGAAATCAGCCGGGCATTTGAAGCGGAGAGCTTTGACAAATTTGATCGCGGTCCGCGGCTCGATGTCAAGTACGCCGGCATGATGCAGTATGACGGCGATCTGATGATCCCCAACAAGTACCTGGTGGCGCCGCCCGCCATCGACCGGACCATGGGCGCCTACCTGGCTGAGACCGGCGTGCGTCAGTTCGCCATTAGCGAGACCCAGAAATTCGGTCATGTCACCTATTTCTTCAACGGCAACCGCTCCGGCAAGTTCAACAATGAGCTGGAAGAATATGTCGAGATTCCCTCCGATATGGTGCCTTTCGAATTCCGGCCCTGGATGAAAGCCGCGGATATCACTGATCGCGTCTTGCGTGCCATCGAAAACAACGAGGCCGCGTTTATCCGCCTGAACTTTGCGAACGGCGACATGGTCGGCCACACCGGCATGTTTCAAGCCGCGGAAATTGCGGTTGAAACCGTGGATTTGTGCCTGGGCCGCCTGATCAAGGCTGTCAAAAAGGCGGGCGGCATCCTGGTCGTGTCCGCGGATCACGGCAACTCGGACGATATGTACATGCGCGACAAGAAGACCAAGGAAGTCCTGCGCGACGAGCAGGGCCAGCCCAAACCCAAGACTGCGCATTCGCTCAACCCAGTGCTGGTGCACGTCTATGATCCTGAAGGTAAGGCCAAGATGCGCCTGGCCGCCAATCAGGACCTGGGCATCAGCAGCCTGGCCGCGACCTGTCTCAAACTGCTCGGTTTTGAGCCGCCTCAGGATTACGATCCCAGCATTGTCGATGTGGGTTGAAGATGGCTGTTCATGACCATGTTACAGGCCGGCGCTGCTTTGCGCCGGTCTATTGTGGCTTGGCCTTGCTATTTGTCAGCTTGGCCGCGATCTGCACTGCGGATGTTCCCGCGGCTTTGCGCTGGCAACTGCGGCCGGGCCTTCGGTTGCGCTACAAGGTGGCTATGCAGCAATCCGTTCACGTCGATCTGTCAGGCAAAAAGCAACGGCAGACCACGGATACGACCCTGATTTTCAACATGCATATCCAGGACGTCGATCACGAAGGCACAGCTACGGTCCAGTTGCGCATCGAGAGCCTCGATCAGCAATTGGAACGGCTTGGTGTGCGCAAACATTACTCCTCTGAACCCGAGCAAGGGCAGGACGGGGAAGAGCCAGCCGCAGCCAATCGCATGCTGCGTTTACTGACCAACCATGTCTACCGGTTTGACCTGACGGCCTGTGGCGAAATTGTCCAACCAGTGGACGCTGCATGGAAAACGCTGGTCAGGAGCGAGACCGAGGGCGTGGACCGGCATTGGCTCTTCCGTTTCAAACAGGCCTACAACGATGACGCACTCGCCCAGATGCTGACAAAATGGTTTCCGCGCTGGCCGGAAAAAACGTTGAAACAGGGCGAAACCTGGAACGACCGGATCGTCAATGACGTGCCGGGCGTCGGCACAGGCGTAATGGACGTGGTTTACACGTTCAGCGATGTGGTGGAGCACAAAGGTAAAACCTGCTATCGGATTACATTTGTACAGCGTATGAACCTGGCGCAGAGCCAAGCGCGTTTGAAGAAGGAGGAAGCGGATACGGATTATAAATACAGCCGGGTGACTGGTCACGTGCTCTATGCGCCGCAACAGGGCTGCCCCATGCATGTGTTTCAGCAAGGAAGCCTGGATCTCGCAACCCGCATCGAGCAAGCCGGCAAGGAGATCACGATCCGCCAGCAC
>CAZOLK010000456.1:0-3258 GCA_964580325.1 uncultured Verrucomicrobiota bacterium | reverse complement strand
TTGGCCGCCCTTCCGGCACTGCTGGAAAACGGTCTGCTTCTTTATGAGGAGGAACTGCCTGACCTTGACGGTTACTTACATATTTCCACAAAAACGAAAATTTTCAATCCGCTGAACCAAAGGGTTGTACATGTAATAATCGTGTTCGTAATGAGCATGCGCCCAACGAGATGCACAGGTTGTTGTTTGTTTTTTCGGTTTACATGTGTTATGTTGTGGTGGTCGAGACAAGAATATGATGAATGTCGAATATCTGGAACGCTTGATGAAGCCTTAATTGGAAAGAGTGCGTTATGTACGAGCATAAACACGACGAATGGTTGGCCGCCTATCTGGCGGGTGAAAATGACGAAGCGCTAGTTGAACGGCTTTCGCGCAAGATGGAGCAGGATCCGGCTTTTGCCCGGGAAAGCGCCACGTTGACGCTGATCGACCGTTTGCTGCCCATCGCGTTGGAAGCCGCTGACAGCGTGCGGTTTTCGGAACAAACCATGGATCGAATCCGCCAGTCCGCTACCGCGGAAATGCGCCAGGTCATTGCTTCACCAGCCGTTCAACGCCAAGCCACGGACGCGCCGCCCAAAGCGGTGCAAACCGACGACAGGCCTTCGCCTTCATCCTCGGCATCGGCCACTTCGCTGCCGCCCCAGGTCATTGCCCGCGTCCCGTCGGACAGTTCCCAGGATTGCGCGGTTGATTCGCGGCAGGATCCGTCGTCCAACCGGGTCGTAATCAGGAAAAAACAAAGCGCACGCAAGCTGGTGGCGGTCCGGCACGCGGTGGGCTGGACCATGCGTTTCGTGGCCATGCCGCTGGCCGGCGCGGCCCTGTTGATCCTGGCCTGCCATATCTACCTGCGACACGCCCTGGTCCAAAACCTGGGCGTCAGCGTAGCCGCCCTGGCCGAAAACAGCACCCTGCAAATCCAGCGCCAGGAAACCTGGGCACCGTTGGCGCAAGGTGAACGACTCATGCCCGGTGTGCGCATTCGGACGGTCGGCGGGCAAGCCGAACTGGCTTACGCGGATGGCACGCGCATGAAACTGGGGCCTGAAACAGAGGCGACGCTGAATCAACCTGTGCCGTTGATACAACAACTGCGCCTGGATCTGCCGGGTAAATCCATGGCCCTGCAGCGCGGCGAGCTGGCCTTGCGGGTGACCGCGCAAAACCCGGACAAACCGTTGCGGATCATGACCGCCCATGCGGTCACCACGGTGCTGGGCACGCAACTGGCGCTTGTCGAGAACGAGCGCCTGAGCCGGGTCTCGGTCACCGAGGGCCGGGTCGAAGTGACCCGCGCCGCGGACGGCAAATCGGTCACGCTCACCAAGGGACAATCCGCGCGCGTAGCCGAAGACCTGCCCCTGTTCATCGAAGAGGCCGGCCGGGCGCGCGAAAACCTGCAAGATTTGATCGACAGCGGCAAAGCGGTCCGCCTTGTTGATTTCGAAAAACGGCTGTTTTTCTATAGCAACAAGTCGAAGAACAGCGTCATCCAAGCCCGAATACAAAAGGACCAGACAGGTGCCAACAACGTGCTGCGGGCCCAGTACGAGATAGGCGAATCAGGCGAACCATGGGATTGGGTCTGGTTTGGTGCCAACCTGCCGCACGTCATGGACTGGTCGGATTATGAAGGCGTGGCCTTCCTGTCACGCGGCTCAGCCAGCGGCAAGAAAATCTGCTTGCAGATATATGCATCTTCGTCCAACGACTTCAACGTCGAAGCCGGCGTCGACGACGACAAGGAATGGCATTTGCATATCTTTTCCTGGAAAGCTTTTGGCCGATCACATCATCTCCAGGTGCGTCTGATGCAGCATCTGGACGTCTTGAAGCGCATCCAGGGTTTCTGCGTTGTCCTCGGCAACGACCAAGGCTCCGGAGTCATGGAAATCGACGACATCTGCCTGATCAAGCGGGATTGACAGAACAATCCCCGTTGCTTGCCCTACTTTCATTTTCATGGGCCTGGTCAATGAAAATTGACTCTTTTATCGGTTTTTTCAATCCGTCTTCCGGCAAATAAATGGGAGCAGCTAAGAAAAAAAAGCGGGACATACCGGCACATCGCCTTATTCTGCGCCATGTTGACACTTTCAAGCCTGGTCGCTTCAGGATGTGCGATCCTGAACCTGAATAAAACACTCTGATCTTGAGCCGCAACGCATTGCTAATAAACGAGTTAAAGCCAATGTTCTCGGCGACCATCCATGCAATCGCCGGAAGAGGCTCTTAACATACTGTCCAGAAATTGGGGAGTGGCTCATTGTGAGTGGTGGGACAATGAAAAACCAAACTATAATTGCAATGCCGCAATATCAGGCCAGATACAAGATTTATTGGCGACTCAATGTCGCCCGGCTGAGCACGAACTACAACGTCTATTTCTAAGCATTGCAGGCGGCCCAGGCGAGTCCCCCAGTGGTCGGAAATCTCGCCCAGCGCATAATAAAAAATAATATGATTGCAATAATAAGACAAATATGACAAAACCATTGGCACTTAGACCTGAAGTCGTTGATATAAAAGTACCCTTAATTACCTCGAAAAAACTGATTTTTAATCCCCTTCGAGTTAATGTTGGCTCTCTTGAACAACATCTGTATTCAAGATCGCACAGTTTTTCAGAAGGGAGTTTCACTATGATTTTGTGCAGTATGGATACGATGGTAATGAGGAAGATGTAAATCATGAGGCCTTTCTGTGGATTCATCCAGAAGCGCAAGCCTTATCCCATAAGTTTAGAGTACCTTGTATCGGTGCTACTTGTTTTCGTTGGAGAGAGCGGACGGACCGTCCAGCGGGATGGGCAATGCAGTGGATATGGTTCCACCCATACCATCGAAGACGGGGGTTGTTAACAAAGGCTTGGCCGAAATTTAAAGAAGAATTCGGGGACTTTATCTGTGAATCCCCTTTATCCGACGCAATGAAAATGTTTCTTGAACGGATGGATGCCTAACAAAAGGATGAACCGAATACGCTAACGCTCGCCGGTTATCCTGACTGTTCGCAGGCAGAAGACAAAAACAACGAGGAACGAGGAAGGAGCGAGGTGGTGAATGAGTAGTATCAACTGTCAAATCGGGGCTGAGGAAAAAAACAGGAAAAAAAGAGGGCCAGGTCGAAAGCTCCGACCAAGGCTACGCCATCAGCGAAATAACGGAAGCGGCAGCGCAACAACCCGGGCTTGCTGAGGCTTGCTGAGTTTGCCTCCTTGCTCCACTACTTCGCGGACGGTTTTCTGGTCAT
>CAZOLK010000455.1:0-3273 GCA_964580325.1 uncultured Verrucomicrobiota bacterium | reverse complement strand
AGTTCATGTCAAAATCGTGGCAGACAATTTGTGAGCAAAATCACATCCTACATACAACAGCCTCGATTCGTAGACCACATCAAAATGGCCGAGCAGAAAGGGCTATTCAAGAATTGACCAAAATGGCTCGAGCCATGTTACTGCACTCTCGTGCGCCACTCTTCTTGTGGTCTAGCGCTATTAAAGCTGCAACCTACATTGTGAATCGTCTGCCACATTCACGGTTAAACGGTAGAACCCCGTTCGAAATTATTCATGGTAGCAAACCAAATGTAAAACACTTCCGAGTGTGGGGGTGTAAATGCTTTGTGCATCGCGATTACGAAATCCGGTCAGGAAAGTTTGATGTGCGTTCGGACGAAGGAATTTTAGTTGGATACGGGTCGAGTCCCGGTCGCTATCTGGTTTATCTTCCCGAAAGGCGTACAATCATAGAAAGCTCACGTGATATTGAGTTCATTGAAAAGATTGGTGGTAAAAATGATAATGTGATATTACCAAGACGCGGAAGCAATACTGAAGATCCAGAATCCTTCAAATCTACTGGCGATCATTCAGAGCCATATGAGAAAGTTGTCATACCTCTTCCAAAATCCAAGATGAGCCCCGATCAAGAAAGTAAAGATGCGGAGATAGAAAGTCGTCGTAGTAGCCGATCCCGGCGTCCTCCTACAAGGTATCAGGCAGAGCCAGCTCACCGAAATCAAGCTAATGAGTACACTAGCGAGACTACCTCTACAGACTCCTTAACCAAGAAAATTGTAATGGATAATTCAGGACGTATTGATCGCACCTATCATCTTGGACTTGCAATGGCTGCATCGCTAGATACTCAGACAGCCCCCAAAGATTTTCAAGAGGTCTTGGAATTGCCAGAAAGTGAACGTGAAAAGTGGATAGCGTCAATACAACGAGAATACGATGGTATGAAGAAAAAGAATACGTTCACGATTGTGAGTCGATCGACACTACCTTCAGGCCGAACCGTTGCCCCGGTGAAGACCGTATATAAAGTTAAGTTTAATGCGAAAGGAGAAATAACAAAATACAAGACCCGCATAAATTTTGGCGGTCACCGTCAAAAGCCGGGAGTAGACTATCAAGAGGTCTTTGCTCCTGCATTGCTTTCAACAAGTTTTCGTTTAGGGATCGCGTATGCGGCCGCTGAAAGTCTTGATATTTACACGGGAGATTATGAACAGGCGTTCCTGCAAGGTCGCCTTGATACTCCAGTGTATATGGAGGTTCCGGATGAGGTCAAGTACCTTGAAAACATATCGCCAGGATGTCACGATTTTATATGCAAGGTGACAGGCAATCTGTATGGCCTTCACCAGGCTCCCAAAGTGTTCTATGAACAAGTAGTAGTACAATACATGAAAGAATGTGGTTTCCACCAATCACGAAAGGATCCGTGTATTTTCGTTAAACATCAATTGATGCTACTGGTCTATGTTGATGACCTTGTAGCAATAGGTCCTACAAATGTTGTCGAATCCTTTATGAATAAACTTTCTCAAGAAAAAGAGTTTACTAATCTTGGGCCCATCACAGAATTCAAGAGAATTCGAGTTTCTCGTAATCTTCGAACTATTGACTTGACACAAGGGCATTACATAAACAAAATTCTACAGACATACGAGATGCTTAACTGCCGACCAGCCTCTACACCATTTCCACCCGGTCTGAAACTAGGGCCAGGCGCCTCTGAAGAGGAAATTCGGGCGCCAGGATATCAAGTATTCTTAGAAGCGTATCAAAGAGGCGTCGGTCTCTTAATGTTCTTACAAGTAGAGACCAGGCCCGACCTTGCATATTCGTCCGGCCAACTAGCTAGGTATATGAGTAATCCCAGAGAAGAACATATGCAAGCATTTCGCCACGTGTTAAGGTATTTAAAAGCTACAATGCATATGGGCATCACTTACAATATTGGTGAGGCGTTTCGCCCCGTTGGCTACAGCGACTCTAGCTGGGGATGGTGTTCACATACCGCCAGGAGTCCAGGAGGATACGTTTATTTTTGCGCAAATGGACCAACTATTTGGAAGTCCATGACTCCAAAACTAATTACCTTATCCTCTGCTGAAGCGGAATTGATCATTCTCTGTGAATGCGCAAAAGATGCTTGTTACATAAAAGATTGGATGATGGAAGCCAAGTTAAATGTACCCAATGAAAGCATCACAATTTACGAAGACAACAGTGCGGTCAAGTTTGCGGTAGACTCTGGCTTTAAGCAAAGCCGAATGCGTCATATACGTGTGAAACATCACTTTATCGCTGATTTGGTTAAAGACAGATTAATTACGATTGAGCCAATTGTTTCTGGAGACAACATTGCCGACATAATGACCAAATCGTTGCCAGTGAATACTTTTGTGAAGCATCGCGATCGGCTTCTGAATATGTCGCACGGATGAGTAGGACGAATGGGGGCGTGTGGCAAATGTGACTGATGGCTATTGATTCGTCCGACTTACCGTAACGACCGCCAGGGCATCCAGGCTATGCCGGAACCCTAGCGGATACCAGTATACAAGTGAAACTTAAGTATACATGTAGTATGTAGTTTGCATAGGATACTTCGCGTGTGATCCAATAAAACTGAAGTCTGGACTGTAAAACGGATAGAGCCTCGGCTCAGGTCCGGCGAGAGCCCTGTTGCGGCCCCCGGCCGTTTTACCGTCTGGAGAGTCAGCGAGTGAGGCCAGACATGTTTAGAACGCGCGTGTGCATGTGAGTCTATGTTACATAAGGCATACTTGATTTATAACCTTTACGTCTTTCTTCACAACAGGTTATGAGCCCAGAATGACAGAGGCAGCACCAAATGAACCCGAAGTCGTGCAGATTAAACTCCCCAAACTACGTCATGATGGATCAGAAGATACATGGCAAGAGTTTGAATTCAAGGTTGAAGTGGAGGCAACATTCTGTGGTCTCGGAGGGGTGTTAGATGGCAGTGATCATGATGAAAAGAATCAGCTGCACTTGTATATGATTTTGGCTCGAGCATGTGAAGGGAAAAGCGGTGAGATTTTACGGAGAACGGCTATCCGAACAGAAGCAGCTGCAAACCGAGGTTCCAGGGCGTGGCGCACGCTTAAAAATTACTTTGCAGGACTAATCGAAAATCGAAAAGAGTTATATATTGAGCGTCTAGATTCCCTCAAGCCGGTCGGCAATACCAGGACGGCTTCTCAGGTTATCCATGATATCGACAGTCTCTCCGAACTGGAGATTGACAGCGCAGCCATTATGCAAGCTGTG
>CAZOLK010000454.1:0-3291 GCA_964580325.1 uncultured Verrucomicrobiota bacterium | reverse complement strand
AGCCCCCGCTGTACTTCTTCCCAGTACAGCAGGCGCTACGAGCCTGCTGCGATCCTGGCAAGCCACCGCCTGCATCCACGAACATCAGCGGGTTCAAAGCCCCCGCTGTACTTCTCCCAGTACAGCAGGCGCTACGAGCCTGCTGCGCTCCCGGCAAACTATTGGCCGGTTCGTACGGGTAAACAGGAAGCGTGCCCGGTTTCATGCGTCGGCCCGGAATGTACTGTTTGACGCTCTGGCCCGGCGCGGCACGAAACAGGCGATTCAAGTGAACCAGCGAAATGTGCAGAATGTGCAGCATCCGGGCCAAATGACCGGCATTGAGCGGCTGGTCGATCCACTGCTCCACCTTTTTAACGGCGCCTTTTTAACGGTGCACCACCAGCGGCACTTGGTGGTTCCTCAATGAAGGATCACCATACGATCAGAGGTAATCCTGCTCGTGCAGTTCATCCAGGTAATCTTGGATATCCACATCGGCGGGAGGACCGTAGTCCGGTGCGTTGTCCGCGATTTTATCCAGCTTTTTGCGCTTGATCCAAAAATGGGGCCGCGACTCGGCCAGGGCAATGGCGCGGCAGTGTTTGACAATGCGTCCCAGCCCGCTGACGATCTCGTTGAAATACATGCCGGTCGCCGGCGCAATGCCGCGGCCGCAGTGCGTCAATTCGCGCGTGATGTAAACCTGGGCATCGACCAGCTTGACCACCACCGCGTCGCGCGTGTGCAGCACCTCGCGCGCCAGTTCCTGGAATTCGCGATGCTCCGGATCGAGCGAAGCGGTCACTCTTTTTAACAGTTCGTTTACATCCATGGTTATCGCGAACAACCGGTCATAAAGATCCTGATCGAACGAGGTGCGCGGATCGTGGGCATGCGCCATGGTAACGTCGGCCAGGCGGTCGATATGGTCGCTTATGCGCTCGATGCTGGACATACAGCGATCGATGTGCAGCATCAGGATGGCCTGACGATGGGAGAGGTAACGCTGGGTCAATTGCAGTACGAACACACGCATGGCGGTTTTGACATCGTCCACGGCCTGCTCGTTGAGTGTGATCCGGTGCCGTGTTCGGGGTTCTGGCCGGACGAGCAGGTCGGCGCCAATTTCAAAACTTTCCGTGCATAGGCGCATGGCGCGCCGCATTTCCAGCAGCATGGCGGTCAGCGCTTTTTCCGGTGTGGCCAGCAGCGCCTCGTCCAGGTGACCGGTCTCGGGCAACGGTTTGTCGCTACGCAACAACAGGCTGATAAAGCGGGCGTAAGCAGCGCAAAAGGGAATCATCACCAGCACGGCGGTGGCGATCACCAACGTATGCAGGTTGGCGGTCTGGTGCACCAGGTCCGTGGAGGTCAAGGGTATGATGTACAGGAAAAAAGGCGCCGCAAACACGGCCAGGGTCACGTTGAAAATATTGAAAACGAGGTGGCTGACAGCCAGGCGCCGGGCTTGGACATTGGTTCCTATACTGCCCAGTAGAGCGGTGGCGCAGGTGCCGATGTGGGCGCCGAGGACGATGGGGTAGACCTGCTTCAACTCGGTGAACGCACCGGCCGTGATCAAGGCATAGCACATGCCGATGGTCGCGCCGCTGCTCTGAATTACGCCAGTGATGGCCGTGGATACCAGGATGCCCAGCAACAAGCCGGACCAGCGCGTGCCGTCAATGCGTTCCAGCACCGGCGCGAGCACGTGGTGGTGCGGCTTGATCGCGCCGCTCATGGTTTTCATGCCCAGGAACAACAGCCCGAAACCGAACAGGGCGCTGCCAATGTTGCGCCAGCGCCGGTTCACGGGCGCTATGTGCAGCATAAAGCCGAGCGTCACGGCAAAAAAACAGTATTCGTCGATTTTGAACGAAATGACCTGCATGGAGATCGTGGTGCCAATATTGCAGCCCAACATGGCCGGGATAGCTTGGGCCAGCGTCATCAACCCGGCGTGAATGAAACCGACCAGCATCACGGTAGTGGCACTGCTGTGGATCAGGAACCCGAGCAACAGTCCCAGCCCTAGGCCGGCGAAACGGTTGCTGGAAGCGCGCGCCAGAATACGGCGCAAACGGTTGCCTGCCAACCCACGCAAACCTTCGGTCATGACGTTCATGCCGTAAATAAAGAGCGCAAGTCCACCCAGCACGGCGAACAGCAGAAAAAACGCCTCACCGCCAGTCATGGGTCGATGTATCTATGATCTTTACGCATGGTTACAGTCCGATTTGAAGCTGAATCGTCTTGCCCAGCGAAGCAGCCAACCACTTCTTGACCTCGGTTTTCACGCCCAGGGTCATGGTGACGGCCTCGTCGGTCGCGGTGCGCGGCATGTACACCTCGGCATAGGCGAGCAGGGTGTTGGCCGTGACTTTCAATGGTTCCAGATCAGGGTTGAGCTTGATATTGCGGTTGTGGGCGGCGTAGACCCGGAACGGATAAAGGTTGCCACCGATCGCTTTCATGATGACGTTCAGGTTGTTGGCGAAATTCCAGTTGCAGATCTCGAGATGATCGATGGCGTGGGCCAGCGAAAGCTCAGCTTCGCGCCCGTCATCTTTATCGTGGATCACGGTTGCCAGCGTGGTTTCATGAAACGGTTCGAGGTTTTGCCGGTCCGTCACGTAAAGGTTTTGCCAGGCATGCGGCTCCGCCAGTTTTTTTCGCAATTGGCGCACCTGCCAGATTTTCAACTCATCGGGTTCGCCCAGGAACTCTACCATGCGCTTGGCCAGCAGGGCTTCGACCTGGGTCAGCGCTGTTATGTCCAGCGTACCGTCTTCCCAAGCCTGGAGCAGGGAGCAGATGCCGCTGCACATATCCTCGCGCACAGATCCTTTATGGCTGCAGCCAACCGTTGCCGGCAACAACGCCGGATTCTCGCAACTGATCGCTTCAATGATCTGCAAGACCTGCTGATAGGTCTCCCAGTTACAGCACTCGACACGCGAAACAGCCTTGCGCAGCGCCACGTCATCATCGGAGAGAGGTGTAAGCGCCGTTTCCATCCCATCAATGGTCAACACCTCGGCATCATCCCGAGGCGCCACGCAATTGGTCCAGAACTGTCCGCTGCTCAACGCAAATCTCCTCATACCTTAGATTTTAAAAAATAATTAATATAAAATAGACGATTCAGCGTAAAATGCAAGCGTCGAAAGACGAGGGATTCAGGGGGTGGGAGGGGAGAGGGAGCAAGGAACAGGGAGAGGGGGCTGGGGGCTGAGTGTCGATACGTTGCTGCAATGTTACATCCCGCGATTTTTTGGACAGTCATCCCAAAAAAAATGGAACGTGGGA
>CAZOLK010000453.1:0-3334 GCA_964580325.1 uncultured Verrucomicrobiota bacterium | reverse complement strand
GGCCCATCCGGCCGCTGCCACGCGTTACTCGCCTTCCGCCCCTGTTGCGGTTACGGTCTAACAAGGGGAAGGCGACAACTAGCCCGACACAGCGGGCAGCATTGCAACGTTCGCGAAAGTGCGGCAAAATTCGGTTGTCAGGGCGATCCGGCCCTGATAATGAATGTTAGGTGGTATAAGAGGTAAGTTAAATGACGTTGTCTTTTCAGTCATCCAAGGCATGTGCTATTTGTAATAAAATGAGCGCCAATGACTATTTTGAGTTGCCAAAGGACCTCGTGTGCCAAGATTGCAGGAATACATTCTACGTATGCCCCAATTGCGCCAGTTTCGGTTGCCCGAGTTGTCGTGGGGAGTTACTGAGTAGATCCAACGTTTTTCCTTACACTGCATTTAAAGCGATTTCAGAGCATGACTTAAGCAGACTTCACAATGTTCTGTCAGAGAATGATGCATTTATTCATCATGTAATCAACGAAGAAGGAAATACCCCGCTAATAGAGTCAGCGATACATCAAGATTATGAAACCTGTTGTTGGCTATTAAAGAATCAATTATCAGATGTGAACGAGATAAATCGAGTGGGGCGGACAGCCCTTATAGAGATGGTCCGGTTTCGGAGCAATAATAAGTTTTCTAGAAAGCTGTGTGTACGCCTAAGGGATTCTGTCAATGTTCAAGATTGTAGTGGCAAAACTGCGTTGATGTATGCGGTCAAAGGTGCCGGCGCATTTGGATCCAACAAAGGGAATATATCTATCGTAAAGCAACTGGTTGAATTTGGCGCTGACTTGAATCTAGTGAATCATGATGGTCGCACAGCGTTGGGTGAAGCTAAGAGATGCAGCAAGAAAAGCAAGAGTGAGAACATAAACGGCGAAATAATTGAATATCTACAAACGCAAATGACAATTCAAAGAGCGCTCTATCATTTCAGAAAATATTTTAATTATAAATTTTCAGATCTCGGCGTGTTGAAGGTATGGGAGAAGACGTAACTTACCTAAACTTTTTTTCAACTATGTCTGCATTGTTCTGTGGCCTGCCATTTGGATGAAGGCGCCAGCACGGCCTAACAAACCCGCGTGTCGTGCCAGTCTCGTAGTCGCGTACCGGGAGCGTACGCCCGACGGCGAGCGGGATTACGCTCCTACTCTATCTCTGGCTCCAACCGACCCAACCGCGGCACCGTCCTGCCTTACTAATCGTAGCGAAAGGAGTGTCACAACTATGCGTCCTTGTAAGTCTCTATAAATAAAACACATCCAATTATTCGGAAATGACAATACAAACGAGCGGACTAGTAACCCGGATTCCGCTCCGCGACATCCCGGCTGCTTGCTGCTTATTCCGATAGAAACACACCACTGACTCTTGAAGGTTTCGCACGTCGAGACTGTCACAGATCATCCATGAAGAGCCCCATTCCTTGACGGAGGCGGACGCTCGCCGTGTCCTGGATTTTATCAACGCGTTGAAGGTTTCCGCCGCGGGGGTCGGGTCACCGGAGGGCGGTGTATCGCCGTCCGGGACGCGCGCTCGCCCGGGCGTCGCGCTGGTAGAGCAGTCCGTCACCGCCGCGGCGTCGGGCGCGCCGGAACCAGGCAACGCAGCCGCGGCGTTGTCGCTGTTAGCGACACGGAGGTTCAGCAATGGACCGGTCGGTGCCGCCGACGAGGTTCAGCAGCGGATCGAGGCGCTGCGACAGGATTGGGATCGCGACTGATGGCGACTGCATAGCTGGATACTGGCATCGTCATCGATCTGATCGAGCGAGCAGAACGGTTTTGCTCACGGATTCGGGAGTTCCTGTCACGCCATGCAAACGTGGTGTTGTGTGTCTCGCCGCTGGTCCGCCTGGAAGCCGTGGTGAAGGCACTGCGTGACGGTGACCTTCGGCGTGTGGCGGATTACGACACCTTCCCCGCAGGGATCTCTACCACCTCCGTTACCGCGGCAAGCCAGGCGTCGCTGTCGGGGCTGTTGATAACCGGGGCAGCGAGTGCAAGCAGCACTTGGAGATCGTCGATTTCGGCCATGAGGTCACGGCTCTGCGCGGCGATCTCCGGGCCAAAACGGATACCGACCTGCCGCAGCAGCATGTTGCAGGCCGGCCTCAGTTCCGCAATGCGCGCGCGCCGCCGGGTCTCCTCCGGGTCCGGTTGCTCGCGGAAGCGCCAGAAGCGGTCTGGCGTCGTCGCGTACTCGTGCTCAAGCATCGCGAGCGACGCGATCCCGATGTCGGATTCGCGGATGATCCGGCGCAACCTCTCCAACTCCTTGCGCTCCCACTCGTCGGTGTCCGGGTCTCCGGTCGGCGCGGGCGCGGTCAGCACCTCGCGACCATCCCTGGTACGCATTTCAATCGCCATCTGGCCGATCCGAAATGGGTCTGCCGGGTCAACCTCTTCCGGGTCAAGCCAGAAAAAGAGTCGGTACTGGTAGGCAATGTCCCAGTGCGGCTGCCAGTCGCCAGCCAGGGAGCCCATGTCGGCGCTGCGGGTCGGCTGGGTCAGGTATTGCAGCCAGTCCAGCAGGTCGAGCCGCAGCGCGTAGTCCCGCCAAGGGCGCAGGGACCGGGCCGTGGCGATAAAGCGCCGGACGCCTTCCAGCAAGGAGTCGGCGTTCGGCGCGATCTCGCAGTGCCCGTTGGCCAGCACCTCATTCAGGGCGAAGCGCAGGTGAAAGTCCGGGCGCTGGTCCGGTGGGTCGCCGCGTAGCCAGTGTTCACGCTCCTCCTCCTCGGTCGCGCGCTGCAGCAGGAACAGAAAGGCGGCGACGGTGAAATGGGGCGGCAGGCCGGCGTGGAGGTCGCCGAGCTGCTCGCGCAGCAGTTGGTCGAGCCATTCCACCGGCAGCCGGCCGTCATGCCGGCGCAGTTGCTCGCGAAAACGCAGAACCTCCGCGAGTGCATTCTCCGGCGTGGCGTCACCCCATTTGTAGAACCGCATCGCGAGCGACAGGGTCCCCTGGCGGGGATCGATGACGTAGTAGTCGTACCAGCCGCGGGTGGACATGTCAGCGAAACACCGTGTCGATGCTGTCTGCGGTCAGCAGTCGCCGGGACCATTGGCTCAGCGTGGCGGGGTCCGCCTGCTCGATGCGCGCGCGAAGTTTTTCCGGGACCGCCCCGAAGCGGGTCTCCAGCAGGTCCAGCAGCAGATTGGCTTTGCCGCGCTGTTCGCCCCGCTGTTCGCCGATCTCGATGCCCCGCTGCTCGCCAATCTGCTCGAACCGGGTCTGGAAGGAAACCATGGTTGCGTTCTCCTCGGGGTAGTCACGTTGGTATTGTTCGCGCTCGACAGCGTTCAGGCCGGAGTAGATGTCCACGAAG
>CAZOLK010000452.1:0-3379 GCA_964580325.1 uncultured Verrucomicrobiota bacterium | reverse complement strand
GGCTCAACTGGAGCAGCCTGCCCACGTTCCAGTCCTGCGCGATACAGGGCGGACCACTCCGCAGTCATCACGCGCATGGACCAGGCATCGGCCACGATATGGTGCATGACCATCAGCAACACATGCCGATCCGGACCCAACCGACCGAGCGCGCAGCGCAGCAACGGCCCCTGGGCCAAATCAAACGGTCGGCGCAACAACGTTTCCACCCGTGGATGGCGCAACCAAGTGGGGACAGGAGAAGAGTGTCGGGTGGCGGGTGATAATCCGCAATCCCCGAAATCCGCAATCCGAAATCCGAAATCAGGTGTCAAGTTGATCGTCTCCAACGGACATGGGGGCGGATCGGTCAGGATGCGCTGAACCGGCCGTCCGTTGTGCGCTGGGAAAACCGTGCGTAAACTTTCGTGGCGCACGATCAGCGCGTACAGCGCCTGTTCCAGCACCCGGGCATCCAGCGCACCACGCAGATCAAGCGCGATCGGGATGTTATAAACGGACTGTCCCTTTTCCATCCGATCGATGAACCAGAGTCTTTCCTGGGCGAATGAAACGGGCGGCGGCACGTTGCGCGGCGCAGCTCGAACCGGCGGCGCAGCTTGGTTTGGGTTGTCGCTCAAGCGCTGCTCGATCCGGTCGACCAGCGCACCGAGGGTCGGCGCTTCGAAGAGCAGGTTCACCGACCAGGTCCGGCCCAACGCGGTCTGCAGGCGCGCACTCACGCGCGTGGCCAGCAGCGAATGGCCGCCCAACTCAAAGAAATCGTGATCCAATCGCACGTCGCGCACATCGAGCAACTCCTCCCACATCGCAGCGACCAGCTTTTGCAGCGGCGTAACCGGCACAGCCCCGGCAGGCGAGGCGGCATCGACGGCGGCCATGGGTTT
The DNA here is from genome assembly GCA_964580325.1 of uncultured Verrucomicrobiota bacterium. GTDB lineage: Bacteria > Verrucomicrobiota > Kiritimatiellia > CAYTQP01 > CAZOLK01 > CAZOLK01. Next base: position 2,492 of record CAZOLK010000452.1, on the reverse strand, counting down.
GGGCAGCGCGCACCGGTCCACTTTGCCATTGGGCGTGAGAGGTAGGCGTTCTAGCGCCACCACGACCGCGGGGACCATATAATCAGGCGCGCGCTCCTTTATATAGGCCTTGATCGAAGTAGCCAGCGATTCAGCGGCTGTCGGTTGGGGTACCACATAGGCGACCAGCCACTTGTCGCCGGGCCTGTCTTCACGTACCACGGCAACGCATTCGCTCACGTTGGGATGGGCGGCAAGCAGGGCTTCGACCTCGCCCAGCTCGATGCGATAGCCGCGGATCTTGACCTGATGATCGGCGCGACCGAGAAATTCGATGCAGCCATCATCGCGATGCCGGCACAGATCGCCGGTGCGGTACATGCGCGCACCCGCCATGCTGAACGGGTCGGGAACGAACCGCTCTGCGGTCAGCGCGGGTCGGCCCAAATAACCGCGCGCAACACCTGGACCGCCGATATACAACTCGCCGACCGCTCCCACGGGCACGGGATGCAGGCGCGCGTCCAGGATATAGAGCGGCGTGCCGTCGATGGGCCGGCCGATAGGGACAGGCCCTTCCGCGAGGTCCACGGCGCGCAGGTCGTGCACGCAACAACCGACCACGGTCTCGGTGGGACCATATTCGTTGATCACCCGCACGTCAGGCGCGTGTCTCTGCCAGTAGGCAAGCGCACGGCTGTGTAGGGCTTCGCCGCCGACCACCAGCGCTCGGGTCTGGCGCGTTGCGTCGCGGGCCGGCAGTTGCGTACCGAGCGCTTCCAAATGGGCGGGCGTAATCTTGACCAATCCGAAATCATGGTCGCCGGCCAACAATTCGGCCAGGCCGCCGATCTCATCGCCTTCTGGCACCAGGGTGACGGGTTGCCCATGCAGCAACGGGGTGAACAGGCTGGTCACGGTGGCGTCAAAGCCAATGGACGAATGCACCGGCGCCCCGCCCTGCCCTTTCGGATAAGCGCACGCGGCCCAGTTCAGGTAATGGATCAGACCGCCATGGGTAATCATGACGCCCTTGGGCCGGCCCGTGGAGCCGGAGGTGTAAATGACATAGACCAGGTTGGCGGGATCCGGTTCGATCACGACCGCGGGTTCACATGCGCGCCAGGGCGCCTGCTCATGGTCCAGCACGACCAGCGGCCGGTCGCCGGCCAGTTCCGCGCAGGTCGCGCGCATTCGGTCGCGCGTCAGCAACAGGCACGCATCGGCATCGTCCAGCATGTAGCGCAGTCGTTGGGCAGGGTAAAACGGATCCAGCGGCAGGTAAGCGCCGCCAGCCTTAATCACCGCCCATAGCGCCACCAGCAACTCGGGTGAACGATCAAGATACAGGCCGGCCAGGCGGTCCGGTCCGAACCCGAGCGAGCGCAGATGGGCAGCCAGGCGTCCAGCCAGGTCATCGAGCTGGGCAAAAGACAAAATGATTGCGCTTTGCGGATTGCGGATCGCGGATCGAATATCAGACCTGTCCACTACCCGACACGCAACACCCGCCACTCGACACTCGCCACCCGACACCTTCATTATAGCCGGGGCGTCCGGGTGCCGGGCCACGCGTTCCGCCAACCAGGCGCCGACATGGGCATGGGGCGGCGGTGGCGCAGGTTTGGCGTTCCACTCGACCAGGACCTGGCGCTGCTCATCGGGTGGAGCAAGTTCTATGTCGATACAGCGTTGCGCGGGATCCTGCGTTACAACGGTAAGCAGGTGGTTGAACCAACCGGTCATGCGCTGCGCCGTGGCCGAAGTGAACAGGTCGGTGTTGAACTTCAACACACCGTGCAATGCGTCCTGGCTCTCGCCCATTTCCAGGGTCAGGTCAAACTGACCCTCCTGCTGGGCAAACGGATAAGACGCAAGCACAACCGAGCCCCAGGGCAGGCGGAACATAGGATCGTTGGCAACCAACAGCGCGGTCAGGCCGGCGCCCTGCTGCATTTGCTGATAGACGAAATCGACCTGAAACAACGGCGAACGGGCTGTATCGCGGGGCAGGTTCAAGGCGCGCACCAGCAGCGGAAACGGCAGATCCTGATGCTCGAGCACAGCCAGCAGACGCCGGCGCATGGCCTGCAGATGCTCCCGGAACGTCACGCCCGGCACCAACCGTGAACGTACAGCCAACGGATTGACGAAATAACCGGCCACTCCGGCCCACTCCGCTTTGCCGCGCCCAGCAGTGGAAGCGCCGACCACCAGGTCGTCCTGGCCGGCGACGCGATGAAAGAGCAAGGTATAGACCGACATCAGCAGCATGTACATGGTCACACCCTCATTTCGCGCCAGCGCACGCAATCGGGCGGTCAGTTCAAAATCGACGTCAAACCGGAACGACGCGCCGTTATAAACATGGACGCGCAGCCGCGGTTTATCGGCAGGCAAATCAAGGGGCGGCGGCAGAGCGTCCAGTTCACGGCGCCAGAACGCGAGCAGGCGCCGCCCCTCGTCAGCGGCCAGGACCGCGTTCTGTTCGCGGATATACGCGCGAAAGGAAG
>CAZOLK010000451.1:0-3385 GCA_964580325.1 uncultured Verrucomicrobiota bacterium | reverse complement strand
CTAATGTTTTATCCACCCAAGGAACTCACGGAGCCGCCCTGGGGCGAGCTGGACAGCACCACGGGCATGCCGGCGCGCGCGATGGCGATCAGTTTCTCTGTCGTGTCGTCCACCATCTGCAAGGGGCTGACAATGATGCAGGTGATAAAGGAGATCAGCGGGTTGTCCCTGAGTGCGTCCGCGCCGCCGGCGAACAGGCGCGCCATGTGCAGTACGTCGTCGAGCCGGTCGATGTTGACCAGGCCGGCCTGTACGTGGCGGGTCATGTACATCAGCGAACCGAGGAATACATTGACATCCTTGTTGTCCGGCGTGATCTCCGGGTCTTGGATGTTGACGTTGCGGATGTAGAAATCGACGTTGTCCAGGCTGTTGCAGACTTTGGCCGCGCGGCACAGGTTTTTCAGGCAGCCGCGGCCCTTTTCGTAGACCGGCAGATCGTGCGTCTGTTGCGGATCGTCCCGGCTGACGAAATGCTGGATGGACGACTCGAGGAAGATGTTGGTTTCGGACCCGGTGCCGTAGTAGACCAGTGGTTCGCGGCTGTTCAGCCGCAGTTTCTGACTCGGGTCGCGGGCGCCGAGAACGATCTCGTGCGGCGCCGATTCGATGCAGCGTCTGACCAGGTCAGCGGGAAAGCGCGCCTGCCAGGAGGGTGTGTCGCCCTGGCCGACTTTGCGTACGACGCAGCCGGCCTTGTCCAGGATGTCGACCGCCTGTTCGTTAAAGCAATGCACGCCGGGATTGTCGAGCATGGCCAGGGACGCTTCATCCATCCAGTGTACCTGGTTCTGGCTGAGGCGGCGGATGGGATCGACGCGTGTACCTTGACGGAAACCTTGGCTCATGACTTGCTCTCCTCGAAAAAGCCGTTGCGTACGGCGCGGCTGAATTTGCGGCAGTGCCGGTCCTTGCCGCAGACCAGCGTACCGAGCAGGATCGCTTCGTTTATGGCGTGCACGCACGGATCGCAGAACGCGGCGTCCAGGCCGTTGGCCATGGAGGCGATCAGGAATGCGCCGTTGATCCTGGAGCGCTGCGGCAGATGAAACGATATATTGGACAAGCCCATCACGGTTTTAGCGCCAGGCAATTCGCGCTTGATGGCGCGCAGGGTCAGCAGCGTGGTTTTGCCGAACGTATAATTCGTGGAGATGGGCATGACCAAGGGATCGAAATAGACTTGCTCGGGTTTGATCCCCTCTTTTTCGGCGCGCTGCATGATGGCGCGGCAACTGGCCAGCCGTTCCTCGACGTCCTCGGGGATGGCGTCGCCGTGCATGGCCAGGCCCACAACGCCCACGGCGTATTGGGCGACCAGCGGCATCAGGCTGTCCAGCACATGTTCTTCGTTCTTGACCGAGTTCAGCATCCAGGGGCGTTTGCCGACCAGGTACTCGGCGGCGTCGGCAATGATTTCGGCCTCGCCCGAATCGATGCAGAGCGGTTTTTCCGTGCAGTCCAGGGCCAGGTCGATCAACCAGCGCATGTCCTCTTTTTCGCGTGTGCGGTCGCCGTCTTTGTTGCCGGCATTGAGGTCGATATAGCCTGCGCCGGCCTCGACCTGCGTGACGATCTGGGATTTGATCGTCGCCTCGGCACGCGTATCGAGTGCTTTGCGTATGGATTTACGGGTGGCATTGATTTTTTCTCCAATAACGATCATACCGTGAATAACTCCTCTTTCACGTTTGGGAAGGATTCTCTAATTCGGTTGCGGATAGTTTCGTCGATATAGTATATGGGTTCCTGGTCCAGGATGGCGCACGCTTTTTCATGGGCGGTCCGGGCCGCGGATTTGCAGCCGTCAGCGGTCCAGGCTTCGCGGCGCTGACGGTTGGCAATGGTGGGATGGTAGTGCTCGCGGTTCATGTAACGGCGCGTGTGGCGCTCGGACACGAAGTTGCCGCCCGGTCCGGCGCGCTGGATCACATCAAAGGCCAGGGTTTTGTCGTTGACGTCAATACCCTTGATGGCGCGGCTGACCATGCCGAGGATATCGTTGTCCATGACCAGCTTTTCACGGCTGACCGTGGAGGCGAATTCCATTAGGCCGGCTGCGTCGTGAATGAAATCGCCGCCGCCCAGGCCGACGAGCAGGTTGGTGATGCCCGTTTCGTAGCCGCACTGGGTGTCCAGGATTTTGGCGTCGCTGATGCCGGCAGTGGAATAGTAAGGAAAACCGTAGTAGCGTGCGATCTGGGCTGTGGCCGCGTTGAGCATGCCGCTTTCGACCGGGCCGCCCAGGTAGGCGACGTCGTGCAGGTTGACCGATGTGGCGACACTGCCGTAAATGGCCGGTGCACCCGGGTTGGCGAGCTGCATGAGCATCATGTTGATCAGGCCGTCGCAGGTCTGGATAACGAGCGTACCGGCCAGGGTTACGGGTGCGGTGGCGCCGCACAGTGGTTCGACTGGCACGGCCGTGGGTATGCCGTGGCGTGCGAGTTGGATCATGTAGGCGCCGTATTTGCTGTCCAAGCGCAGCGGGCTGATCCCGCAGGCGATCATGGAAATGAACGGTTCGCGACGCAGCTTCTCGGCGCTGCCGGCCAGCATCGCGGCCATGTTCATCACGTCATCGATGCCCCTGGCCGTGTAGATGCCGCCCATGATATGCTTTCGGGTGAACAGCATGCCGGTCAGAAAGCGATTGACGTCCACATGATCCACGGCGATTTCGTTGGGGTAGGTGGGCAGCAGCAGCAGATGGATGTTGTCCAGCTTATCCACCAGGCGGGCGATATCGATCAAGTCGCTCAATGCGGCAAGACGCTGTTCCTGGGACGGATAGTCCAGGATGTTGAGAGCTGTGCCGCCGGTGCCGAAATAGACATTGCCGGCGCCCAGGGTCACGTGATGGTTGGCGTCACGGCTGAATAGGGTCAATGTGTGCGGGGTGGTGGACAGGATGTCCATGATCTGTTGCTCGGTCATGCGTGCGATGTTGCCGCCGGCATCGATCCTGGCGCCGGCTTTGCGGAACAGGTCCAGCGCCTGCGGCTCCTGAATTTCAAAGCCGACTTCATCGAATACGCGCATGGCCGTGGCGTGGACCCGGTCCAGGTCCTCGCTGGTCAACGGTTCATATTGAAAACGTCTTTTCAGGTTTGCGGGCAATGCGGGCGATGATGTGTTGTGTTGGATTTGAGCGTTCAATTAGGTCCTCCGGTTGGGGCATGATGTTTTGTTGCAGAATGCACAGGTGCTGATCGGCGCATCGCAATCGGCCGGGCGAATGCCCAGGACGCCGGATACGCTTTTGCGCGGGGACATCAGGGCTTCGTCGGTCAGGGCGACGCCAATGCGGTTGGACGGCAGGAGTGCGAAGAGCTTGTGTTGTTCGCTCAGGGGCCAGTCGCAATACCCTGGGCTGTAGCGTAGC
>CAZOLK010000450.1:0-3428 GCA_964580325.1 uncultured Verrucomicrobiota bacterium | reverse complement strand
TCGCCTGTCTCGCCGATGACCTGGCCCGTGAAGGCATGGCCGACGCACCGGTCTGGCATGCCGTCATCGAGAAACTGCATCAGGAGAATCGCGAACGTTTGATCGGGTTGAAAAACACCACGATCCTCGGTTTTGCCGACTTGGCGGATAGGTTGAGCGCTTTTTTACGCGTCCAGGTTTCGGAGTGCTGCCGTGAACAGGAAGCGCAACCGCTCCAGCCATGGCTGGCCGAAACGATTCAACGGGTCTACAAGCGCTTGCTGAAAACCAAACCGATGGACCATGCCAAAGATCCCGAGGCGCTGCACCGCATCCGCAAGCGCTGCCGCAAAATGCGTTATTACATGGAATTCCTGGAACCGTCGCGCGGGCCGGTGATGAGCCCTTTGGTCAAAAGCGTCAAAGCTCTGGCCACCTCCATGGGCCGCATCCACGACATGGACGTGCACCTGACCACGATCCGCAACGAGGAAAAACTGCACCTGCCCGAACTGGAGACCGTGCTCGATCAGCGCAAAAGCGAATACTGCAAGCAAATGAAAGCCGAATGGCGTCACATCAACAGCGCCGAATTCGGCAAGGTCATGAAACAAATATTAAAATAAAAATCGGTTCCGTCGGCAGGATACGCTCGGGTATCAGCGAAGCGGAGTTGCGCGCTTTGGGGATGCACCCTTGTCATGAGATGGCGCTGATGTGGAAGCTATATGTTAGCCTGGCCTTTTCTCTTGGCCGCCTGTATCGTGAATGCCCGCGGCGGTGAAAACGTCACTTACCGGCAACTGGCAAGGCTCGAATTTGCAGGAATATTGAAATATTTAGAAACAATCGCAACGAAGCCGGATGGGATGAATCGCCCCCGATGGTGAAATTATTTTTGCGCACGCCTTTTAGCCTGCTCTGCGTCACAAGTTATTACGTGAATCGGAGATGCGTTTGTCATTTCAAATAATGCTGTTTTTTAATTGCTGGGTTTGGTTTATGGCTGTAAAATAAAATGAACGCATTAAAAATTTAAGGAGAACAGGATGAAATCGTTCAGAAAAGAACTTTGGTTTGAGATCCCTACGCGCAGGGGATTAAAGAACATTACCCAGTTGGTTGATGAATGTATCAAAGAGAGCGGCATCATCGAGGGCCTGGTTCTGGTCAATGCCATGCACATTACAGCCAGCGTTTTTGTCAATGACGACGAGAGCGGTTTGCATCAGGATTTCGAGAAGTGGCTTGAAAAGTTGGCCCCGGAAAAGCCCCATTCCCAATATGCGCACAACGGGTTTGAAGATAATGCCGACGCTCATTTGAAACGCACCATCATGGGCCGCGGCGCCCTCATCGCGATCACCGAAGGCCGTCTCGATTTCGGGCCTTGGGAACAGATTTTCTACGGCGAGTTCGATGGCTGCCGCAAGAAACGGGTGCTGGTCAAAATCATCGGCGAGTAAGAACGATTGCGGATTGCGGATTGTGGATTGTGGAATTGGGTCTGCATCCTGGATGCTCCATGAACCGGGGATACATTGCAAGCTTCAAGTAAGAGCCAAACCACAAATCACAGCAAACAGCAGCCGCAATTCGCAAAATCCGAAATCTGCAATCCACAATCCCCTATCGCCCGCGTAGTGGTCAACCTGTCGCTGGACCGTGAATTCGATTACCTTATCCCCGAGCGCTTGAAGGTAGATGTGCGGCTGGGCTCGCATGTGGTGGTCCCGTTCGGTCGCAAGGAATTGCAGGGTTTTGTCGTTGGCTTTGCCGAAACGTCAGCGTGGCCCGATTTGAAAGAGATCACGGGAATCCTGGGCGATAAACACCTGATCGACGAGGGGATCCTGCGTCTGGCCCGTTGGATGGCGTCCTATTATATCAGCCCGGTGGAGGCTGCCATTCGCACGGTACTGCCGAGCGTAGTGCGGTCCAAGAATGCGCGATTCAAAGAGCAGTTGATTGTCCATCCGTTGGACAAAGCCGATGACCTTGAAGCGTGCGAACTGCTGAACCGGCATGCACCCAGGCAGGCGCTGGCCCTGCGGATCCTGGCCGAGGAAGGGCCGATGCCGGCCAGCGATCTTTCGCGCGCGGCCAGGACTACCCATGCTGTTATCCGTACACTGGAGGAAAAGGGCTTTGTCGCGGTGCGCAGCGAAACGCAAATCCGCGACCCGCACAAGGACATGAACATCTTGCGCACTGAACCTCTGGAGTTGATGTCTCAGCAGCAGCAGGCATTGGACCTGATGCGCCGGTCCGTTGATACAGGTTCGCCCTCCGTGGTGCTGCTCCACGGTGTCACCGGTAGCGGCAAGACCGAAGTCTACCTGCAAGCCATCCAGTATATCTTGGATAAAGATCAGGGCGCCATTGTACTGGTGCCGGAGATCTCGCTCACGCCCCAGACCGTGGAGCGCTTCCGCGGTCGGTTCGGCGATGTGATCGCCATACTGCACAGCCACCTGTCCGACGGCGAACGCCATGACGAGTGGCATCGCATCCACGACGGCAAAGCGCGAATCGCGGTGGGCGCCCGCTCTGCCCTGTTCGCGCCGATCCACCGGTTGGGTCTGATTATTGTCGACGAGGAACACGAGTCATCCTACAAGCAGGCGGAAGCGCCGCGCTACAATGCGCGCGATGTGGCTGTGATGCGCGGCCATATGGAAGGTTGCAGCGTGCTGCTCGGTTCAGCCACCCCGTCCATCGAGTCCTATCACAATACGCGCCGCGGCAAATATGCGCTGATGGAAATGCCCCATCGCGTCGACCATCGCGAGATGCCCTGCATGCGCGTGGTCGATATGCGCTATGAAAAGGAAAGAGGCGATCGTAAACAAAAGTCGTTCTTCTCCCAGGAATTGGTCGACGCCATGCGCAGCCGACTGGAAAAAGCCGAGCAGTCCATCATCTTTCTCAACCGGCGCGGTTACTCCAACTTCATCATGTGCCCGGCTTGCGGCCATGTTGTCGAATGCGACGACTGCAGCGTCTCCATGACCTATCACAAGGCCGCCGACCATCTCTGCTGCCATATCTGCGGCGCGCTGCGAAAAGTGCCGCAGCGTTGTCCCAACCCGGAATGCCAGGATCCCAACTGCCAATACCGCGGCCTGGGCACTGAACGGATCGAGGAAGTGCTCAAGCGTCTCTTTCCTCGGGCTTCAATCGCACGCATGGATTCGGACAGCATGCGCGGTAAACGCGCCTACCAACGTGTACTCGGCGATTTTCTCACCGGCAAGATCGACATCCTGATCGGCACGCAGATGATCGCCAAGGGGCTCCATTTTCCCAACGTCACGCTGGTCGGTGTGGTCAATGCCGACGTGACCCTGCACATGCCCGATTTCCGCGCCGGCGAGCGCACCTTCCAGTTGCTGACCCAGGTGGCGGGTCGCGCCGGTCGCGGCGACGTGCACGGCGAAGTGATCGTC
>CAZOLK010000449.1:0-3428 GCA_964580325.1 uncultured Verrucomicrobiota bacterium | reverse complement strand
GAGAAATCAAGCATATTATGGAGATAGCTAAAAAGGTAAAGAAAGTTTGACTGACTCCATTTCCCGTATTCCAGCGATAACAGTTAGACTACGCACCTGCCGAAACAACCACCGCCCGAAATCCGAAGCCTGTGGTGGAGACCTTTTAACAGATCGAACCCAAAATCAACGACTTACAGCAAAAAAAGCTCAAAACAGCGGAAGTCGGGATAACGCCGCCAGCCGTCAGGGAACTTGGAAATTCGTTAAACTGAAAAAGGGCAAGTGGGAACTCTATGACCTCGAAAAAGATCGAAGTGAGATGAACAACCTGGCCCAAACCCACCCGGAAAAAGCCAGGGAACTCGAAGTCCTCTGGGAAAAACACACCCACCGCACCCTGATCTACCCCAAACCCCACGCAGGCAAAAAGAAATAATATCTGCCCTTCACTTTTAGGTGTGGTGTATAGGGTCAACCATTTCTGCTATTTCTTAAAATCGAAGTCGATAGGCGACTCTACATTTGGGGATAGGGATCTCTGCAACCGGGCTTAGTCTTCTTGCACAACCCCCACACCGATAGGGGCAGTCAGACTTGTAATGGTAAAGGATCTGAGACGGGACGGAACGGCGAAATAGTAAGTGACTTCTTTACTCTCCCAGTGTCCTTCGTCGTCCCTCCGGATAGTGTGGTTAGAGCCTCTGGATGGCCGCTCGGTATCGCCCTCGCCAAAGGTCGGGATATAGTGACCGTCCTCGGTAAGTAAGCCTATCCAGGGGGTTCGCCAGTAGCAAACGTCGCCTGAGTTGGCTTTGATGGGATGGACGGTGAACGTGACCGCAAGAATTCGACCGTTCGGGTTCTTTCGAACCGACGGTTGCCGATACCTATTGTAACGATATTCTAAGGACATTTCGTCCAACCACGCCGTCTTGTTCACCTTAGCCTCCATGGCCACTTCAACATCGCCGACCTCCTTGATCGGGCCTGCAAACTCCAGCGCCACTTCTTTGCTGCCCAGGAGGAGGGTTCCGGATCTTGCGTCCGCTGGCGCGTGAAAAACCAAGCTGACCAATGTCGGGTCGCGTTTCTCCTTCCAGTTTCTTTTCCTTTTGGAGTAAATCGAGCTGCTGCGGCTGAGTCCGTCCGCTCGCCACCAGCCAAGAAGGGTTATCTTTTCCTGGCCGACCCGCAGAAACTGCTCTTCTTCGTCGATTCGAAAAGACTTGGCCGTCTCGATCCACTCAGGGGTTATCGTCACATCGACGACAACCAGAACCTGATTTGGAACACTGACATACTCCACAGAGCCGTGTTCAGCGCGTTCTTCGGCTTCGTAGCGCAGTGTTTGGAAGCGCTCAACCTGGTCGATCCTAACATCGTAATCCGCCGATTCCTTTGCGAAAAGGCCGGTCACGAGGAGCATGGGCAGCAGCATGAGAATGAGACGGAACATGGTCATGCGATTATCGGGATATCTTGCCGAAAGGTGGACTGATGGGATCGTTGTGAAACAGCATTTCAAACGATTGGATCTTGGCGGGCACGGCGTAGTAAATGACGTAATCGCGCGTCGTTGAACCGCTGCCGACATTGTGGATGGTGGTCTTAATCTGCTCCTTAATATCGGTACCGCAGGTGGGAACGACAATTCCTTTGTCCGTGCGGATGGTCAGATCCTTAATGTGGTAACTCGCCCGCTTCAGGCCGGGGCTTTCCTCAAGTTGTGGTTTGAGGTTGCAGGTGATTTGCAGGATTTTGCCGTTGGGGTTACTCAGCACGCTGGGATATTTTTCCCGATTGACGTCGGCTACAGCACGAACTTGATCGAGTAACTTTGCGCTTAGGATCTCAGCAGTTAAGGTGTCGCTGGCTCGCAGTGGTGGTTCAATACTGGCGAGGGTAACCTCGACGGATTTTCCACCGAGATGGAGTGTCCCTGACTGAGTTGTCTGCGGGACGCGAAAGATGGGGCGATAAACATAAGTTGGCGGCGGCGTAGAGGACTCGCTGACACGTCCACCGTGCTTGAGATAGGGTCGAGACCATTCGAAGATGTTTGTGTTATCGACTTTTCCCGCAAGGAGATACTCACTGCCATTTTGATCCACGAACTTGATGTCGTCCTGCTTGATATCGATCTGGCTGTGGGCGTCGGGAATCCATTCAATCTTGAGGGTGGTACGCACGCTTAAGGTAATGTCCTCTTTGGTTCCCAGCCACTGCTGGGTCCCGTAAGGTATGTTGGCATGGTTTGCAACTTGAATCGACTCCCAGACTTCCGCCTCAGTTTCCTCGATCTCCCATGCTGGTTCGGGTGAGTTTGCTCGCACGGAAAACGTCAATGTTACACAAAACGCTAACAGCAAGGTCTTGGTAATGATCTTACTAATGATAGGAAATTGCTTGGGGGCGTGATCTGTATTATAAGCGATTTCAAGTGTAGACGCTTGCCTGATCATGGTTGAAGTGTGACAGAAGCAAGGTGATAAGTCAATGTGAGCCCCGCTTTGCGGTGGGCAGAGGGCTAGTAGCAGGAAGGATAATTGCCGCAGCCGCAAAGACAAGGCAGCTCGGTAAAAATAGATTGAAGTTAGCACCACGTCTCGCTGGCCAGCCAGCAAGCAGCAAAGCATTCTGGGTGACGACTGGATCGCGGTTCAGTTGGCACGCGCATGGCAGCCAACGTTAGTCAGAACATCCGATTATACCGCATCGCAGGACTAACCTTACCTGGCAATTGGAAAATCATATGCAAAAATCAAAAATGGCTAATCGCCTTGCCTCTTCCTGCGCATTGCTGTTAATTCCTAGGCATGCCTGAGGACGACCCGCTGCATCAGCCGAACGACAAGCTCTTCAAGCAGGCTTTCAGTGAGCCACAGACTGCGACTGGCTTCTTGTCGGCTTATCTGCCAGCGCCTTTGTACCCCCGGCTTCACCCCGCTACATGTCTCCATCTCAACCGCAACTGCCTGCTCTTCTTCCTCAGGCTCAATTACCGTCTCCACTAAGGCCAGCGCTGCTTTCACATCATTTCCTGCTTGCCTGTCATACTCACCTCGCTTGCGCCGACGCTTCTGTATCCAGCTCGCAAAGGTCGTTTACTTCACCCCGATATGCCCCGCTAATGCCTGACCGCTCATCCCACTACCCTCAAATTCATCCAGAATTTGCTCGCGCTGCTCGACAGGCACCTTCACCCGCCCAAGACGATCCGTCTTCAGTATAGTTGCTTCTTCTCTCGTTGTCGTAGCTGTCATAGCTCTTACAACTGCAACACTTATGATTTCAAAATAAGCTCCACCCAACGGTGCTTCGCGTGACGCTTACAAAAAATAATGCGGAAAACCCGATCAAAAAAAGCGGTACTTCGCTGAATTGAGTGCGTGTGTATGGGGTCAGTCAAACTATCTTTACCTTTTGGCGGTCATGCGGTAGGTGTG
>CAZOLK010000448.1:0-3464 GCA_964580325.1 uncultured Verrucomicrobiota bacterium | reverse complement strand
GGGCGCTTTCGGACAGGTGCTCCATGGTGACCAGGATATCCTCGCCATTGCACCAGGGCCCTTGCATCTGGACTTCGTATACCTTGGGCCAGTTTTCGTCAGCACAATCGATTTCAAAACCCGAATCGAATCCTGTTTCGGCGCCGACGGGTTTAAGGATCAGCTTCTTCGCCGTGGCGCAATCGAGTTGCGCATCGGGCTCGGGGTTGTTCCAGGCGACGCGCAGTTTGCCCTGGCGATAGACAGGGTCCTGGATATAGAGCTTGGTTTTGCGCTTTTCCGTAGAATAGACAAAAACGCCGGGCCTGGTTTCATGGCGTTCGAGCACGGGAAGGGCATCGTTTTCGCCCTGCTTCTCCAGGTCAGGCTCAGTGGCGTCGATGTCGCAGACAATGGTTCCGTATGGGCGGCATCCGGCGTTATGGATACAGAGCACGTTGATGGGTTTGCCGTTTTCATCTGTGCGTTGGCCGGTGTAGACACGCATAGCCTGGAACAGTTGCGATTCCATGACGCGCACGGGCGGGGCCAGGCCGGAGAGTTGGTCGAATTCGCGGTTGGCGTGGTACATGCTGGAGAACAAGACGTTCATCAGGAAGGCCAGGCCCTCGGACTGGCTTTCTTCCATGGATACGTCGGTGAAGAAGAAGAACGTGTTGTCGCCAGCGCCGACGTCAGCGTTGAAACCTGGTTCACGGCCTTTCATGGCATGTACATCGGCGTTGAACATCATCTCGCGTTCCAGGTCCAGCTTCAGTTTTTTGGCAACAGTGGCATGGATGGTGTTGATCAGGATTTGAGCGAGCGGCATCTGGCCGGACGGATCGGTGAAGTTGATGGGATCGTTGTTGGCGTACACGTATTTATGCAGTGTGGCAGGATGCCTGGAATCGCCCGGCCATGTGTCCATGGTCCAGAATCGACCGTTGTCGGGATTCAGGTAGCGTGCGCGCAGATAGTAGAGGTCCAGGTCCTGGTCATAACGTTCGCCAACATACTGGTGAGGATTGGGCGTGTTGCCGGTTCTGGCGAGAAGCTGACCAAAGGCGCTGTATTGATAGGTATCGGTGATCTGGCCGGCAGGATCGAGGAGCAGGCGTATGCTGTTGCGCGCATCAGCGGCATAATAATGTTTCGCGGGAGAGGCTTCAAGTTGTTCTATAGCCAGGGGTTGGTGGCCGATGTCAAAAGTGCGCTGGACCACGGGTTGTCCGAAAGCGAGCGACAGTTCTTCCAGGACCTGGGCATAGCCGCTGGGATTCAGATCGTCGACAAGATAGCCCGTGGCGGTAGATGCCGTGGTTTTGGCAATGCGCTGGCCGTCGCCATTGTAGGATAGCTGAACCTGGCCCTGGTTGCGGGAGATCAGGCGATTTTGCGCGTCATAGCGGTCCTCGACCAGGGCGGTTCCCAGGATGGCGGACAGGATATTGCCGTTGGCGTCATATTGAAGGCCGACGAGTCGATCATTGTCGTCATAGTCCATTTCTTGACCTGGCAGACCGGGCAAGCTGGAGGAGCGGGTCAACCGATTGCCCACCGCATCGTAGGTATACGAAATAACTCCGTTGCGACCGTCGGGATCGTTCTCGATGGTCTCGGAGCGCAAGCGATAGGCCAGGTCATAGGACCAGGTGGTTTTGCGTCCATTCAGCATCTGCTCGGTCAGGCGGCGACCGGTCGGATCAAGGGCATAGTCGAACTGCTCCAGCACCGCTTGCGAGCTGACCAGGGCCATATTGGTGATGCGATTCATGGCGTCGTATGCGTATAGCGTTTTCAGGCCGTTGGGATAGTGCAGTTCCATGACAGCGCCGACATCGTTGCGGACGTACTGAACCGCATCGCCATGCCGGTCAATGACGGTAGCCAGTTTGTTCTGACCATCCCAGGCATAGCTCAAGTGACAGCCGTTTGGATTGGATGATCGGATGTCGATGACGTTGTTATTACCGTCATACAGATAGGTCAATGCGCCGTAGGGCGTGGTTTTGACGTGCAACCGCCGGCGTTGATCGTAGGTGTAGGTGGTCACGCCGCCGGGATCGGTCATGGATTCGCGCCGACCGTCCGGGGTGTAGGTGTATATGGTGGAAACTTGGTCAAGCGCGGGATCCGGGCGCCGTTCAAGGAGCCTGTTTTCTTGGTCGTAAAGGAAGGTGGCGGTATAGCCGTTGAAATCGGTGTGCGCAGCGAGGTTACCGGCCAGGTCATAGGCCATGTTTTCGCTCATGCCCAGAGGCAAGGTTCGGCGGGTCATGCGTCCCATGGCGTCATAGACGAACGCGGTGACGTTGGTCATGGCGTCTGTGATTTGAAGCAGGTTTCCGGCTTCGTCGCGCACGTAAGAGGTGACATAACCCAGCATATTGGAGACGCTGACCAAGTGGCCCATGCTGTTGTAGGTGTAATAGGTTTCGGCGCCTGCCTGATCGACATGGCCGATGGGATAGTTCAGGTCATTGTAGATCCAAAATTCTTCGGTCTGATCAGGATGGATGATGCGCCGGAGACGACCGGCCGGGTCGTAATTGAATTCGGTGATGCGGCCGAGGGGATCGATCTGCTGGACCGGCATGCCGCCGCTGTCATAAATGACGTGTGAGACGTTGCCCAACGGATCGGTCATGCTTGTCGGCCGGCCGACCTTGTTATAAGCGAAAACCGTGCTCAAGCCACGACCATCGGTTTGCCGGGTGATGCGACCCAGGGCGTCATAATCTACACTTTCTTCAATGCCGTCAGGATGGATGGTCTTGATGCGGCGATTGGCGTCGTCGTATTCAAAGCTGGTCAGGAAGCCGACACGATCGCGCCTGGCGATCAATCTGCCCGCGGCGTCATAGGTGTTCGAAACGGTCGTGCCATTGGGATAGGTGACCAGCATCTCGCGGCCCAGCGGATCGTATTGGTAGAGGATACGATGGCCGGCCAGCGTGGTGCGATGGGCGATGTTGAAGTTTTTGCCATAGGCGATGCTTTCCACGGCGCCATTGGGATGGATCGTGTCGAGCAGCCTGTTGTACACGTCGTAGACCCAGCGATTGGTGATCACGCTTTCGCCGTCCAATGTGGTGCGCCGGGCGGTTTGAAGGATCATGTTGCCGTTGAGATCATAGGCCATGGTTTTCTCGCTGCCGTCCGGTGCGACGATGCGGACGATGTTGCCGCGATCGTCATAGCCGGCGCGAGTGACGCGGTTCATGGCATTGCTGATGGCGGTAAGCAGGCCCTGCTCGTTGTAGGCATACTGGGTTTTGTTGCTGAGGGCGTTCTCGATCTCGGCGATACGTCCCATGGCATCGCAGGTATAGCGCGTGATGTTGCCGTAAGCATCGATTTTGCTCTCAGGATAGCCCCGTGCATCATAACCAAACTTCGTCGTTTCGCCGAGCGGGTTGACAATTTCGGTCAGCTTGCCGATATCGTTATACGTGTAAAGCGTGGCCGCGCCGAGGGCGTTG
>CAZOLK010000447.1:0-3476 GCA_964580325.1 uncultured Verrucomicrobiota bacterium | reverse complement strand
GTCCGCTCTGTCGCGAACGGCGCGCCGCCGGCGAGACGCTGGCTGCACACCGGCGCAAGGTACGCGTGGTCGAATTGCCGATCAGCGCCACCGAGGACCGGGTTGTGGGTACGCTGGACCTGGAGCATGCGATCCGGGAAGGCGAGAAGAAAATCGAGCCCGGCATCCTGGCTGCCGCACACCGCGGGATTCTCTACGTGGACGAAGTCAACCTGCTGGACGATCACGTGGTGGATGTGCTGTTAGACAGCGCGGCCATGGGCGTGAACACCATCGAACGCGAAGGCATCAGCTTTTCGCACCCGGCGCGCTTCACCCTGGTCGGCACCATGAATCCGGAAGAGGGCGAGTTGCGGCCGCAGTTGCTCGACCGCTTTGGCCTGTGCGTCCACATCGAAGGATTGCGCAAACCCGAAGAGCGCGTGGCCGTGATCAAACATCGTATGGAGTACGAGCAGGACCAGGACAGGTTCTGCGCACACTGGCAAGGGATGTCGGCCAAACTCACCGCCGACATCGCGCAGGCCATGGAGCGCTGCCTGCGGGTGACCAGCAACGACGATATCCTCTACGTCATTGCCCGACGTTCGCTGGATGTCGGTGTGGACGGGCATCGCAGCGACATTGTCATGTTGAAGGCAGCCAAAACCCTGGCGGCCTGGCATGGCCGCGAATCCGTAAATGAAACCGATGTCGACGAAGCCGCGGCCCTGGCGCTTCCCCATCGCGTGCGTCGCCGGCCATTTGAGGACATCATCGCCGCGCAACAGCCTGCATGAAAACATGGACCGCCACAATCGCTGCCCTGTTGATCGTTGCCGTGGCCATAACGCTGTGGCGCGCGCGGCTGCGATCCGTACGCCAACCCGCGATCAAGGCGGTGTTTGCGCGCCCGGGTTTATTGGAAATCTCGTCGGCTCAGCGTCTGGCCGATGTCCGGGTGCTCGACCGACACGGCAACCAGGTGGCGATGGGAGCCGGCCATGGGCAGCCTGTACTGCAAGTGCGTTTTGCCTGGCAGCCGGGCGCGACCTACGCCATCGTGTTTGGCGACGGTCCACCTCTAAAGGTGACTGCGCCGGACCAGGTCTCCATTTTTACGATCCGTTTGCACGCGCCGCTGGGTCAGATCGAACATTGCTGGTCCTCCCACGAACTTACGGGCACCGACGCCGACCAAACCATTGACGTGCCGGTTGCGCCCGGCGAGGCCGTGGACATCATGCTGGACGTGGAGAAGATGCTGGAGCAGGAAACCTATACCTGCCGGGTTCAGTGCGAGGATCCACAATGCGAGGTTCGTTCCGGCACGGAACCGGTTACGCTGGATTTAGAGTTCGATAAAATGGTCTGGATGGCCCAGTTGAAACCGGGCGATCCGATCCCGTTGCAACCCGTGACCGTGCGTGTGGCCATGGGGCGTGAACAAGGCGCTGCTTGGAACTGGACGTTTCGGTTGCGTTGCGTCCAGCGCCGGATCGATACCAACAGCATCGCGGTGGTGCACTGGCATCTGCCCACCGACGAACTGGGCCTGGTTTCGCGTCGCGCCGCTTCCGAGCAGATCAACCTGCCCAACCCTTGCTGGCGTCGGGTCGCGCTGTGGTTCAACATCCATACCGACGAACCCGACTACTACGAGCCCTACACCTATCAGTGCGCCGTTCTGGAAAACAAAACCCGACACCCGCTCAGCCTGCTGCTGACCGCCGAAGTGCTGGAGAACGCGTCGGACCAGGTCTCGCCCTGGTTCCTGGCGCCTAACTACCGCGATACGGGTGGCCTGCGCAAGATCATGGCGTTCGCACGTTTGGAACCGGGAGAGTCTACGCGTTGCGTGCAGCCCGTATTTGTGCGACCCGATACGCCGCCCGGCATGTACCGGCGCAAACTGACCATCCAGCCGACCGGCTCGGACCAGGTGGTCAAAACCGTGACAGCGCCGCTGGGCGTGGTGCGCGACAACGCTTTGTTTTCGGGCTGGTTGTTGGCGATCGGCGGTATCAGCCTGGTCTGGCTGAGCCTGGTCTGCTGGTTTTACCGGGCCATGGTGCGCCTGCTGGGCTTGCGCGTGCTGGTGCTGCTCTCGCTGCTAGGTTCGCTCCAGTTCTGCCTCCATTTTGCCGGAGGGCTGATCTCCAATGTCTTCTATGCTGTGCTCGGGCCGTTCAACTGCCTGGTCGGCGGACTGCTGACCGAGGTGATGACCTACCTGCTGGTTACCTCGATCCTGTACCTCTGCCCGCGTGTCGGCGCTATGACCCTGGCCGGTCTGGTCAGCTACATCATGGGCGGCGTCATGTTCGGTTCGTTTGGGCTGACCGACATCCTGTTCATCGGTTCGTCGATCGCCTTTCGCGAGTTGTTTCTCTTCTGCTGCGGCGTGACCAGATTGGGCGAACCCGGCCACAACCCGCCTTCGCTGCTCGCGCTGATACTGGCCCTGGGCCTGGCCGACGCAGCCTCGACCTTTACCTCGCTGACGCTGCACTCGGTCTTCTACCGCTTGTTTTTCGCGGACTGGTACATCTTTCTGCAAGTTGTGGTGACTGGTTTTGGCTACACGGCGCTGGGCGTATACCTGGGCAAACCGCTGGGCTTGAGCTTGAGGAAAATTCACCTGTGATCGTGGTCGAACAATTAAACCTGCACTACCACGGCGCCGAAGCGCCGACCCTGCGCGAGGTGTCGCTGCGCGTGGGCCGCGGCGAACTGCTGCTGGTGACCGGTCCCACGGGTTCGGGCAAGTCGTCGCTGCTCAACTGCCTCAACGGCATCCTGCACCACGAGAGCAGCGCGCGCCTGGACGGTCGCGTCCTGTTGAGCGGACAGGAGGTCCGCGAGCTGGATATGGCCCGGATTTGCCGCCTGGCCGGCACCGTGTTTCAGAACCCGGACGCCCAGATCTGTACGGCCACGGTCGAGAGCGAAATCGTGTTTGGCCTGGAAAACGCGGGTCTGGATAAATCGACCATGCTGGACCGGATCGATGAGGCGCTGGCTTTCACCGGCTTGAGCGCTTTGCGTTTGCAGCCCACCGATACATTGTCCGGCGGCCAGAAGCAGCGGCTCAACATCGCCTGCGCGCTGGCGCTGAAACCCGAGATCCTGCTGCTGGACGAACCGCTGAGCCAGTTGGATCCCAGAGGCGCCGGCGATATTCTGGCCATTATTCACAAACTCAAAGACGCGCACCAGTGGGCGGTCGTACTGGTGGAACACCGGATTGCCGAAACCCTGGAACTGGCGGATCGGGTGGCTATCGTCGACAACGGCCGAATCACGTTCGACGCGTCACGCGACCATGTCTTAAAAGACCTGTCCCCTTTGCGTTCGATCGGTTTGAACCTTCCGCACCTGCCCGATTTGTTCGAACGGTTGGGCCGGCCCGAGCGTCCGTTGAATCCCGAGGCAGCGCCGCTGCTCGAACTGCGCGTCAACGAGCCAACCACGGATGCGGCGACACCCGATACGCA
>CAZOLK010000446.1:0-3477 GCA_964580325.1 uncultured Verrucomicrobiota bacterium | reverse complement strand
TTCGCGTTCGCGCCTCTGGGTGGACGGATGCGCCATGGACATCGCCGACGTTACACCCGAGCAATGGCGCGCCGTGTTGCCTGACGCGGAACAAGCCTATGCGGTGCTGAATGCGTCGCTGGCCGTGCAGGTGGGCGAACAACTGCGCGGCATCGGCCTGCGCGACGGCATGCCGATCTATATCGAAGGCGGTTTTCGCAAAAACACAGGCTTCCAGACCTTGCTGGCCTCCCTGTTCCCCAGTTCACCCGTGGTCATGACCGATCTCAAAGAAGCCACGGCCTACGGCGCCGGGTTGCTGGGCAAGGCGCTGCTCGACGGCCACGACCTGGCTGATCTGGGCGAGAGCGTTGACCTGGCCGCGAACACGCCCGGGTTGGAACACTTGGACGTTGTCACAGAATACAGGCGCACGTTCATCGATGCGGTTTTCGGTTCATGAAGGGATTCGAGCATTTCTCGTTTTCGATGAGCTGCGTGTAGAGCGTTTCCATAGCACGGGCGAACGAGGTGGTGTCGCACGTTGGCGAAGCGCGCAGCCTGGTGCGCATGCCTTGCCGCAACGCGGCCAGGCGTTGCGGCAAGGACGGATCCAGAGCCAACCTGGCGGCCATGGCGATATAGGCGTCCTGGTCAGCGGCCACGAACCAGCCCAGTCCTGCCTCGCGCATGAGCGATGCACTGATGCGGGAAACCCAGCGGTCGCCGTGAAAGGTCAGCACCGGCACGCCTTGCCACAACGCTTCCATGGTGGTGGTTCCTCCGTTGTAGGGGAACGTGTCCAGGACCAGGTCGATGCGGTTGTAGGTCTTCAAAAACTCCTGGTGCGGGGCCGAACCTTCCAGGACGATTCGCGAAGGTTCGATGCCAGCATCGCGCATCAGGTTCAGCAGATAGGTGCGCGTGGCTTCCGCTTCCAGTTGCCGGCTTTTCAACAGCAGACGCGTGTTCTGGGCCTGGTGCAGTATCGCGATCCAGGCGCGCAGCACTTCGGGCGTAATCTTGTATTGCGGCGCCAGGCAACCGAACGTCAGGCCGTCATGGGTCAGACAGGGCGGCGCCACAATGTCGGGCGTCTCGTACCACACGTCAAAGCAGAGGTAAGTGCCTGGCACACGCACCACGGTTTCCGTGTAGAACGCTTCTTCCTCGACCGGCACCACGTGCGCGTCGCCAATGATGTAGTGGAAGCTGTCCATGCCTGACGTGGCATACATGTTGAACCAGGCAGCCAGCAGCGGCGCCGGATGGTAGCGGAACAGAGGTAGACGCCGGATCTGGCTGTACCCATTCAGATCGATCAGCAGATCCAATCCCTGGCAGCGTATATAATGCGCGGCCTGCTCGTTGTCCATCCGCGAGATATCGTGCACCATGTCCCGTTCGTTGCACGCATAGGTCTCGTGGATTCGGCCCGCGGGACCGTCGCTGAACAGGTGCCATTGAAACTTGTCGCGATCGTGCTGGTTGATCAGACCGAACACCGGCTTCATCCAATTGAGGGCATGGAAAAAACTCGAAATATAACCGATACGCAAACGGTTGTCTCTGGCCGCAACCGCGCCGACCTTGGGTTTCTTCTTGCGGTATGGCGCATAGGTGCGCGCCCAGGCCTGGCGCACGGCCAGGATTTTCTCGTTGTCCGCGCTGGGCGCATTGGGAATCAACGATGTCAGGGCATTATGACTGACCACGCGCATGGGGCCTTTCTCGATTTGCGCCGCTGATTCGATATGCAGGATAGCCTCGGTTACGCGGCCCAGTTCGTTGAGCGAACGGCCCAGATTGTGATGAATACCGGGCGACCGCGCACCAAGCGGCATGTTCAAAGCCTTTTGAAACCATTGCACCGCTTCCGCATGGCGATTTTGCCTGGCATAGGCGCACCCCAAGCTGAACTGGGCATCCAGGTTGTTCGGGTTGACGTGAATGACGGCGTGATAGGTGGCGATCGCATCGTCCAACCGTTTCAGCGATTGCAGGCAGTGCGCGTATTCTACATGGGCCTGCTCGTTCTGCATGCCCATCTCCATCAACTCCTGGTAACAGGCCAGTGCTTTCTCGATCTGGCCGGCGCGATAGAGCGAGCGCCCTTTATTCAGCAGATATTGCGTTCCGGTTTTGCGCAGCGCTTTGCGCTCCGGTTTGTTGCGTTTTCGTTTGATCACGGGATTACGTTTCGGCGAGAACTCAGCTTAGCGCGGCCACCACATCAGCATAGCTGGGTGTCGCGCGCAACAACGCGCCAAAGTCACGTTGCTTTTCAATGGCGTGCTTAACGGCCGCGGCCAGGGTGGTGTCGCCATACAGAATAGCGCCAGCCATATGCGGCGGTTGAAACAGAAACAGGGTATAAACGCCGTTTTCCTCGTTTTCCACGACCAGGTCGTCCGCCGATTCAGGTTGGAACCGGCCGATGCTGTACATGTCCACACCCAGCACCTTGAGCTTGTTGGAACGGGGTATGCCGCCGAACAGCGCTGACTCGCCGGCCGCGTTGAGCCCGGCGATCACGCCCTGATACTGGGCCGGCGGCCAGATGCCGTAGAGCACATCGCTATGTTCGCATACGTCGCCGGCAGCGAAAATATCGGGATCGGAGGTGCGCATGGCATCGTCCACGACAATCCCTTTTTTGACATCGAGATCGGCCAGTTGCGCCAGGATGATATTGGCCCGCACGCCTGCCGCGATCACAGCCATTCCGGTTGTTACGGTTTCGCCGTTGTCCAGCGCCACGGCGTTCATGGCGGAATCGTTGCCCATAATTTCCCTGGCCGAAATCTTTTTGCGCAGCTCGATGCCCAATTTTTGGATATGTTTCTCCAGCAGACCGGCCGCACACGCATTCAATTGGCGCGCCATCAGGTGTTCGCCCCGCTCGAGCAAGATCACCTTGAGCCCGCGACGAGTCAGCGCGCCCGCGGTTTCCAGCCCCAGAATGCCGCCGCCGATGCAGACGCACAGGCTCTGCTGCTCGGCCAGGCGCAGAATTTC
Source organism: uncultured Verrucomicrobiota bacterium (assembly GCA_964580325.1). Classification (GTDB taxonomy): domain Bacteria; phylum Verrucomicrobiota; class Kiritimatiellia; order CAYTQP01; family CAZOLK01; genus CAZOLK01. The sequence goes on along the minus strand of CAZOLK010000446.1, from coordinate 480 downwards.
CTGCACATCTTCGCGCGTACGAACGGTCATGACACCATCATGCTCCCAGCCCGAAATCGGCGGTATGAAAGGATCGGCGCCCATGGTCAAAATCAGCTTGTCATAGGCGATGGTCCCAGCTTCATCCTCCAGCTCGATCTGCTTTTCCATACGGTTCAAACGGGCGACATTAACGCCAGTGCGTAAGTCGATGCCCTGTTCGGCATACCAGTTTTCGTCATGCAGAGGCAATTCTTCTTCATCTATTTCACCAGCCATAAAACGGGTCAGGTTCAGACGGTAATAAGGGATTTCTTCTTCGTCGCTCAGCAAAATCACCGTGGAACCGGGCGCAGCCTGCTTGACCGCCTCAGCCGCGGAAACACCGGCAATACCGGCGCCGATCACGACCACGGTCTGCGCGGGATGCTCTTTTTTCGTCGGGGCCTCCTCAGCTTTGACCTCCTCGAAATTGGAAGCCGCCGCGCCGCAGACCGGACA
>CAZOLK010000445.1:0-3479 GCA_964580325.1 uncultured Verrucomicrobiota bacterium | reverse complement strand
TAACTTACAAAATCGAAGTTTTTTTTTAATCGGTCCAGTTGCGAAAGACGGGCTAATGACAGCGATTGAGCGGCAACCAGTCGAGAACCCGTTGAATCCAGTGATCCCAGAATGCCCAGTCATGCGTGCCCGGGCCTTCTTCGTAGGTGATTGATCACGGCCAGTCCCCGGTTGGCATGCCCAGGACTTCAAAAAAGCAGTTGCATGCTATAAGTGCCATGTAAGCCTCCTTTTTTATTCATCCGCGTCTCGTTTTCATGATTCGGATAGTAAAACCAAACGCAGCTCAAAAGAAAACCGTTTTTGCTCCTAACTCCCAACGCCTATAAACTAGACAAGTTACATTTCAGTCACGGCCTTCTTGACGGCTGTCGTTTTCCGGGCTTGCTGTTGCGTCTTGTTTTGCGGGTGAAAGGCGAACAGGAAGACCAGAAACACAACCAGCGCGGTGATCGCCAGCGGCCACCATAATCCAGGCCAGTAAGGCAGTGCCTCCGGCAGCACGCTCTTGCCGTCGACCGGCGCGAACACCGCGGACGCGATCCGGTTGACGATCATGGCGCCGATCAGCATACCCAGCCCCTGGGTGAAGAAAATGTACAGCCCCTGGGTCTGACCCCGAATGCTCGAAGAGGTGCTGGCGTCCACGTACACCTGGCCGGTGACGAAAAAGAAATCGTAGCAAAGCCCGTGGAGCGCGATACCGAGCACCACCAGGATAAAGGCGACCTGACCCGGTCCAGCGCCCAGCGCGAACAACACGTAGCGCACCACCCAAGCGCCGATGCCGATGAGCAGCACTTTTTTATACCCCAACCGGCGGAAGAAAAAGGGCATCAGGAACATGAGACCCGCTTCGAAGAATGTACCGATGTTTTTCAATGCCGTGATGTGCGTGATCTTCATGGCCATCATCTGCTGTTGTAGGCTGGCGTAATAAGCGGCCAGGGGAATGCATAGAAGAAAGGAGCAGATCATGAACACGGCAAAAGACCGTTGTTTGAACAGGTTCCAGGCATCGCTGAAAACAAAGTCGGAAAGCGCGATAACCTGGCCTTTCTTGGGCGCCGGCGTGCGAGGCAGAAAGAAGCAGTATATCCCAAGCGCAAGTGACGCGCCGCCGGCGAGCAAGAACTGTACGGCCTTGGTTCCGGCCTCGATGCTGGTCTTCTCGCCAGCCTGGTTCACGACAACGTCGGAAAAACCGAACGCCAAGATAAAACCGGCCACGATCCAACCGATCGTACCCCAGAGGCGCACGAGCGGGAATTCTTCGTTTCCTTTGGGCAAGTGCGTGAAGGAAAGACCGGCGGTCAAGCCCAGGGTCGGCATGAAAAAGAGCATGTGCGCGAGAATGACCAGATTGAACAGGTTGCCCTTGGTGACGGTGCGGCCCAACAGCACGATGGTCTGACGACTCTCCTGGAAACCGGCGGGGTCGCCCATGCCGCCGATTTTGTAGAGCAGCAGCATGAACAATCCGGCGAACAGGAAGAGGACCGCCAACACTTTCTCGGTGTTGAAAAAGCGGTCGGCGATCATGCCGCTGAAAACCGGCGCGATAATCGCAGCCAGCGGCCCGGCCGTGTAGGCGACATAGCGCATGGCGTTCATGCCATGAGTGGCCATGTACATACTGACGCTCAGATACCAGGCGCCCCAGATAAAAAATTGCAAAAACAATAAAACCGAAAGCCGTAATCTAATCATGTTGTCCTGCATCGCAATGCTTCTCCCCTGCCGCATACTGTTTACTCAAAAATGAATCCCGCGATTCGATCAATCATCGCAAAACATACCGAACGACGGTGCGGCGGTCTTGGATGTATTCCGCAAAGGCTAGGTAGTTTTCGGCAAAGTTCCGGGAAACGGGCTTGCGCATGTCTTAAACGGGCTTGCGCATGTCTTATAGGTAGGCATGGCGGGCCTGACGGTAGGCACTTGGCGTCATGCCCATATGACGTGAAAAATAGCGGGTCAAAGCGCTATGGTCGCAGAATCCCACCAAGTACGCTACCTCGGCGATTGAGCGCCGCTGATCCTTGAGCAGCTCGCACGCTTTGTTGACCCGGTAGCGGGTGATGTAGGCGCGCAGGGTCATCCCGAACAGGTGCCGGAACCGGCGTTCCAGCGTACTGACCGACATATGGACCCGGCACGCCAGGTCCTTGACACGGATGGTTTCCGCGTATTGTTCACGGATCGCGTCCACCACCGGCGCCAGGGTTTCGTAGGGTTTGAAGCACGTCCGCGTCAACCCCATGTTGCGCGCCGTGCCGACCAGGCCGATGACGTCGCCGTGCCTGTCGCGGAGGGCTTGCTTGCAGGTGATGAACCAGGAAACCGACCCGTCCGCGGCCTGGTTCATCTCCAACTTGTTGATCAGGGACACACCGCTGCTGATGACGTTGTGATCGTCCTGCCCATATTCGATGGCCAGCTCATGGGGGCACAAGTCATACGCGTTTTTGCCGATGATGTCCTCTTCACGCAAAGCGCCCATGCGCTCAATGAAACGCTTGTTCATGGCCATGATCGCACCCTCGCGGTCCTTAACGAAAAAATACATGTCCGGCATGTAATCGAACATACTCGTCAGCGCATCAACCTGCGCGAGTTGATTAAAAAAAGCTTTCTTCAATGGATGCATGTCCAAACCTGCGTACATTAGGAACAGGTTACATTACACAAAAGTCCTAACACTTATATACACCCGCCGCGGCTTTGTCAAGGCTGGTGCACGGAGATGCGCCCGTGACCGGAGCGTCGATGCGTTTGCGCTTGCGTTGACCAGCCTGCTTGTCCTTGCTTGTCCTACCCTATCCGTTTCCGTTCCTCCGACGCAGTCTTTACCATCGTGTAACGTGGAAGCTCCACGTCGAAGCTTGTTTTTCCGCAATTCCACTCGATCATGCAATCGCCCCAGAGGTGGTAGTTGGCGTCTATCCAGATGTCTACTTGTTGATATAGGAAACGAAGGTGATTAAGAATCGATTGGAGCAAAATCTTATGGCGTTCGCCAAGGGGTTCTTCCATACCGCAATTCTTCAAGATCACGTGGCGGTATAACACTCGCTCTGAGCAACCAAAATCGCGTCAACGAAGCGAGCCATTCACTATCCTTGATGTCCGTTTTCCTTCCTGGGACTTGTTTGATATGTCGCGCATTGACCACGCCGATATTGATGTGCGATACACTGCTTTCCAATAAACGCCGGTACTTTCCATAACGACAAATTCTGCCAACTCGTCTTTGAGCCATTTGGCCAACTTTCTCCGATCCTGGGGAAAGGTTCCAAATTCACGGGTTTGTTGCTTAATGGAGCCGTCCTCAAGTTCGAATTGAATGGCGGCCACAATGAGCATTGACAAGTTTTTGAATTGCTGAGAAAAATGCGCTATAATGATAGTGAAAAACGCAATGTATTAATCCGGCAATCAATTAGGTGACACTAGGTCTCTTGTCATGCGGCATATTC
>CAZOLK010000444.1:0-3480 GCA_964580325.1 uncultured Verrucomicrobiota bacterium | reverse complement strand
GGGTTGCCGCTGCTGGGGCCTTGGCCTTCCATACCGACGATGGCGTCCATGATGGCCAGGGCCGGACGCGCGGCCCGGTTGATTTCGATCATCAGCAGTGCCAGCCAGTCGCGGTCCTGAAAGCGGTAGTGGTACTGGGCTTTGAGGCTGCCCGGAATCAGGCCATACTGGTTTTTGATCGCGCCGGTGAAGTTCATGTGGACATGGGTCTTGAGCTTGGGTAAAGAAACGATCACGTCTGCTTCGCGCACGGCCGCTGCCAGCGGCAGCTTTCTGGCCAACTTCATGTTCTCGTCTTCAAACACGATCCGGGTCGTGAAGTCGGCCATGGCCATGCCGGTTTCTTCGATTACGGGTTGCATGCCGCAACGACGCAGCACGCCGGGCAGCGTACCGGCGCCCGGGCTGTCGCCGATCAGCAGGGCGCCGCCAGCCTCGCGCACCAGCAGCGCGGCCGCACGCACCACGGCCGGGTGGGTGGTCACGGCGCGTTCAGGGGGCAGGCCCATGAGTAGGTTGGGCTTGAGCAGCACTTTCTGACCCGGCCGCACAAAAGCCGCCATGCCGCCCAGCGGCGTCAGTAGCATTCGCATGGCAGTCAGCACCTGGTCCTGGTCATAGGTCCCGATTTTCTGGATAGAGACTCGACTCATGCCGCGAGGTTATTGCAGATGCCGACGCCCATGGCAAACTAATTCGGCAAACTAATTCGGACAGCTCCACTCCGTTACGCTTGACTTTTTTCCGTGCAAGTTTAATCTTGTCATCGGAGACAGGTCATGTTTGACAAATTACGCATTGAAGAAGATGTGGCTGTTTGTGCCGAACGCTTAAACGCGCTGCTGCGCACTTGTAAAATCAAGGACGAATTGCGGCCTGTGGTTGTCGCGGTATGCATGCTGGCTTTGCATCGCGGCCTGGATTGCGCCACAGCCGACGGTTCGCCGGTAGAACAGATCAATGCCGCGGCCGCGCGGGCGCTGGAAGAGGCCGGAAAACAGGAGCTGGCGCCCCACCTGCAACTCGATCCGCGCAATGCATCGTTGAACCGCGGTTGCGGCGAAGTGCTTGCGCTGCTGCGTCCCTGGATGGGCGGCGCGGAGCACGGGCGCGATGTGCTCGGTCAATGGTACGAGGCCTTTTTTCGTTATACTGGCGGCAACACCATTGGCCAGTACTTCACGCCGCGACATATCGTTGCTTTCATGACTGCGCTGCTCGATTTGGCGCCGAACGCGGTCGTGTTCGATCCGGCCTGCGGTACGGGCGGCTTTTTGATCGGCGCCCGGCACGCAGAGCCTGGCGCGGTTCTGTATGGCATCGAGTCCGAACCGACCACGGCTGCGCTGGCCATGGTCAATATGATCCTGCGCGGTTACACCGATTGCAACGTCCACTTTGCCGATTGCTTTCGCGCCAGGGATTATCCGCCCGTGAACGCGGATGCGGTCTTGATGAACCCGCCGTTTCCCCATAAGCGCACGGACACGCCGCCGACCGCGTTCATCGACCGCGCGCTGCAATGTCTCAAACCCGGCGGCTGCCTGGCTTCGATCATACCCTATTCCTTGCTGGTGCGTCCCGGTTCGTGGCATCGGCGCGTGTTGAAACGGCACAGCGTACTGCTGGTGATTACACTGCCGGCGGACCTGTTCAATCCATACGCCTCTTACAACACGGCGATTCTGGCGCTGCGCGCGGGGGTGCCGCAAGGACGGGTGCAGGTGTTCGGCTGCCGGCTGACCCACGACGGTTACAAGCTCAAGAAAAACGCGCGTATGCCCCAGGCCGGTTCCCAACTCGATGCCGCGCTGGATGCGTATCGCCGGCAGCGCAGCATTCCCGAATTCTGCGAATGGATCTGGTTCAACGACGCGACTGCGGAGTGGAGCCCGGAATCTTTTATCCGCGGCTCAGCGCACAACAGCGTTGCGTTCGAACGTACGCTCGCGGACGGCATTCGCGACCAGGCCGCCTTTTATATCCGCCGCGGTCATCGCTTGTTGCGGTATAATCACGCTGGAGCGCACGATATATGCCTGTTGGCGCAAGCGCTGTTCGCGCCGGCCGGGTCAGCACATGACGGCGCTATTGCACAAAGCCCGCTGGCGCTGTTCCGGATCGGCGATCTGTTCGATGTCCGGCTGGGCGGCCGCGAGGAAGTCGAGGACCTCGATCAAGGGCCTGTTCCCATGGTGACTACCAGTGAGTGGATGAACGGGGTTTCCGGCTTCATTGCGCCGTCCCGCATTTTTCAGCCGCCGGCCTTAACCGTGGCTACGGACGGCAGTGTCTGCGCCGCGTTTGTCCAGGAGTTCCCGTTCTACGCCTTTTACAAGGTCGCCATTCTGACGCCCAAGCCGACCAGCCCAATGCCCGTTGACGCACTCTACTACGTGGCTTGTCGCATTCGCCGGGAACGCTGGCGATACGTGTATGCCCGAAAGTTTGGTAAAAAAAGGATCCTGGCCGCCAGCCTGCACCTGCCGGTGCGTCCGGACGGCACACCTGATCACGTATGCATGGCCAATATGGCACAGCGGATCGAAGCGTTCAAGATCATTCGCGCTTTCCGCGCCGCACGCGAAGGTTAAGGGTAATTTACGCGGTGACGACAGGCGCGGCAAATAGTCCTGTTTCCCTGAGCTGGTACGCTTTGCCCGGCGGCATGTGGTTGGGCGCATATTCGTAGGTCCAGCTCAAGGGCAGGCCTTCGTGGTGATGCGAGCCCATCATGTTGCGCATGTTGCCGGTGATATCCACGGATAAACGGTGGTCGCCCGCCGCGATCGGGCCCTTGACAATCAACGCATGGGGCGGGTGCAGCACGTGCCCTTGCTCCACGCCGTCCAACAGCACGACCGCGGCCTGCCCCTTCCAATCCGGCACATGTACGTTCAGACGATCGACAGGTTGCTCCAGTCCGAAGTTGTAGGTATAGCGCACGACGTCAGCGTAAAAAGGCGCGCCCTGGCCGGTCCAGTCACCCATTTTCAGCGGCTGGGGCGCGCCCAGTTCAAACCCGGCCGCGGCCGGCGTCAGGCTGAAGTCGCCCGCGATATAGGCGGGTGCGATTTCGCACAGCACGCGAAACGGTCTGGCGGTCAACTGAACGGTGTTCGCACCTTGAAGAACCAGGGAGCCGATCGGGAAGCGGCGCATATCTTCATCAAACCAGCGCAAGCCCGCGGTCTGGTCCAGCTCCTGCCCATTGACGCTGATCGTGTAGAGCCAGGGCCGTTCCAGGCATAAGCCCAGTTCGCGCAGGATGAGCGGAGCCAGGGCATTGCGGATGGCGAAGGTATAGGTGACGCTCAGCGTTGAATCCGGGTCTGGCGCTCGATCCACCACGGTCCTGCCGAATTGCTTGCGCCAGGGGTTGCCGTCAAAGCCCTGTCTGAGCCAGTTGAGTTTGTCGGCAAGCGCGGTATTGATGTTGGCGAACCGGCGACCGTTGGATTCCAGGTCGCAGTAATCGAG
>CAZOLK010000443.1:0-3482 GCA_964580325.1 uncultured Verrucomicrobiota bacterium | reverse complement strand
GTGCTACCGGTCTTTAATTCGCCGTCAGTTTCGGGCAGTACGTTGCCCTCATAGGGTTGGAGTTGGGGGGTATTGAGTTTGTATACGCATAGCGCGACGCGACCCAGCAGCAGATTTGCAGCAAGGCAGCCCTTGTATGATTGGATTGTTGCACGGCACAAGCATTTCGGTATCCGAGCACCGTAAGGCGTCGCGACATGAGGCGGGCCGCCCTCGTCGAGGCCAACAGCGAATGCGGTAGCCACCTCAACTCGGTAGCGAAGACGTGTGTCGGATAGCCTCTTGCGAGGCGCTTTCCGCGGAACGCTTCGTTAGGGCAAGGGGTGGTGTCGATTCGAGGCTGGACCCGCGAATGCCCGGTTTATCACCGGGGGCGTCCGGGTTCCCGCGCCGTGAGGCGTGCGTGCTTGGGGTTGGTTCGGAGAGTGGCCGTCGGGCTTATTTCGTGCGTTTTTGGGGCTTCATCTTTTTCTCGGGATTTCGATAGGTTTCTCCTTTGATGACGAGCGCCTCCCCGTGATGCATCAGGCGATCGATCATAGCGGTGGCGACGGTGCTGTCCTGGTCGAGCGTTTTGCCCCAATCCTGGAAGATGCGATTGGTCGTCAACACAATCGATCCGGATTCGTATCGGGTAGCGACCACTTGAAACAGCAGGTCCGCACCGCGCTTGTCGATGGCCAGATAACCCAGTTCATCGAGGAGGAGCAGGTTGGGACGGGTGTAGGTGCGGATGGTCTTTTCAAGATGACCGCTGAGTTGTGCGGCAATCAGCATGTTAATCATCTCTACGACACGGGTGTAACGCACCGAATAGCCGCAATCGCAGGCCTTGTAGCCCAAAGCGGTCAGCAAATGGGTCTTCCCCAGACCGGTGGACCCGATCAAGGCTGCGTTTCCGTGCCGTTCAATAAAATCGCAGTCGAAGAGGCGTAGAATCGCCTCCTTGGGCACGCGGTCCGGCCACGTGAAGTCGTAATCCTGAAGCGTCTTGCGTTTGGGCAGGCGAGCGGCTTTGACGCGGCGCAGCAAGGCCCGTTCGCTTCGCGCATGGGCCTCGTCGGCAATCAGCAACGCAAGGACATCCAGCATGGAGGTTTGTTTGCGAGCGGCCTCGTCCAGCACTTCGGGGTACGTTTCGGCGATCCTGAATAGCCTCAGATCGTTCAAGTGCTGTTGGAGTTTCTCTTGTTGGCGTTGCGATGCGGTGTTGGGTTTGGCGCTCATGGCATACGTTCTCCCATATCGTCGTCGAGTCCAAAGATGCGGTCGTATTTGGCCAGATCCGGCTCGGGCAGGTGAATGTCGTTAATCAATTCAGCTCGTTTTGGGCGTACGGGCATGGGGGAGGGCAAACAGCGCCGGCGGCGCTGTTGCATCAGGATGTTCTCGACCGACGGCGCGTCGCAGGCTTGGACCTGAAGGGCGGTGGAGATGGCTTCCAGGACATCCCGCCGTCCATAGAGTCGCACCAATTTCAACAATTTGCGCAGATGAACGTTCTTTTGGACGGGCATAGTCATTAGTTTAAGATGGAAGTCTTGCGCCACCGCGCCCAGGGCGTCGAATTCGCGCTCCAGTTGGCTGGCTTTGGCGCGGTGACGTTTCTGGAGGGCCGCAATCCGGTGCTCGGGCAGGCAACAGAGTTGGCGCTTTTCATAGCAACGTGTGTGTCGGGCTATCTCTTGGCCATCGTGGAGCACCCATACGTCATCGTCATTGGCCTTGACGGCCACCGGTTTTCCACAGTACTCGGGCGGAACCGAGTATCGGTTGGCGTCGAAACGCACCCGGCAGTGATTAGAGACCACCCGGGGCGCGTCATCGTCGGTATCCGGACGTTTGGCAGGCAACGCGCGAAGGTGTTGTTTTTCTCGCTCGAACCGGACCCTGGGTTGTTCGCCCGTCGTTGCATGCTCACGTACATTGGCGACGCTATCGCGCCAATAGACCTCCAGTTGTTTGTAGCCTTCGAAGGTTTTCAATTGTTCGTCGCGTCCTTTCAGGGCGTTTTGTTTGACGTATTTGACGCCGCATTCGACGGTGCCCTTGGTCTCCGGGTCGTCTCTTTGGCAGGCGATGGGCAGGAAACGATAGTGGCCACACAGGGCCAGAAATTCGGGATGCAAGACCGCATGGCGTCCGTGGCCGGCGATGACGGCGGCCTTCAGATTGTCGAAAATGAGCTTCTCCGTGAGCCCGCCAAAGAACGCACAGGCATCGGCGATGGCACGATAAAAGCACTCTTTGGACTGTGAGAGGGTGAACTTTATGAACGTCAATCGACTGAAACACAACACGGCAACCAGGACCGAGACGCGGCGCCGAATCGCTCCGATCCGGACCCAACCGCAAGTTCCCCAGTCGACCTGCATGGCTTCTCCCGGATCGTAATGGGCTTCCTGATAGACCCGTTTTCGAGCGGGCCGGATGGTGCGTAGATAGCGGCGCAGCGGATAGACGCTGCCGGCATATCCATCCGGCCCTCGCGCGATTTCTTCCAGGATACGGATGGCGGAAAGGTCCGGATACTTCTCGATCAACTCGTCGATCATGGGTTTGTATGGATCCAGGACACTCGCACGGCGCGCTGCGGGAATCTGCGACGGGGAGACCTCCATCTCCAAGGCTTTCTTGACGGTCTTGGCACAACAGCCCAACGACTTGGCAATGGCCCGATTCGACTGCTTTTTAATTTCGTGGCAGCGCTGAATCTCCGCCCAGAACCCTACTTTCATATCCAACTCCTTGCGTGTTTATCTTGAGCGACCGGAAGTGTCCATCTCGCCAAAAATCTCCGCGATGGATTGAACGCCTTTACATCGCCCCTGAAGCGCGGGTAGCGAGAGCACTTGCGTCAATGGACGCTCGTAGGCAATCAGATCGTGTTGGATCAACTCCTCACGGGCTTGAACGACCAGGCGCTCGTCGAGATGCAGCAACCCGGAGGTCGATGCCGAGCCATAGAACGACAGCCCGTGCTTGTCGCTGACGCTGACCAGAAAGCAGTAGAGCAAGATCGCCTCGGAGGAGAGCAAGCGGCTATACAAGCGAAAAAAACGACGATCCATCCAGGAGAAGCCTTCGTCAGGAACAGCGCGGAGGCGCTTCGGCTTCAATATGCGTTTCTTTATCATGGCTTGAACCTCCCGTTCGGTTGGCTGATCGACAGCGCTTAAAATACAGAATCGAAATCACGATTTCTATAGGGACGGACATACATACGTCGGTTCGCCGCTTATGCGAAAGCGACGGCGCACAAACGATCCCTGCAAGGCATCTCGATAAAATGCGCGTGCAACCCATCAACAATCCGGCCTAGCCATAATCCGAGCTGGAATCCGGAAGGCTATGCCGCAACAGGTACTTGCGCTCCCGATCCCGCACGCGAGTCACGGCACTGCGGCAGGCTGAACCACAATAACGAGCCGGCGCTCGCGTTGAAAACCGGGGCGTTTGGAAGCAACCGGGCCGATCGCATA
>CAZOLK010000442.1:0-3523 GCA_964580325.1 uncultured Verrucomicrobiota bacterium | reverse complement strand
GGCGCCGCATCTCCGGGGTCACCTGCTCCATGTTCACGCCGTGAACGCGCGCGGCCGTGGCGCGATGAATATCCACCCCCTCGCGGAATGCTTTGCGCAAACCTTGGTCGCCGCTGAGCGAGGCCATGACGCGCAACTCGATCTGCGAATAGTCCGCTGCGAGCAACAACCAGTCCGGGCCGCGCGACACAAACGCTTTACGGATCTCGCGGCCGCGTGCGGTGCGGATCGGGATATTCTGCAAGTTCGGATCCTGTGACTGTAAACGTCCAGTCACCGTGACCGCCTGGTTGAACGTGGTGTGCACGCACCCCTCACGCGCAACCTTGGGCAGCGCATCCACATAGGTCGATTTCAATTTGCGGCAGGCGCGGTGCTCCAGGATCAGTTGGACAATGCGGTGCTTGGCCGCGTAGCCCAGCAGCACGTTCTCGTCCGTGGCGTATTGCTTGGTTTTTTTGGTCTTCCTGGGTTTGGCCGCGATTTTTAGGTGATCGAACAGCACCTCGCCCAATTGCTTGGGGGAATCGATATTGAAATCCATGCCCGCTGCTTCATAGATCCGGCCTTCCAACTGCTCGATCTCGACGGCCAACACGTTGGAGATCTCTTTCAGCGCGCTTTCATCAATGTGGATGCCCTCGAGTTCCATGTCCACCAGGACCGGGATCAACGGGTTTTCGCATTGCTCCAGAGCGCGCTCCACCTTGTTTTCGCGAACCTTTGGCATCAGTTCGCGATGCAACCGCAGGGTGACATCCGCATCTTCGGCTGCGTATTCCGCCACCTGCTCCAGGGGCGCCTCGGCAATGGAGCGCTGGTCGCTGCCTTTTTCGCCGATCAGGCTGACAATGGGAATGGGCTCGTAATTTAGAAACGCACGGGCCATGTAATCCATGCCGTGGCGCTGGGCCGGTTCGATCACGTAATGGGCCAGCATGGTATCGTGCAGCTTGCCGGCCACACGAATGCCGACTTTACGCAGCACAGTGATGTCGAACTTAAGGTTGTGCCCGATTTTTTCCACGCTTGCGTCTTCCAGCACCGGCTTGAAAACGTCGAGTAAGGGCGCGGCCTGCTCGCGTTCGAACGGCAGCGCCACGTACCAGGCCTCATGGGGTTCAAGGCAAAACGACAAACCGACCAGGTCAGCATCGGACGCGTCAAGGCTGGAGGTTTCGGTGTCAAAACAAAACGCGCCAGCGCTTTTCAGCCGTGCAACCAACGCACGGCATGACGCAAGATCGGTCAGTGTGTGGTAGGTATGCGCAACCTCTTCCAGAGTCTGCACCTGGCACTGCAATTCCGGCTGCTGCTCCACGGCGCCAAACAAACGCTTGGCCAGGGAAAAGAACTCGTATTCGGTAAATATTTTATTGACTTTCTCCTGATTGATTCCACCCACTTCCAAATCGTCCAAAGCGACATCGACCGGCGCGTCACGCACAATGGTGGCGAGTCGGCGTGAAAGGCGCGCCTGCTCCTTGCTGGCCTCGACTTTTTCCTTTTGCTTGCCCTTCAACTGGTCTGTGTTGGCCAGTATATTTTCCAGATTATCGAATTGCTTGAGCAGCTTGATCGCGGTCTTTTCACCTACGCCCGGGATGCCGGGAATATTATCCGAGGCATCGCCGGCCAGACCGAGCAGATCGATCATCTGGTCCGTGCGCGACAAACCCCATTTCTCCAGCACTTGGGCCTGGCCCATGATCTCGACCGGTTCGCTGCCCTTGGCCGGCCGATAGAGATAGGTATGCTCGGAAACAAGTTGGGCAAAATCCTTGTCAGGCGTGACCAGATACGTTGTAAAACCTTCCTGATCAGCCTTTTTCGCCAACGTTCCGATCACGTCATCCGCTTCGTAACCAGGACAGGTTAGCAGCGCAATATTAAAGGCGCGCGTCAATTCATGAGCCACGGGAATGGACCTGGCCAGGTCCTCGGGCATGGCTTCGCGCTGGGCCTTGTACTCGGGGTATTCCTTGTGCCGGAATGTCGGCTCAGCCGTATCGAAAACCATGGCCACATGAGTCGGCTTTTCCACGGTCAGGATATGCAGTAGCGAATTGGTAAACCCGAACAGGGCGGACGCATTGAACTTTTTGGAAGTCATGCGCGGGTTGCGAATAAAAATAAAGTGTCCGCGATACAACAGCGGCATCCCATCAATCAAGTAAAGTCTCTTTTCCATAATCCACCTGGGTCAAAATTAATTCTTGACTGATCATGCTATGTTCTCGCGCGAATGTCAATGATTCTTCGAAGAAAGACAACCACTGATGAACAAGGCATGTGGTCCGTCAAGTTAGTTCAAAAGTAATTTCAACTTTGGCTATCTCCGCGATGAAAAAGAATACTTTGCCCAGCCTTCTGTATTGTCGACAATTTTTGGTTTATTAGACGCCGCAAATCCACTAAAGTGTTCTCTAAAGAAAGGATTAAGTAACTATGGGCAGACGAAGAGGCAACCCGACCTTGCGGCGTCAGGCGCGCATTATTTTGACGTTTGTGGTCCTGATCTGGATCATTGCGCTGATCAATGCACTCACTGGTTATCAATTGAACCGTTTTGGCATCCATCCGCGGCGCGTAACCGGTTTGCCCGGCATCCTACTGGCGCCGCTGCTGCACGCCAACTTCACCCATCTCATGCTCAATACGCTGCCCTTCATTGTGCTGGCCTGGTTGATCATGGTGCGCGACGAAAACGATTTTATCGAGGTTTCCGGTTTCATTGTCATTGTCGGCGGTCTGGGGGTCTGGATATTTGGCCGCTCCCACCTGCACCTCGGCGCCAGCGGCATGACCTTCGGCTATTTCGGCTACCTGCTGGCCCGGGCCTGGTATGAACGCGGCTTCCTTTCCGTCCTGACCGCGCTCATCACCATCCTGGCCTACGGCAGCATATTCTTCAGCGTGCTGCCCCTGAACCGCGCCATTTCATGGGAAAGCCACCTGTTCGGCCTGCTGGCCGGCGTCCTGGCCGCGCGCGTGCTTTACGATACGAAACTGTTGAAGAAAAAATGATCGGAGAACCAGAAAACCAAAGGAGAAGGCCATGTTCCACCCGCCCGTACGCGTCGAAGTCCACTCGAGCAACAGCACCCAGCCCAGCGTGCAATCGCAGATCAACCAGATGCAGCAGGATATCGAACGCTTGCTCATGATCACCGAAGCACTGTGGCAGATCTGCAAAGAAGACCACAACTATACCGACAACGAGCTGATCCGCCGCGTGGCTGAAATCGATATGCGCGACGGCAAACTCGACGGCCGCGTTAAACCGACCGAGTGCCACAACTGTCCCCACTGCCAGCGCAAACTGGCGAAGCATCGGCCTTTCTGTCTTTACTGCGGCAAGCCCGTTGCCATGGACATGTTCCAGCGCTGACCCGATCCTTAACCTTTACGGAAACCATGAAAAAAACAGCCCTTGCCATCGCCTTACAGACCGCTTTCCTTTGCAACGCCGAGCCTCAACTGGCGTTGCGCGAACTGGCAGACGCCCCGTTTCCGGCCGACC
>CAZOLK010000441.1:0-3531 GCA_964580325.1 uncultured Verrucomicrobiota bacterium | reverse complement strand
TATTCCATTCTAATTTATGTGGGACGCCATTCTAAATTATCTTGGGATACGGCAGGCCAAGGGGGGAAAGCCATCGTCGGGGATGCCAGGTATGCCGCAGATACACCTTTCCTGGTCTATCCGGACAAGAACAAGCCCGAGTTGCTGTCTTCACCAGGTAAGGAACTGTGTTCGGCAGCCATGGCCGTCCTGAATGACGTCGACACCATTGTGATCGTCGGATACGGGTTTCCCATTTCTGACAGGGAGAAGCACCCATTCGTGAAGGCCATCGACAGTTCGCTTATCAGCAAACGCGTCCTTATCGTGGACCCGAACGCCGAGTGTGTTGCGGAGGGCACCACAACGGCAAAGAAGATTCCCGAGTGCTTCGAATGCGTTTTCTGCAATGAGGGTATTGCGCGTTTCTGTGAGAAGCTTGGACGAGAGCCGCACTTGGAACCCGGGAGCAGCATGGGATAGTGCGTGGAGTCTGGCGGTGTGAAACACGAAGAAACTTACATGTTGTTACAGGCCCGAGGCAGCATGGTCAGTGAGGTTTCTCCCGATCCCCCGAAACCAACGAAACCGCAGAGCGATAGGCACGAATGGCATCGAGGAGTTCCTTCTTCTGCGGAGGAGTGAGAGAGCTGTCCTCTGCTAAGCCGCTTTGTAAAGGTGCGAGGGCTACGTACCTTGCCGAATCAGCAAGCGCTTTCTGAATGGTGAAAAGCAAATCGTGCGACCGAGACTCTGGCAGATCACGGCCGAGCAGAGCTCGACCCACTTGGCCGAAGTACTCATCCGTCTCGCTTTGGGACATGGGGTTCTCTGGCGGGTTGATTGCGGCTGCCGCAGCGAAACCGTCACGCAGGCTTTTCACAAAAGCGGCAACTGCCGCAGCATCAGCGGCCTCCCCAACTGGACGCGAAGATTACCCAAGCATCAACTACGGCTTGGTCGGCGGCGGTGGGCATGGTCTTAAGCACGTCGTCCAAAACTCGCTTCATTCTCGGTGCGGGCAACTGCTCGTCGGCATGTGGTCGACAGCCCCACGAATCAGCGCACCATGCGACGACCTTGTTCGGCTCGACCGCCCAGGTCGTTGAAGATGGCTGAGACTCTCGCGGCGGTGGGACTGGAGGCTCCGGCTCCTGACGGATCGACATGTACAAGGCGCAGCCGCCCATGCACGCGACCGCGCATGCAGCCGCAACGATGGTCGCGACTCGTTTCCGTTTATGGCGGGATGTTGGCTTGGCTACCATATTAGACCTCGCGTCTTTCGGGTGTTGAAGCGAAACAAAGTCTCCGTTGAGAACCAATCCGCCCGCAGAGTGCTGCGTGCCGGAACCAGTCATCGGCCAGTTGTCGGAAAGGGTCGCACACCAGGACGCTGATCTTTGACACCCGGCATCCTCCTCGGCAGAGATGGCGTGACCGTCGCTCTGTTTAGATTCACCAGATTTGAAATCCTTCTCCCAGGTGATCACATGATTACAAGGAGACTGAATGATCCATTCGAAAAACCTCGCCCCATAAATGCCGAGATCAATTATCCATGTCAACTCCCGTTCCTGTGGAATGTTGAAAAGTTGGCGCTGTTTTTTTTCAAGCCGGGGAAAGCGATCACGTATATCATCGAACTTGTCATTGTTTTCCACATAGAGCGGATATCCTTCAGCCGATAGCGCTCATCAAAATTGACCCACCTATACTCACCAGAAGTGTACCAGATTAAAACGCTGCTTGGAATAAGGAATAAAATACGGTACACCGAAAACGGGGCTTAGGATCATAGTTATTAACAGTTTTGCAACAGTCTGCGTGGTAGAAGTATACCTGCAAATTAGCCCATAGTTATTAACTGCACATACACGTCCTGCCCCGGTCCTGGCTCAGCGTCGCCACGATGTGCTGGCCGCCCTCGCCCTCCTGACCCTTGCCGGTGGTCAGCAGGCAAAGCCAGTCGCCGCCCTTCGTGATCACCACATAGGGCTGATCGCAGTAGCTCTTGGCGGGGATTTCCAGTCCCGCGTCGATGTGCCGCGGGTCCTCGGCAGGCGTTTTTTGATTTTGGTTATTGTTATGGAGCAACTCGCTAGTATTGTTATTATTAATAACGTGGGAATCATGATTTTGGTTATAGGAATGCTTTCTTTACCCGCCGGGCGACCGGCCTCGATTCTCACGTTCAGGGGAGCGTGGAAACAACCCGCGTCCCGGTCCTATCGCTTCGGCACCGGCGTTGCCCAGCCGCGGTCAGTGGTAACCGATGCCAAGTGCGAAAACAGTACCGGATACCGTTGTCGACTAAGAGCGGAAACAGTACCGGATACCGGTTGTCGACTCCCGAGAATCGTTGTGACAGTTCCGGGGGTCATGTCGGGTCTCCTTGTGCAGGTTCAGTCCTTGAACGATCACACGATCAGCCCGTACACCTGGGACGATGATCCCATTTCAGGACCACCGCCGGGAGACCAGGCTTTCATAGTTTCTTATCATTTCCACCAACCAAGTAAACGTAGCCATTGTACCACATCCGAGGAACTTGAATCCAGTCACTTGTCCATCGGGAAAATCTCTTTTTCATCGACGCCATCAGCCAACAATGCGGCCACCTTCAACATATGGAGCTGAAGGATAAATCCAGCAGTCTTTTTCTTATTGGCGCGTCCAGCGAGAGCAATTCCCCCAACAGCTGCAACCCCAATGATTGCCCATCCCAGCGGTCCAGACAGGAACGCAACCAGACTCGAAGCTCCGGAGTACGCCACAAATGGTAGCGTGACACCGAAGAACCCTGCGATGGTCGAAATCGCGACCGACATCGTGGTGTAGAAAGCGAATCCCGTGAAGGCGACTGATGCGGAAAGAACACCAATGGTCGCCGCACCACTAAGAGCGGCTATCGCGGCTTTGTCCTTTATCTCACTATCGGGGTCGATCTTGTCCAACAGCTCACTTCGTTGTTCTACCGTAAGTTTGTCCCAAAGCTTAACAAAAAACGATTTGGTGATCTCACGCTCGAGCATGAAAGTAGATTGCGAATCAATCAAATGTTTTGAAATGCTGAGCTTTCCAGCCGTCCACTTCACCATATCGTGATAGTTTAAATCGCTGCTTCGGAATGGGTAATATAGAATGTTGCTTCCCACCCAGATGGCTTCCTTTTCGACATCGACAGCGTCTTTATACCTACCTTTCAGATCGTTGACAGTGGCTCGCTCCCCAAGAATTTCCATCGCTTTTTTCAACAATAACATCTCTTCAGCAGGAAGTTGTTCGAGAAAGTCGATCAACTCTTTGCTCTTCCACTTGACGTTCGGCTTGACGAACTTAGCCGCCTTCGCAATGGCGTCTTTCTTTTCTTCTGTCTCGCTTGCCAGAATGTTGATGGGCAAGAGAGGGAGGACAATTGTGGCTCCAATCGTTCTTAGGAAGGCTCGACGGTTTTCAGGGTGTTCTCGTAACATTAAGGCACCTCGCTGGGTTAATTGATACCTGAATTTTGCATACATAGTTCGATTTTTTTTATTACAACCCATTGAA
>CAZOLK010000440.1:0-3555 GCA_964580325.1 uncultured Verrucomicrobiota bacterium | reverse complement strand
TTTGTCCTGGCCCTGGGACGCACGGGGTCGCGTACGCCTGAGTTGGACCGGCACCACCCAGGGCGCGACCCTGCCGTACCTGGTTGTGACCAGCACCAACATGGCCGGTCCCTGGGTTCCTGCTGGTGAGATGCCGCGCGATCACGACGGCGCGTATGGCTGGACCAATACGCCGAACGGTGCCTTCCTGTTCTATCGCATCGACGTGGAGACACCTGAGCCATGAACCTGACACATCGTCTATACCATTCCGCCAGGTGCCGCGGGTTCACGCTGGTCGAACTGCTCTGCGCCATGGGGATCATTACTATCGTGATCGCCCTGGCCGCCAAGGTGCTGTTCTATGCCATCGATGAGGCGCGACGCATTGCCTGCCTCAACAACCTGCGCCACATGGCCATTGCCGCGGTCCGCTACGCCGACGAGCATCGCGGAAAATTTCCCCAGGCCTATTCCGCACCCCAATCGGGTTACACCCAGATCGCCTGGGATTTCAATACAACCACGGATGGCCGTTACGAACCGGGTGTGCTGTTTGGCCAGGCCTGCCACGGCGAAGTTTACCAGTGCCCCTCCTTTAAAGGTGCTTCCATGTGGGGCGGCCAGAAATTCTCCGGCTACAACTACAACACCAGCTACATCGGTCACGGATACGGTGAAAGCCCCAACCCTGAACCGGCCAACATCGCGGATGTCAGAAATCCTAGCGGGTGCGCCCTGTTCGGCGACGGTGAGTACGGCGCCGGCGCCAACAAGTTCATGCGGGCGCCGTTCAACGACCCTGATCCGTCCAGGACCGGCGGCGAATACTTCAGCGGGCGATACGCGGGTACCCAAGGCTTCCGCCACCGTAAAAAGACCAATGTCGCTTTCGTGGACGGCCATGCCGAATCCATCAAGCAACGCTACACCAAGACCGTCCCCTGGCAAATGAGCAATGTCGCGCCCGACACCGGGTTTCTGTCCGAAGACAACAGCATGTACGACCTGGAATGACGGCAACATGACTTTGAGCAACCTTTTCATGATAGTATCGGTTTGGGTCCTGCTGCTTTCATCGGACCTTACACGAAGCTTTGCCGGTCCGTATGCACCGGCAGCGGACCAGCCCGGTTCGACGGCTGTCCACCAGGACAGTTCCTGCTTCGTCGACTGGGCTGCGTCCTACGTATCGCTTGTGCGCGGTTTCGCCGACATTTCTAATCCCAGCAACGGCCTGGCCACCTTCGGCTCCGCGTCGAACGCCCTAGGCAAGGCCGTGGGGGATTCGTTTGATGTGGTTTCGCTGGGTGACGGCGGTTCTATCACGCTGACATTTAACTGGCCCATCGCCAATGGCGAAGGCCCGGATTTCGCCGTGTTCGAGAACGGGTTCAGCGACACGTTCCTGGAACTGGCTTTTGTCGGGGTCAGTTCGGACGGCGTGCATTACGAACGTTTCCCGTCTGTCTCGCTGACCCAGACCAATACACAGGTCAGTGGTTTCGGTACACTCGATCCCACGGATATCTACAACCTGGCCGGCAAGTATCGTCAGGGTTATGGCACGCCTTTTGACCTGGAAACATTAAAGGATAGACCCCTGCTGAATGTCTCCAACGTGACCCATGTGCGCCTCGTCGATGTCGTGGGCAGCCTGGATGCGGCCTATGCAACCGTGGACAGTCAGGACCGCCGCGTCAACGATCCCTGGCCCACCTCCTTTGCCTCCTCCGGGTTTGACCTGGACGCCGTGGGCGTCATGCACGCCTTAGTATATGGCGTGCCCACAGCCTGGCTGGCTGCCTATACCAATGCTGCCCAGCCCACCCATGAACAGGCTGCCCTGGCCGATCCGGATGGCGACGGACATTCGACCTGGCAGGAATACCATGCCGGCACCAACCCCACCGCTGCGTCTAGCGTGCTGCATGTTGCCGTAACAGGCGTGGCGCCGAATGGTCGCGCTGTATTCAGATGGCCGTCGGTCACGGGACGTCTGTACTCTGTGCACACCAGCAGCAGGTTGACCAACAGCTTCGTTGCCGTCGACCAATGCGCGGCCACGCCACCCATGAATGTCTATACAGCCGGCCCGGAGAAAAGGCTTTTCTTCAGCGTCAGTGTGCGGGTGCGGCCATGAAGAAGCTGCTCAACATCAGTACGCATCGCGGCGATATCGACCTGATCCACGACGATTGGAACCTGGCCGCGAACCTACTGCGCGAACACGATTTTGACGGCTATGAACTCTACCCGGTCAGCGGCTATGACTTGCAGCGCGTACCCGCTCAAATAATCGCTGGATTGCACTTGCGTTTTTTCATCTTCCTGGACGCGTTCTGGCACGCTAAAACCGATGCGCTGGTCGATATCTTCGGCAACCTGGACCAGGCTCGGAACTATTTCGGCGGCCTGAAACGCGAGGATATGGTGGACGCCTATGTCAGCCAACTCGCCTGCGGTCGGCAACTGGGCGTTGACTATGCCGTGTTCCACGCAGGACAATCCAATTTAAAAGGGCTGGTGGATGGGCGCTTTTCCTGGTCCTGGCGCGACACGGCTGAAATCACGGCCGAGATCGTCCGAGCCATACGAGCGGTCGATGGGAACGGTCCGCCGATCATGTTCGAGAACCTGTGGTGGTCCGGCAGCCTGCGCTTCCTGGATGTGCGCGAAATCGAGTTTCTATTCCAGCGACTGGACCAACCAGATCCCGGCCTGGTCCTGGACACCGGACACCTGCTCAACACGAACCCGGATTTGAAGCAGGAACAGGAAGCGATCAGTTTTCTGCTGCGCAGTGTCGAGAACCTGGGCACCCTGCGCAAGCAGATCAAAGTGGTGCACTTGACGCGCAGCCTATCCGGTGAATACGTGAGATCCAGCCGCAAGAAGGAGGCGCGTCCCGTCTTTCTCGATCCCAAGGCATCTTTCTACGAGCGTATTATCGCGGCGCATGCCCACGTCAGCGCCATCGACCAACACGACCCCTTTGAAGACAGTGCCATTTGCCGCCTATTTGACCTGATCGAACCCGATCATGTCGTTTTCGAATTTTCCTTTCGCTCCCTAGGCGAATGGCGGAGCAAGATCCAACGGCAGCAAAAAGCACTCGGCTGGAGCTGATAATCACTTAGTTTTCGGCAAAGCAGCTTCTTTATCTTTATGCTCCTCCTTGCCGTAGATCTATAGCGCTCATGGGCGGGCACACTGCCCACGGGAGGCCATGTAGAAGTCCGTGAAGCGCATGCCCTCCGCGGCCAGTCGATCGATATGTGGAGTCAGATTCCGATCACTGCCGTAACACCCCAGGTCGCCGTAGCCCAGGTCGTCGCAGTTGATCAGAACAATGTTCGGCTGTTGAGACGGTTCCGTCATGATAGTTTCTTTCGTCATAGAGTGTTCTTTGTCTCGCGATACGCTTCGTGCAGCGCGATTACGTTGTCCGTTATCCATTTTATTATCGGAGGTGTGAGGTGAATCTGTGTGGGACAATGGGTCTCAAATGTCAGGTCCCAAATCGTCGCGCCACGCCGCGCAACCAGTGCCATGCTTTCAGATCACGAACGAAAG
>CAZOLK010000439.1:0-3563 GCA_964580325.1 uncultured Verrucomicrobiota bacterium | reverse complement strand
ATTATGAGAACTATTAATATGGGACTAAACGGCAAATTAATTCGAGACCTAGCACATTCCAGGCGGGGAACCCAAATGCTACAAAAGCTTCCTCGCCTTGGACATGGCCGTCAGCGTCGCCTCCGCAACCCCTTGCCTGGCCGCTATCCCGTACGAGCCGCCACCCTGACCCAGGCGCTTGCCCGCCTGCGAAAACAGGGGCGCATCAGTCGCAGTGCGCAAGGGTATCACCTCGCCGAACCCTCTCCACAGCCTTCCGCCGCGGAAGGCGCCGCAAACGGGAAACCACCACAATAACATCGAAACATCACCGCTCAACTCGTTCTATTTACCGGTGAAACGCAAGCGGGCTCCGCGGGGAAGCAACCCGCCCATGGATAACCGGAAAGCAACGACGCTACGGCGCCCAGCGGGGAGTCCGGCTCCGAACCGACTTCCCGCATCTTTCTACAGCCAAGAGGTCGTTGCTTCTCATGCCTAAAAAATCCATCCCTTATCCTACGCTAGCCGAAATTGACCCAGGTGTGCTGGCCAGCATTGACCCACCCAATGAATGACTGTTGTGCTACATGAATGACCTATTGTTTCATGCGCCAGAACGCCTCACCAGAACGCCTCGCAACTCCGTTCTGCCACAAAGGATAATCGTCACAGTGAGTCAGCTTAAATCAGAATAAATTGGTCAATTTTGGTCATCGCCGACACTTATCCCCGCAAAGCCATCACCCAAGCCCCATCAAATAGCGCGCAATACACACCATCAAAAAGCGTGAAAGCGCTCAGTGCTCTCTTTGGCGTCTTCAGATCACCGTAAGTTCCAGTCTGTCCTGGCTTCACTGTCCCCCTTGCGGCAACAAATCCGGCGACTTGGCCAAGGAGAGACGCGGCCCGACCCGGCATCTCAAGAACGGGTAATGTGCAATCTGAACCAACAGTAATCGCAGAGATGTCGTAGATGGGGACGGCCTGCTCGACTGTGGGTATGACAGAAATCGGCGTAGTCGTAAGGGCAGATGCG
The DNA here is from genome assembly GCA_964580325.1 of uncultured Verrucomicrobiota bacterium. GTDB lineage: Bacteria > Verrucomicrobiota > Kiritimatiellia > CAYTQP01 > CAZOLK01 > CAZOLK01. The sequence continues at coordinate 2,545 of CAZOLK010000439.1, read as the reverse complement.
GTCCATGGCAGAAGCAACCCCAATACCCAAAGTATTACGTTCGTTGCTCGTTTCGACATCATGGGACTTTACCAGACATTCCATCGCTTACCGGAAGGGTCTTGTAACATCGCGGCTTCCGGCCCTTCACGGTCTGATTCTTTCAGCGACACTTGCAGACTGGTGCCGCTGCTGAAACGAATCACCAATTTGTCATTTGCCTCTTCTGCTGTTTGGTCTACTACGCTCCCGATAAGACCGCACATCGCATCACGGTAACCAGGGGTCTTGCGGCCAAACGTACTTGCGGAATCCCGGATGGTCGGCCATGCGTAAGTGGTCAGACAAGGCCCGTTGAACTGCAACTGCATGTAGTCCTGTACAAACACCACGGCACTCAACTGCTCGTTTTCCAGCCGCTTTAGCATTGATGATTCTGGTGTAGTCATGGTTGGCCCCTCACTCCGCTGGTATGTGCCACCAAGGATCGGATTTCGGAATCGTCTGTCCGGAGAGAGGATTGACGGTTTGGCCAGCCGCATTTCCGTACGAACCGTAGCCGCCGGGATATTGGTATTTCCCGCTTGTAACAGGATCCATTATTCGGACGTCTGTAGTGTTTGGACTGAGCCCATGACCGCCACTACCGCCGGTGAATTGGAATCCCTTCCCGCTTTCCGCAGGAATCGGACCGGTTGCACCTTTCGGCACAGGGTACGCGGTGCCTCCCTTACTTATGAAATCTGGAGCACGCCCTGGTGTCTCTGCGGCAACTACTTAGCCCAATCGAGAAAACGTGATATGCCCTCCTCTAGGTTTTGTACACCACACCGAATACTGTACTTGCCGTCGCACATCTTGCAGTGCAACCAATCGCTATCACTTCGGTCGATTTCGACGTCATCCATTGGTCGGTCGGCAAACGTCGTGTCGCGAATATCAATATCTACAGCCCATCCGGGGTTGTCGAGCGTCGCAATCCTAATGCCTTCTCCATGCTCCCAATCGCCGTTGCACTGGGACTGGAACCACTTCTGCAATTGGCAGACGATTGATATCATTCTGGCATTTCCTCCGGCAATGGCGCTCTTACACCCCCAGGAGTTGCAGGGTCGTGGACATGCGGGGTGACGACATCCACCTTCGTTGCCTTGTTGTAGTGTGCCCCACCAGTTGCATCGTACCGTTTGACTGATTCCCACGGATTAGGATTGCGTGGGTTGCTTTGCGGTTGCCACGTTTCGTAGTGGGTCACTTTGCCTGTTTGCGGATCGACTTTTAAAGTCGTATGCGAACCTTCCGCTGAAAGGTTAGGTTGCAGTTTGCCACTACCACCTGCCGGTGGTGGTGGTTTTGGCGGATTTTGTGATGGATTTGGCTGTTTTTTTGGCGCTGTGTTGGAGGGCTTGGGCGTACCGTTGATAGTATTTTCTATGGTGGTGCTGATTTTATAGTATATCCCCATTTCTATCAGCTTGACCAGCGCATCAGGACCACCTTTGGCGGCATTGTAGATGGCGGAAATCGGATCGGTACCGGCTATTTCACTCATTGTACGGACTTCGGACAAGAGTTGCAGCATCGCGGCCCTGTAATCTTCGTTGTTGATGGCAATGTCCACTGCATTGTAGGCTGCAACCATTCCCATACCGAACATCTTGGTCGCCAACGCGGCCAGACCCTGCATTCCGATTTTCTTCCCCCAATACGCTAAAATGTCCTCACATGTCGTTCCCTCGAAGTCCTGGGTCAACTCAAAGCCGCCCTTCATCGCACCCAGTTTCAAGGCACTACCGACATTCTGCCGATTGAACTCCGCTTCGACATAACGACGAGCCATCACAACCGTGTGGCCTTGATATTCGATGATGTTTCTGCCAAAAGGCGTGGCTGGATCGTGACCGGCCACATGCAAGTCCTGCGTACATGGCGCATGGTTGGCTGGAAACAATGGCGCTCCAGCATATGCGCACGAGTGTGCAAGCAGGATGTGCAGCATCAACAGGAACAAACCTATTCCCGTCCAACCGAAATTACATTTTCTGTATGCTTTCATTTCGACTATTATAATACCATCATACCAATGAATCAACCAATTTTCAGCAATGTAAGGTATATAATCTGTTCAGCCGGCTTGCAGTGCCGTTTCCGGCATTACCTGCGCAACGTTCTGTGGCAGCCAGCCAGCCTAGACCTGTTTCGGACAGGGGATCTGGTGTTCCTAAGTGTTCGTCCTCGACCTCGTCGAATTTAGCGCCATTGCCGCGCGCATGGAACGGGATTCCGCAAATCCGGCCTGCGCTGGGCCACTTTGATTGTTTGGAGCATTATTGGCTGGCTTGGCGCACTGCTCGTTTCGCCTCGTGGGACCTCTCGCGTGTGTACATGGCTGATGAGCGGGATGGCCGTATCCTGACGCGCCTGTTCCCGCTGGACAAGCACAACAATGCCGATGGCTGTCGTCGCGTCAAGGAGGCCCCCGCCGGCGGTTCCGCCCCGACGTTGTGCCGCCCTCGGGCCAGATGGCCCCGCTGCTGCGCAAGCTGATGGCCGACTATGCGGCCAC
>CAZOLK010000438.1:2062-3567 GCA_964580325.1 uncultured Verrucomicrobiota bacterium | reverse complement strand
GTCGCCAACCAACGACCCCTACAGCTCGACCAATGATGTGACGCAGGGTGAAACCGACATTTCAGGACCTGAAGTATGCGGCGAATTCCATAAGTACGGCATCTTCGAACATCGCCAAAGCGATTGTCCCATCTGCATCTACGATGTGGAAAATTGTCCGATTACGCTGTTTTATGAGGATGGCGAGTGCCTGTTAGAATTGCCCAAAGGATGCATCCAGACATTCTACGGCTGTGTCGGCGATTACAGCCAATGCAAACTGACCATCGAGAACGACAGTTATGTACTGGATTGTTGCACGCCGTTCATCGAACCTAGATGCGTCACCTGCGAGGTTTGCGAAATTACCTTTAAAGACGAGTTGACCCTGTTGCATGGACAATGCGAACACATGCAACTGAACGTCAACTATGACCCCGATCTATTGAAATGCCATCACCACGCCTTTGAAGACACCGAATTCCAGTCTGATGAACTCAACCCGGTCGAACTTCGCCAAGGTATGAACAGCCTCAAGTTTTGTGGCCATACTCCATCGATGGCTATGTTCGGAGCCCGACCCGATGAGGATGGCGATTATTATTTTGATTGTTTTGTCAATGAGCAGAATACCCATGGCGATTATGATTCCGAAGAAAACACCATGTACCTGGACTACGGATGCACACAGACCAATGACGCAAAATTGTATGTCAAGGGCATTGCGGTAAATCGTAAATACATCAAGAAATCGATCTATGGCCTGAACGCCATAGTCGACGAAAGGCGGTTCGTTTTCAGCGACAATACGCTGACCCTCGACCTGCTGATCAAAGATAACGCTCCCATGCCGCATTATGCCACTTACAACCCCGTGGTTTTGATGGATGACCAGTCCTTTAAAGCAGTTAATTACAAGGAAGGCCTCTATAAAGCCACCATGTCGATGCCGGCCGCCTACGGGGTGAACCAATACGATCTGCTGCTCAGTAACGCTGTCGGCATAGTGAATCCCATGACTATATTCGTTGACGTGGGTGATGGCGATACCTTGCGTCCCACCGTGGATCTATACGCCGATTCGCGTTTCACCGCCTTGAACTCGTTGATCGGCCGCTCGACGTCTGTGGGCGTCCTGATGGGTGAGTTCAGAAAGCAGAAAGAGCAGCTCATTCTGGCTACGGGCCGCTCAACCACCCCCATCACGCTCTTCTCCGAACCCGAACGTTTCACACGCAGATTCATTGTTGTGGACGACAAACCATTGTACGGCAACATCTCAATCCCGCAAGCAAAGCCTGGTGTGCCATTCGTCGTGCAGCGCCCCGGCGAAACCGTGAATTTTACATACCATGCAGCCAAGGAAACTGTTCCGGTTCATGTGGAGGGCGTCAGCATTTGGCAAATCCGCAACATGAACGGCAGCGATTCAAAAACTTATGTGTCACGCATAGACCAACCCACCAACGAAACCGATCAAGTGTGGCTTGAATTCACTGCCCACACCCAATGCAAAGACGACGACG
>CAZOLK010000438.1:0-1962 GCA_964580325.1 uncultured Verrucomicrobiota bacterium | reverse complement strand
CCCCGTTTACCATCACGCTGATCACCCACAACAATGGCAGCCATACCTTTGCAAATGGTACAAGCAAGACAAAGGGCGACATCTTTGATAAATATACCAGCGCCAACCGTATTCTTATCGTATCGGAACCCACGGATACAAATGGCGATATAAATAGCAATGACCAGCAAAACCGCTATAATAAATCAACGCATACGCTCTTAATGTATCCCGACGAAATTTTGCTGGTACAACACGCTGGCAGCGCATCTGTTGCCAGGATGATACCCAAAAAATACGAAACGAACTTTGAAGCGGTCACCGGCGTAACGCCCAGTTCCTCACGCGCTATCCCCGTGCCCGTTCTTGGACTGGCCGCGGAGGTGTTGTTGCATAACCGCGAGTTAAAACTATCCTGCCTGAATTTCGCCATACCGGGACGCATGCTGGATATAGCGTCCTCGCTGACCTACCGATCAGGAAGACAAGGATCCAAGTGTTCCGCAAGCAAAGGCTGGACCGCCTCCTGGGATACGCATTTCCGCATGGTGGACAAGGCCACCTGGGTATACCATGGTCCGGATGGCCGGGAAGATCTATTTAAAATCTCAGGCATCTACGAAAAGCAAAATCGACTGTTCAATATCCCGAAAGGTTACGACTGGAAAGCAACCCTGAACGCCGAGTCCAACAGTATCAACATCATCACAACCGACGGCGGCACGAATGACTATAACCTGGCAACCGGCGGTTCAATGTATCGATTGAAAAAAGTAGCGGACAGATATGGCAATGCAATAGAGTACAAGTATCACGGCGACGCCATCACAGGCATAGTCGATGACATGAACAGAAAGTTTCATGTCACGTATGAAGCCCCGACTGGACTGGAACACAAACGGCTGAGATACATAGAGGACTACAACGGTCGCGTATACTCTTACCAATACAACGACGACAATCAATTAGAAACAATAATCGTCGCCACAAATTACATCAGCACCAACGTCATAGTCAAATTCTCGTACGATGCAAAGGAAAGACTCGATGCGGTACTCATACCACAAAAAGACGACCCTACCTCTCTAGTCCCCTACCTCCAGGTCTCCTACCAGGGCAACACCCCCAAAGTCGCTTCTCTAACCTGGGGCTCTAACGGCGACACGGTCACCGAGCATTTCATTGGAGACGGCACCATCACCCACACCGACACCGACGGCATTCCGACCGTCTACGTCTTTAAGAGCAGCAATGACAATAACATGCTCTGCGAATCCATGACCGTGGCAGGTTCGCAACAAACGAAATTCGGTTATACGTCAGAGCAACGATACACCAGTATTACAAGTCCGGAAGGCAATCTGACCGAAATCGATTATATTCAAAATCCACCATCCACCACGGACAAACGCGGAGCTGCTTCTATTTATAGCATCCTGAAAAACCCCAACGCACAGGGGAATGGCGGTGTTGCGGAAAACAGTGTCGCTATTGATGCAAAATATTTCGAGCACTACGGTGAAAATAAGTTTTATCTACCCAAGAATGTTTCCCATAACGATGTCGTGACCAGGTTTCGGTATGACGAGAAAGGTAGCTTAGAGCGGGTTCATAAAAGCGTACCCGCACCGGACGGTACTAGAACCTGGAAGACAACGCAATTCGACTTCTTCGATAGCGGCCAGATCATGCAGATGATCGATCATAACGGGACGGAGACCACGTATCTTTATTACAATTCCAATCAAACCTATCATGACACAACCGACCGCGAAGGCTACCTATATCGGATCCGCGTGACAGACAAACTGTCTGGCCAGACCTACACGACCTTTACAGCCAAAGATTCCTATGGCCGAGACATCTCCATCACCTCACCCAACGACGTCACTGTCAGCTATGTATATAACGACTTGGATCAATTGGTAGAATACCACGATGCTCCGCTTAAAGAAGGCGATAAAAGCAGCCGTCCAAAAATAA
>CAZOLK010000437.1:0-3604 GCA_964580325.1 uncultured Verrucomicrobiota bacterium | reverse complement strand
CGCGATTCCGCGCCCTATCGAGCAAACGAGCCGGCGCAACCTGCCACGCCGGACGACCGTACGCCGGATGACCGGCCAACGCCCCTGGACAGCTATGCCGACGCCAACCGGTACGGCGGGCAAAACGCGGCCGAATGGGACCAGGACGATTACCTGGTCAACAAGCTCAACGACATCATAGAACAGGTCATGCATACCAAGGCCTGGGGTTCTTTGCCCTACAACCTGCGGACGCTGATCGAGGCCACGCTGCGCGTCGAGGCCGATTACCGCTGCATCCTGCGCGCCTTCAGTGCAACCACCATTTTCTCGACGGCGACGACATTTCGATTGTCTATCAGGACGGCTTCTTCCGCGCCCTCACCAAAACCCCGGACCGCCGCGCCTGGGAGCGTGTTTCACGCTGGATCGCGGGTGTCGCAAGCCTGGACGACGTCGCGGTCCTGGCCCTGTCCGGCATCGTGGGCGTGCAGGCGGCTGTGAGTTTCAGCAAAAGCCTGACCCAGACGGTCAAGGTTTCGGCAAAGGACCTGCTGCTGCGCTACCCTAAACATGCCGAAACCGTGCAAACCCTTTCGCTCCCGGAACTGGCGACCCTGAACGAGCAGGTCGTGCTATGGATCAACGGCGGGCATTTCAAACCGGATCAGCAAGCCAAAGTGCTGAAGAACCTGACCTTGTATTTGAAAGCGTTGCAGAAGAACAAGCAGCATGAAGCCCTGGCCCACTTCGCCAGCATGCTCGAACAAGACAACTACACGACCGCGGCCACGCTGATCCTGGTGGAGACCGCGGACATCATGCCGCTGCTGGAACAGTTCATTGTCAACCTGAACCTGGAGTGAAAGGCGCCCCGGTCAGGATGCAGGCAGCGCCGCGCATGGTGGATGTTGTAGCGCCCAATGGTTGGAAAATTCGGTCAGGATTATTGTCGCCATGTATATCAAAAAAAAATGCGCGGCGGCGTTGACGTTGGCAGGTAATTCTGTAGTATTTCTTATTTCCTGCGGAGATGTGCCGGAGTGGTGGTTGCATGCTCGCTGTGCAGACGGACCTGGATTTGACCGACATGCCCGAAGGCGTGCGGTATTTGTTTCGTTTGGCCACTGCACCGAACGCAAGGATGCCCCGTATTGGTCGGTGCCATACAGCTCAAGATGTTCGGCGCCGAGATCTACGTCGCGGACCTGGTCAGTCTCGGCATGGTGGTGGAAATGGGCGCGCTGATGACCGGCGTCATCCTGGCCGGTCGCACCGGCGCCGCGTTTGCCGCGCAACTGGGCACCATGCAGGTTGCTTGTTTTTAAGGCTTCTTAAAGCGACCGGAATGTGGTCAGGGGTCCGGGTGAAGAAATCTTCTGGCGCGGGTACGTTCAGCGTCGGCTGACCGCCACGCTTGGCATCGGCGGTCTGGCGTTTTCTATTCTCGCCTACACGGCTGTCCATTTGGCCATGGGGTAACCTGACCCTGATCCTCGCCGCGCTCGTGTGCGGCGCGTTTTGGGTAGCGCTCTATCGATGGATGTGGAGAGAGTGCTCCTGGACGATTTGGGAGCGCTCCCGGAGGTTTCAGGTGCTTCCGGCGTCTGTTGGGGCGCGTCATTTGGGTGAGTCGTTTGGGGGTGATCGTCTCGCCCTGGGCGGTCAGGAATAGGATGCCTTGGTCAGGCTTCACGACCAGGTTGGTGCGCACCTCGAACAAGTATTTTTCGACTTTTTTTCTTTTTCCGGTTGCCAAATCATCACGACGTCGTTATATTCTATTATCCGGAAAAACGGATATAGCAAAATGTCAACAGCCTTAGATATGTATAAAGCATTGGGAGACGAGGTTCGCTTGCGGATTGTACGGGCGCTGGGGGTTGCGGAGTTGTCTGTGGCCGAGTTGGTCACGGTTTTGGATTCGCCCCAGTCAACCGTCAGCAGGCATCTCAAGCCGTTGCGTGACACCATGCTGGTCGAGGCTCGACGCGAGGGCACCACGGTGTATTACCGGCGCGGCGCTAAATTCGAGGATCGCGATTTTTCGCGCGTACTCGACGCACAGATCGAGGAGCTGCCTGGCAGTGCGCGCGACCAGGCTATGATTCGGCAGATCATGGACCTCCGGCGCAAACGCAGCCGCGAGTTCTTTGACCGCATGGCCGGGTGTTACCACCAGTTGACCGAACCGGGCGGGGGCTGGCCTGTACTGGCCGCAGCCCTGGCTGCCGGGTTCAGTGGCCGACAGGTGGTGGATGTGGGCGCCGGCGAAGGTTGGCTGACCATCACCCTGGCTCGGTTCGCCCGTGAAGTGGTGGCTGTGGACTACTCGCCCGAGATGCTGCGCGTTATCGAGGAGCGGGCAAGCGATGAAAAGCTGGCCGATCGCATTCGCACCGTCGAGGGCGACTTGGAGCATCTGCCGCTGGACAATGACGGGTATGACGCCGTTTTTCTGAGCCAGAGTCTGCACCACGCTTCATTGCCGCAGCGGGCCGTTGCCGAAGCTGCGCGCGTGTTGCGGACCCAGGGATGCTTGATCGTGTTGGACCTGGTGCGCCACCAACAGGAGTGGGTGCGCGACCAGTTGGCCGATCAATGGTTGGGATTTGAGGAGCACGAAGTAATGGCCTGGATGCATCAGACCGGCTTGACGCCTTCGCACGCCCATGTACTGCAGGGCGCGGCGCCAGAGTTGTCCATCCTGTTGATGACCGGGCGAAAGATGAATGAATAGAGTATAGGAGAACATAGGATGAGTACGGAAACTGTGGAGAAACAGGATTTTATTGTTAAGGACATTGGTTTGGCCGATTTCGGTCGCAAAGAAATGATCCTTGCCGAGGAGGAAATGCCCGGCCTGATGGCGCTGCGCGAAAAATACGGCAGCGAGAAACCGCTTCAGGGCGCGCGTATTGCCGGCTCGCTGCATATGACCATTCAAACCGCGATGCTGATCGAAACACTGCAAGCGCTGGGCGCGGACGTGCGTTGGGTCAGTTGCAACATCTTTTCCACCCAGGACCACGCGGCCGCGGCCGTGGCTGCTGTGGGCACGCCGGTGTTTGCCTACAAGGGCGAGTCGCTGGAGGAATACTGGGCCTACACGGACCGCATGCTGGATTGGGGCAACGGCGTTGGACCCAACATGATCCTGGACGACGGCGGCGACGCGACCTTGTTCGTCCATCTCGGCTACCAGGCCGAGGAAAACCGCGCCGTGCTGGATTGCAAAGTCGAAAGCGAAGAGGAGACGATCCTGCTGGCCCAGTTGCGCAAATCGCTGGATCGCGACCCGCAGCGCTTCCATCGCATCACAGGCGAGATTCGCGGCGTGAGTGAAGAGACGACCACGGGCGTGCACCGCTTGTATAAAATGGCGGACAAGGGCGAATTGCTCTTCCCGGCCTTCAATGTCAATGACGCGGTGACCAAGTCCAAGTTCGACAACCTGTACGGCTGCCGCCACTCGCTGGTGGACGGCATCATGCGCGCGACCGATGTGATGCTTGCCGGCAAGGTGGCCGTGGTGGCCGGCTACGGCGACGTGGGCAAAGGCTCCTGCCAGTCGCTGCGCGGACAGGGCGCCCGCGTGATCGTGACCGAGATCGATCCCATCTGC
>CAZOLK010000436.1:0-3655 GCA_964580325.1 uncultured Verrucomicrobiota bacterium | reverse complement strand
AGCTCCAGTTTGCGCCGGCCGCGCCCCTTTACATAGAGCACGGAAAAGGAAGGGGCTTTTTCAGTCCACTGCTTAACCTGAACGATCTGCTGCGCCTGGTTGTGTATATTGTCGCCGAACAGCTCCACGTTCATGACGCCGATACGCGCGGGTTCACCGTCCAATTCGGCTTTGGCAATGACGCCACCCTCGATCAACAGCGGAACCTGGACAAACGCGTCGCAGAACACGTCCAATTCCAGCGTGCCCAGGATCAGCAGGAACTCATCGCCTTCAAGCGTAGCCTCGTAGTGCGCGCCAGCCAGCGCAAAAGGCACGGGCGTTTTTTCCTCGGCTTTGACGGGATGGGCCAATTTCCACAGCTCCTGGTAGCGGCTGTACGGAACCCAGACCTGGTCCATTTCCACGATGCCTTCGCGACCGGCATCGTACGGGATAAGCAGTGCGTCGTCGGGAATGTCGACCGGTTCGATCTCGTCCGCGGGCGCCAAGTTGATGCCAATGGTCTCCTGGGCCCGGATTACGCTGTTCGGGACCAGTACGGCTAAGAGCAGCAGCACGATCGTGGCGGAGCGCTTAATATTCTCGGGCGGTGGTAGCATATTGACCATAATCACGCCGATACGCACCAGCAGATACCAGGGAATCAGCAGCAGGCCGACGTAAAAAACCGCGTTCAGCACCATGGCCCATTCCAGGGCCGCGGGCAGGCACGGGATCAGCGCGCTGACCAGTAGCAGACCGGCGATATAGGCCACCTTGCGCTTAAGCGGCTTGAACGTGTTAGCCAAGCCGCCCAGGAACGCGGCCAGGGCCAGGGCCAGGGTCAGGGCTTCGATCCGGCGTCGGTTGGCCAGCGTCACGTCCATATAGGGATGGTCGCCCAGACTGTTAAACGTGAGGGTGCGGCCTTCGCGCACCAGCGCGATCTTGAGGCTGCGCGCGCCTTCCAGAGCCCAGGTCGGTTTTTTTCTGGGCGTACGCCCGGGTGGTTCGGGTTTGGGTTCGGCTGGTTCTGCGACAATGGAAGGTTTACCCTCGAATGATAGCTCATCCATCAGGACATTCTCCTCTTCGGCTGCCTGCTGCATGGGCATGTCCATCTGTACCGAGGGCCGCGGCGGACCAGCAGGGCGACGTTTGGCGGCCGAAGGCGCGAGTTCGATGTGGGTCGAATAAATGCTCTCGCTTTCCTTGGCTGTTATACCTTTGAACAGGTTGGACATCTCGGAAACCGACTTGGTCATTTCCCCCTGGAACATGCGATCGCGCCACCAGGCGATCAATCCGATTTCACCGATGCCGCCCAGCAACTGGTAGGCGCCCACAATCGCGGGGAACGGCGGTTCGAGCACCGGGCAATCGACCGTACCGCGAGCCGACGTGATGCGGTAACCGGTCGGCAGCACCAGCGACCACGTCAAGTCCGTGACCGGTGCCTCGACAGCGGACGTGCTTTCCGAGCCGTCATGCAGGAACAGGGTCGGCGCGGCACTGGCCAACCGGTTCCAGAAGAGCAGGCCATTCACCGGTGTTTCGTAAATCAGGCGGATGTCGCGCAGCGCGCTCTCCGCTTTTGCCGGCAGCGCGAGCAACATGCGCCCGCCCTGGCGCTGAGGCAGGATGGCCTTGTTATCCACGGTTGCGGACCAGAGCTGGGCTCCGTGCGGCAGGTGTACCTGCAGGAACGGCGATTTGCAGCGCAACAGGTAGCGCGCCACGGACTGGGCCCGGCCGTTGATCGACAGCACCGTGGCCAGTTCGGCCCGTTCCACGATGGCTGGCGGAATAGGGTACTTGGGGTGGGCCGCGACCGAAGCCTGGATCGGTTGTGGCGAGCCGCTGAACCCATAGACGCCCAGCACGCGGCGACCGGGCTGGTATTGGGCGTCGACCAATTCGCCGATATCCACTTTACGCGGCAGGTTGCTGACCGCGATGTCCAATTCAGAACTGCCTTCCACCGCGATAAACCCGGTTTGATAAGCCACGCCCTCAGCGCGCACCGGCGTCAGGATCAGTTGCTCCATGCCGACCTGGCGCTGCTGGTAATCCACGGCCAGGTGGACCTGGTCGCTGTACATGCGCGCCAACAGCACATCCCAGATATACTCGGTTTCGGTTTCGCGGCGCGACCACTCCTTGACCGCGGTTCCCTTGATGCCGCGGATCGCCAGTTCGGCCGGAGCGGCCTTGGGCAGGGCCAGGCTGAGCCGGCGGGTACGCGCCTGTTCGATGGTGTAGGCCAGTTCGTAGTGGGCGATCAAAAGGTCGTGCTCGATCATATAAAAGGAATAGGTTTCCGCGGTCAGGCGCGGGGCAACGCGCTCGATCCGCAGACGCAGGTTCCAGGGCTGCGTTTCGTAGCGAAAGGCATGCGCCGCGGCAATTTCGGGCAGCCCGTATTTGACCTTGTCGTTTTCATCCAGCAAACCGAGCCCCTGCATGTCCATCGGGCGCACGACCAGGTCATCGCGCGCAGCCACGGCCAGGGCGCCCACGTCGCGCGCAGCGCCGCGCACCACAACCGTTGGAAAGTCCACCTCGCGCATCCGCCATGTATCGAACCAACCCTCAGGCACCAAACGGGCTTTGAAAAAGAGCCGCAAATCAGCGCCGGCCGGCACGCCCTGGCGCAACCTGACATGGATCCGTTGGACGCCGTCTTTTTCCGCGTAGCGCTCATAGGGCAGCGCAGCGCCGCTGGCGTCGGCGATGGACGTTATTTCCCAATCCCGGGCCACGCTGAAATCGAGGTCAAACAATTTTTCCTCGTGCGGCATGACGGCAAACCCGCCCTCCAGGGACAGGCCCTTATCGTCGACGCCCAGCAGCAGGTGGGTGGTGGCGAACAGTTCGGCCGCGGGTTTGAAAAAGCGCGCCTTGAGGCTATAGGCGGCGTCGGGCGCGTAGTAGGCTCGCAGTGCGCGCACTGTTGCGGCGCCTGGGTCGGCTTTAAACACCGAATCGGGCAGCGCCTGCATCAGCACGTTGTTGTCAATGGCCACCAGGCCCTCGGTGCGCAGGTCGCGCGGTTTCAGCCCCTCTTCCAAGAGCAGGCCTACGACCGATACGTTACCGGCCATGCTCAGCGGCACAATATGGGGAAACGACCAGGCATCGAAATCGGGCCGACCGCGAAAGGCGGACAGGGTCAGCACCACCGGACCCAGCGTCTCTTCGCGCAGGTTCACCTGCAGGATGCGCCGGCCGCCGTCTTCGACCACGGCCCAGTTGGCCAGCTTGGGCGACTGCATGTCTGTGACTTCGAACCCGTTCGGCAACACGAAACAGAGCTGTTCCACGGCGCGATGCAGGATGTCCAGCGACCAGGTCGCATGCAGGCGCTCATAAGCACGGGTCACTTCATCGACCAGCACGCTGCGCCCGATGACCAGGCGGTCCTTACGCTTGAGCCGGCTGTTCAGGGTCATGACCAGGTTGATCAGACTGCGCCGAGCCAGCAGTTCGATGCGCGTCTCGTCCGCTTTTTCGTCGTATTCGCGCTGGATCACGGCAGCGCCGCTCTTGACCTCCACATCGCCGGGAACGCGCAGGAACAGCCGGTTCGCCGCTGCGTCGGGCACGCGAAAAGTCAGAATCTGGCGCGCGGCCGTTGTCTGCAGCGGCGCGACCGCGTCCAGGTGCAGGCTGT
>CAZOLK010000435.1:0-3676 GCA_964580325.1 uncultured Verrucomicrobiota bacterium | reverse complement strand
CGCTGCAACAGCGGGTTCACAGCCCCCGCTGTACTTCCCGAGTACAGCAGGCGCTATGAGCCTGCTGCCGCTCCCGGCGAACTACTGCTGCATTCGCTGCAACAGCGGGTTCACAGCCCCCGCTGTACTTCCCGAGTACAGCAGGCGCGTGCGATAGCCGTTGCTGCCGCCGCGAGCGGCTTTCCCTTGCGATCCTCTTTTTTATGGAAAACCCGGCCAAGCTTGCCTTCTCTACATAGAAAATCAAATCGAGATAGGAATAATCATCGGACAATCCGTGCGCCTCGCTGCCATAAAATAAATACAATCGCCCTGATTCGCGGGTCCGCGGCAGCCAGTTCGCGGACAACCATTTTCAGATCGCTTCTGGAAAAGTGCCGCCACTTGCCATCCGCCACTATTTATACCAAACTCTCCAGAGAAACAGCCCCCTGGCAGCCGCAGTGGGTACCGTGGCGGTTCTGGTTTTTGAATCGAGGATCGTTTGCGCGGATTCCGGTTCCAATTCACCAGCGCCGACGCGCATCAGGAAACCGGCCAAGCTGCGCACCATCTTATACAAGAAGCCGCTGCCGGCCGCAACGATCTGGATTTCGCGGCCATTTTGCAGTACGCGCAGCGCATAAAGCTTGCGCCGGGTGCCATCGATTTCACGATTCGGGTTGGCGCTGAACGCGGCAAAGTCATGTTCGCCCTTGATCATGGCCGCGGCAGCGCGCATGGGTGCCGGATCCAGCTTGCGCATGGCCGGCGTGCGGTAGAGCCGCAGGTGCGGCGGCACGACGCGATCATTCCAGATAAGGTAGCGGTATTCCTTACGGATCACGTCGTAACGGGCATGGAAATCGGGATGCGCTTGCTTGAACAACAGCACGCGGATATCGTCGTCCAGCAGTGCGTTCATACCGGACTGCATTTTGGTTTCCACGACCTGGCGCGACAGGTCGAAATGGGCGACCTGACTCCGTGCATGCACGCCCGCATCCGTACGACCGCTGCAATGCACGCACGGCGTATCGCCGGTCAGCGCAGCCAGCACACGCTCCAACTCGCTTTGGATCGTACGCTGATCTGGCTGCACCTGCCAGCCTGCATACGCTGTCCCGTCATAGGCCAGCACAATTTTATAGCGCTGATCGGACATCGAGGTAATGCTGCAGAAAAACCTGAGCAGCCAGCTTATCGATCACTTTCTTGCGTTTGTCCCTACGCGTACCGCCCTGGATCAGGGCTTGCTCCGCCGTGACCGTGCTGAAACGCTCGTCCCAGGTTTCGATGGGCAATGCGGTCTGCTTATGCAACCGAGTGATAAAGGCTTCGACTTTTTCCGCGGTCGGCCCTTTACTTCCGTCCAGGCTGTAAGGCATGCCGACCACCAGGCGGGTCGCTTTTTTCATGGCGCACACCTGGAGCACGGCGTCCACATCGTCGCCCTCGACCTTGCGCTCGCGCACCTCGAGTGGCAGGGCGATGATGCCCGACGGGTCGCTGACCGCGAAACCGATGCGCTTTTCCCCGTAATCGATGCCCAGGACGATCTCTTCCATGATCAAAGCAACTCCTGGTATTGGTTGTGTCGCGCGACCTGGCGATACAGCTTTTTCACATCTTGCGAACGGTTTTTGGGACAAATCAGGGTGACGCCTTCGGTTTGAACGACGACCAGGTCTTCAACGCCGATTAGCGCGGTCAAACGATCTTTGGAATAGACGATATTGCCATGGGCGTCCAGGGACTGGCAATCGCCGATGACCACGTTGCCGTCCGCCGCTTTTTCGAAGTGATTCTCCAACGCAGGCCAGGAGCCGACATCGTCCCAATCGAAGATGCCTTTGACCATAACAATGTTGTCGGCTTTTTCCATCAGCGCATAGTCAATGGAGATTTTAGGCAACAGCTCGTAAACGCGGCGGATCTCGTCGACAAATCCGGGACGGCCGACTGCTGGACGCAGTTGCTCCATGAGTTCGAGCAGATGCGGAGCATGGCGTTTGAACGCTTTTTTCAAGGCAGCCAAAGACCAGATGAACATACCGGAATTCCAGTAGTAGTTGCCGGCGTCGAGATAAGCGTGAGCTGTTTCGCGGTCCGGTTTTTCGACAAATTTGCGCGCTCGCAGGAATTCGATGCCTTGCCTGGTCGCATAAGGATCGCCGGCCTCGACATACCCGAACGACGTGCTGGGCCTTGCCGGCTGGATGCCGATGGTCACCAACAGCTCCTCGTTAGCAGCCAGAGCCATGGCCTGGCCCAGGGTTTTGCGAAACAGGGCGATGTCCTTGATGACATGGTCCGCGGTCAAAATACAGAACACGCCGTCCGGCTGTTTGCTTTCCACGAGCACCGCGCCGAGGGCCACAGCCGCTGCCGTATCGCGGCCCATGGGTTCACCGACCACATTGGTCGGCGGCAGCATGTGCGCAACTTCACGCGAATCCTGTTCCAGTTCCTGGTTGGTCACGATGTAGATATTCTCGTCAGGCAGCATCTCGCGCACGCGCTCCACGGACTGGGCCAAGAACGGCTTGTCGCCCACCAGCGAGATCAGTTGTTTGGGCTGTGACGCCGTGCTCAGCGGCCAGAACCGCTCACCTTTGCCACCAGCCAGAATTACGGCGAATCGACGATCGTTCATGCTTGCACCTCCTTGACGGCATGGACCAGTTCAGCCACCCAGGCCGCGGCGCTGCGCCGGCCTTCGGTATTGTGTGGCGCATCGTGGAACCGCTTGACAATGGCGCTGCCCACGACCACGGCATCGGCGTGCCGTGCAGCCTCGCATGCGTGGTCCGGACTGGCGATGCCAAAACCCAGCGCCCGGGGTAATTCCGTATGCCGCCGCGTGCGCTCGAGCAGATCGATGGAGCCCTGTTCCAGTGCCTGGCGCATACCGGTCACGCCGGTGCACGAGACACAGTAAATAAAGCCGTTGGCGGCTCCGCAAATCTGCTCGAACCGTTCCTCGGGCGTGTTGGGCGTGACCAGACGAATGGTGTTGAGCTTGTTCTGCTGTAAAGCTGTCTGGAATGGCCCGAACTCTTCCAACGGCAAATCGAGCAGCAGCATACCGTCTATCCCAGCCTGGGCCGCTGCCGCGATGGTTTGATCGAAATCGACGGCATAAAAGGGGTTGAGATAACTGAAAAAGATCAACGGGATCTCGGTTTTGGCGCGCAGAGCAGCCACGCTCTCAATCACCTTGTCCAGGGTGGCGCCCTCTTTGAGCGCCCGTTCGGCCGCTTCCTGGTTGACCCGCCCGTCAGCTAGTGGGTCGGAAAAGGGCACGCCCAATTCAACGAAATCGACGCCGATCTCTTCGAGCCGTTGAACAATTTCCAGCGTTCCGTCCAGCGACGGGTCACCGGCGGTAATATAGGCGATAAACCCCTTACGCCCCTCCTGCTTCAACTTCGCGAACGTCTGTTCAATTCTTGTCATGTTCTGTCCTTTTAATGTCCAGTCCTCATCCGTCATGTCGTTTCAGCTTTTTGATCTCAGCCTGTAAATCGCCAATGATTTTCTCCGCCTCTTCGCGCCTGCGCTGCTCTTCTTCGCGCTTGCGATCCGCTTCGTCCAATTTGCGATGCAGGTTATGGAAAACGTATTGGCAATCAGCATGATGCTTCACTTCTTCGGTTCAAATCATACAGCACGCTCAGACCGAACAGGGTCAAGT
>CAZOLK010000434.1:0-3682 GCA_964580325.1 uncultured Verrucomicrobiota bacterium | reverse complement strand
ACGGCCGCTGCTTCGCGGATGGTTTCGCGGTCCCAGGTGGCGGCCATGCAACTGCCGCTGGTAAAGGCGGTGGTGGTGGTGGTCACGTTCTCGTTGCGCTCCGCGCCGCGTACATTGGCGTGGGTCAGGCGTACGCCCATGGGCCCGTCAGTAAAGCGCAGCGAAGGCACGCCCAGGCGTTCGACCGGGTGGGTGGTGAACGAATCGCGGCCCACCAGCTGATGCACTTTTTCGCGCAGGGTCATCTGGCGGACGATGTCCGCCGCTTGTTGTTCACAGGATTCCTTCATGCTGTTCTCCATGTTGTTTGTTTTTTATGTAACTTTTGTGCTCTTGTCTGAAATCGTGGAGGCACGGGCTTTGTAGGCGGCGCTGAGCAGGACTTTGCGCGTGGTCGGTAACGGGTCGGGCGCGGCATTGATCGTGTCGACCACCTCGGCCAGCAGGCGGTGGTGGTCCTGGCGGAAAGTGCTCAGCGCGGGGTTGACCTCGGCGGCCCAGGGCAGGTCGTCACAGCCGAGTATGGCCACCTGGTCAGGGATGCACAGGTCGTTCTGCAGCAGGACCTGCATACAGCCGATGGCCATGGCATCGTTGGCCGCGAACACGGCGGTGCGTTTACGCGAACCGCGGATGGTTTTCAGCAGGCGCAGACCCAGGGCGCGGCCGGCTGCGTAGGTCATTTTGCCGTTGAGGATCACCGGGTTAACGCCTAGTTCCGAAGCGCGCGCTTCAAAGCCTTTACGGCGTTGACGGGCGGAGGCGTAATGGTCGGGTCCGGCCAGGTGCACCAGGCGGACCGGACGCTGGCGTAGCAGGATGTCACAGGCCTGGCGGCCAATGGCGCGATCGTCGAAATTGAACAGGTGAATGCCGGGTACAGCGGTCTGGGCGTAGATGGCAATGGTCAACGGCGCGGCGGCTTGCAGGGCAGTCAATTTGGTTTCGTCGGCCTGGCCCAAGATCAGCAGCGGTGCATCGAGCGGGGCGTCGGGCGGATCGTTGAGCAGGATCAGCGGGATGCTGTCGCGTGCAAGCCAGACGCTGAGTTCGCCGATGAAGAAGTGGAAAAATGGGTCGCCCGGTTTGATGTCAGGCGGCAGGTAAAGGGCCATGCGCTCGATTCGCGCCAGGGGTTTGACAAACGTGCCGCTGCCCTGGCGCTGGAACAGCAGGCCTTCGCCGATCAGGATTTTGAGCGCGGCGCGCAAGCAGGTACGGCTGACGCCCATGCTCACGGCCAGTGCGCGTTCGGGCGGAATACGCACGGCTTTGTCCGCGCGCAAGCGCAGGATCTCGCGGCGTAACCGGGCCTGGGTCTCTTCAACTTTGTTGAGCTGCTGCCTGATTTTCATGACAAACCAATAGAATACCAATATCAAGCCTTTGTAAACCTATGACGGGAGGGTGTCAATGGGAAAATGCGGGAATCTTGGCAAGGGGATAGGGCAGGGAGCAGGAAGCAGAAAGCACAACGATGAGTGCGCCAAGAAAAGCTGTAAACAGCAAGCTGGACCATCCAGCCCACGTAACGGTTAGCCACAAAGACCTGAACCAATGGCTCAAAGGCATTCAAAACAAGGTCAGCACCAAGGAATGGTGGAAGGTGTTGAGATTCAAGCTGGACATTATCAATAGCGACCGCATTGGTCATCGCGGCCCTGCCTTTCCTTGGCCATGCGGCGGACGAAACCGCAAATGCGGTCGGCAGTATTCGAAAAAGCCGCCGACACGGCGCAGGAAATACCGTCGCGAGTGGATAAACCCTCCACGCGGCGGCGCATCACCTATCGGACGGCGCCCCAGAGACTGCCCGCTTTGCGGCAAGCCCATGCGCCGGCGCAAGTCGTCCAAGGGCGAATTCTGGGGCTGTTCCGCTTATCCCGGCTTGACGTTGCCGCCGGTCACCCGTGAAGACCTGGCTGCAAATGCACGGGTCCACATAATGTCTCGTCATTCGTTATCGACAGCGGGCGTGGCACCCATGTTTTTTTCGGTATTTTGTTATTTGTTATTGCCTCATTTATGAATGAAATGATAAAACAATAAATAATAATGATAATCTAAAGGAATTATTATGAAACATTTGTTTTTTCGCGGAATATTGATGTTGGTTATGAGTGCGATGATCGCTTGGACCGTCCATGTCCATGCCACTGATTTGACGATCGCGTCCCTGGATGGGCAGGGGCGGCTCGTTTTTGACGCCGTATCCAACGCGACCGCCTACCGGCTGGAGTGGACAAGTGATTTAAAACAGGGCTGGACCAATTTTACAGGCGACTTGGTGACGGATATTCGCGGTGGATATGATGGGGTGGCGACCTCGCAAATACCCATGATGTTTCGCGTGATCCCCCTGAGCAGTTCGACCTCGGGCCAGGCCGCGGCAGCGGCGCTGGTCGTCTTGACCAACGCGATCACGGCGCGCGAGCCCGAGCAAACCGTCTTTGGCCGCTTGAGCTTCAACACCTCGACCAATGTGCCTTGGTATCGCCTGCAGTGGTCCGCGCAAGCCGGCGGTCCGTGGAGCAACATGCTCGCCTTGACGTTGCTGAATCGTCTTGAAGCACCAGTTGGCGGTTCTATCACTTGCGCTGTGCCGCTGCATTTCCGTGTGCGCGAGCTGGCCAAGGCGCCAACCGGTATGGTGCGCATTCCCGCCTGCACCTATTCCATGGGCGACCCTTTCGCGGAGGGCGAAACCAATGAGCTACCCCGGCACCTGGTGGCTCTGGATTCCTTTTTCATCAGCGAAACGCCGATCACCAAGGGCCAATGGTTTCATGTGCGTGACTGGGCCTTTGTTAACGGCTATGACGACATGTATCAAAATATTGTCTATTTTAAAACCACCAATCATCCCGCAACTGGCGTAATCAGTTGGTATGACGCAGTCAAATGGTGCAATGCACGCAGCGAAATGGAGGGATTGATCCCTTGCTATTACCTGGATGCCGGGCATACTCTGGTGTATCGTTTCGGTAAGACCAATCTTTCCGCAAACGCCGTGGACTGGCACGCCAACGGGTATCGCTTGCCGACCGAAGCCGAATGGGAATACGCCGCACGCGGCGGCGCGGATGGACGGCGCTTCGCCTGGAGCGACACGGATACCGTATCCCATGCGCGCGCCAATTATTTTGCCGTATCCAATTTAGCCTATGAGGTGGGCTCCACTTTTGGCTATCATCCGGACTTCGATATTGATCCCCATCCTTACTGCAATCCAGTTTATAGCTTTGCGCCGAACGATTACGGCGTGTACGACATAGTGGGTAATTTAATGGAGTGGTGCTGGGACAGGGCTGATTATGGCTATTACAACAAGACGCCACTGATCAATCCGCACGGCCCGGAAACGGAAGTCATGGTGCCTGGCAGTGATCTTCGCATAATGCGTGGAGGCACTTACGCTGATGGTGCATATCAAGCACGCTGCGCGAGACGCGTATGGAATTGGGCCGATATTGGAAATTTTGAAATAGGCGTACGTGTTGTGCGTACGGCAGATTGAAAAGCCAAACAGCGCCGATTTAGGTACAAGCCAAAAGGACCAGCATATCGATTATACTTGTCGCCCTTGCATAAGGTTCGTAGTCCAGGTTTCAGCCTGCTTGTGCAGGTCAGCCGTTGCTTCCGGAAGCAGGCTGAAGCCTGGACTACGAACGCTACATAAAAC
>CAZOLK010000433.1:0-3688 GCA_964580325.1 uncultured Verrucomicrobiota bacterium | reverse complement strand
GGGTCGTCTGGCAAATAAATGGGAGCAGCTAAGAAATAAAGGCGAGACATACCGGCACACCGCCTTATTCTGCGCCATGTTGACACTTTCAAGCCTGGTCGCTTCAGGATGTGCGATCCTGAACCTGAATAAAACACTCTGATCATGAGCCGCAACGCATTGCTAATAAACGAGTTGAAGCCAATGTTCTCGGCGACCATCCATGCAATCGCCGGAAGAGGCAAATATTTATCGGCGGGTTCAATAAGACATCAGACTTCAGCTTGCTTGCTTCAATGGGGCCGCGCCTATGAAGGTGTGTCGCTCGTGGCAAGATCCTTCACCAACACCTCGGCGAGGTCGCCTGCGGCGAGGAAGAGCTTGCCGCCGACAATGGCCGCGACCGATATGACCGCCTCGATGTTGTCGGGGATGAAGATCCCGTAAGCGTTCCGGCTTGCCGCCAATGGTTGAGAAGCGAAGCGACAACAGGTTAAGCCGCAGCCCGGCGGGGATGCCAGTCTCCCTTTGCCATGTCATCCACCCACACAAGTCTCCTTTATCACCACCAAAGATCGCCTTCCCCCTCGGTGTAAGTGTTTGTCGACCAGCAGCGGCGAGATCTTGAACAAGTGCAGATTATGGCAGCGCATACGACTGACCTTGCGTATTTCAATACGCCTGGGTGCAATATAAAAAAGTGAAAACTACGCGGCGATGGGAAAGCATTCTAACTCGTTATCTACAAAATTGTTATGCCCGTGGCATAAAAGATTTACTAATCGTCTCATAATAGTATGGACTATAATTCACATCGCATATGACGTTTCCGGATGAAGGAAGTATGATGCCACGCGATCACGCCGTCTATACTATTTTGAGACAATTAGTAAATAAGCTTGCCTAAGCTTCCCCGTCACAACAAAAGCTTTGTCTCAAGCTTTGTCGCGAGCTTTGTCGGTCTTCTCGGTACTCGGTCCCGTACTCGACCGTGTCTTCTCTGACAGTCAGCTGTCTGCTTGCCCAAAGTTTTTCACGATCAGGCGAGTTCATCAATAGAAAATCCCCCGCTAATCCCGGAAGCGCCGACGCAATGTATAGTTCGGGCGCTTTGCCAGAGCGAATGCGCGGAAACGTGGCGAGAAACCAAAGGAGTTCACCTTTCTGGGGTTCACGCATTACCGCGGGAAAACAAAGGAAGGTTACTTCAAGGTGAAACGTCGCACCAGTCGCAAGAAATTCGTACAAAGCCTGAGCAATTTCAAGGACTGGGCGAAGAAAACTCGGTCCGTACTGACGAAAGGCGAGATGATTGGACTGGCCTTGAACTTGACGATCCAGGGAATGGATTCGTGCGTCCATGATCAACAGCAACCGCACGACGTGTTCCTTGCCGACGTCGTCGATGGCCTCAGCCTCTTGACGTGTCATTATGCGCACAATTCCCGTCGAAAGTCTGGGATACGCGGATACAGATAGGTTTCGATCACGGGTACGCCCCTGCGTTGCGCCCAGGCGCATCCAGTTCGCGGCCCGGTAGCAGGTGCCTTTGAATCGGAAGCGGTCCCATGAACGTTTCCAATGCGTGCACGGGATGTCCCTACTTGGCCTTATGTTTTGGTGCGTTCGTCTCGTTCGGCGCATTGCTCAAAGGCCAAGCAAAAACGCTGGTCTACGGCACGGTATACGAGTTGAAAGAATACTCTGTGAAAAGCTGATCAATGGTCTGCACGCAGGGTGGCGGATTTATCATGGATTCCTCGGCCCTGATTGACAACGCCAAGACAGAAACAGAAAACTTGAAGGTCATGTTCAGAATGACCCAGCGGTAAGCGTGATGACACCCCAGCTTCATGTAGCGGAAGATCGACTCGTAGCACGGACAAGGCAGCCCCACTCCGGATGCTCCGCGTACTGATCGAGCAGCTCCTGCGCAAGCAGCGCAGACATGCTCTTGCGTCCAGAATTCCTTGCGAACCTTGCGCGAGGCAGTTAATCGGTTGTGGCGGGCGCGGTCGATACAGCGAGGGCGCGCTCCATATCGAAGAAGGCAAGAGCCAGTTTGTCGCCGTCTGTGATGTGATCGAAAGCCGTCGTAATGGGACCAAAGAAGCATTCGGAAAGACGCCAGGGCGCGGACCAGTTGTCAGGTATCAAGAAGGGCATTGTCGCTTACAACGATTTCCGCGAATTGCTGGCCCTGCCCGAGCTGGACGCGGTCTACATCGCCACGCCCGATCATTGGCATCCGTTGATGACCATTGCCGCGGCGCGAGCCGGCAAGGATATGCATTGCGAGAAACCGTTCGGCATCAGCATAGGCGCTGAACGCATTGCGGAAATAACTTCACATTTTGATGGCCCATTCATCCCATCCAACTTCGTTACAACAGCTTGAAATATTCCAATATTCCTGCGATGTTGTGCCTTGCTGGGTGGGCGCCTTGACTCCTCAAAATGTGAAGTTATTTCCGCGCGAACCCTAAGGGAATCAGAAAATACTCATTCACCATCATGCATCCCCAGATTTGGCCGCGCCTCAATCATAAAATCCTCAACGTAGCGCAACTACATCAGTGGTTTTTGTTAAATCGGCCCGGACAAATCTGGCCCAAATCCGGGCGTGATCCAAGTAAATTGGCGATTTCCGACACTCCATAATTCCGCGGATGGGTTACGGAATATCGACTTGCATGCGGTAGAACGGACCGTATGGCACTGCATTGGTATCCTGCATGGCGTCAGAGACTCCAAGCCCCATGCGCGGTCCGGCGCCGGGGACGTTGGTCCAGGAGCCTTCCATCAGGTTTCCACAGCCCCACAGTGTGTAGAGGCGCTGGGTGGAAGACTCGAAAGTGATCGTGACCGGGAAATTGACCGCTATGGCGTCGATGTGGAAGTAATCGTTGCTCTGGGTCGGGTCCGTGTCCGCCGTGTATTCAGCGCGCGCATCGAACGTGTCAGTGTCGAAGTCGAAGGTTTCCGCTTCATCGAACGAAATGCCGTTGTTGGTAAGCCCGTAGGAAGCCAGCCACTCGTGCGGCGTGCCGCCATTCGCGCGATAGGGGGCGAAGTTGACGTGAAGGATGCTGTTGGCCGTGATATTGCTCCACGCGAATCCGAACGCGGCGTCTGCCAGGGGCGCGCCGTTTGTCGCGACTTCGGCGACGTACCAGTAGGCGGCGGGCAGGAACGTAAAATTCGTGGTGCCGCCATAAGCGACGGGCACCAGTCCATCGGGAACGACCGCGCCGTTGCCTTCGGCGGTTACGGTTACGCTGGGGACGACGGTGAGCGTCCAATCGGCGCGACATTCACGCCCTTCGGCATCCCGCGCGACCAGCTTCAGATCGTAGGTCCCCATCTGGACCGCCGTCGCTTCGATTTGACGCTGTTCAGAATTCAGGCTTAACCAGGAGGGCACGGCGGCACCGTCCGCGCCGGTCAACGTATAGCTCAGGCCGCCGGCCGCTTGGCTGGAGAAGGTTCCAGCGGGGAAGACATAGGAGAACGCTGTTGAGTGAATAGCGGTTCGGTTTTCCAGCAAGCCGTGGTACGTGGGGACATCTGGGTTCCAGAGCAGATATACGCGACCGGAGAGGAATCCGCACACGGCGACATCGAGCATGCCATCCCCGTTGCCGTCCAGCAGGGCCACATCCCGCAGGCTTTCGCCCGATAGTTCCGCAGTGATCCGCGCGTCAAAGCT
>CAZOLK010000432.1:0-3714 GCA_964580325.1 uncultured Verrucomicrobiota bacterium | reverse complement strand
CGCGGACGGCCCGTGATCGTGATCGGCGCGGGTCCGTCGCTGGACGATACGCTGGAAGACCTGGCTGCGTGCCGCGATCGGTGCGTGCTGGTTTGCTGCGACGGCGCCTGGCCGTCCCTAGACCAGGCCGGTATACGCCCGGATTTGGTGGTGTCCACGGACTCAAGCGAAAAAACTTGGCGTTTTTTTGCCGGTCGCCAGGCATGCAATGTGCCGGTGCTCTGCCTGCTGACCAGCAATGCGGTCATCACGCGCCATTATTCAGGTCCACTCATGTTCGGTCGCGCTGACCGACCCACGGATGCGTTCCTGGCGCGTGAACTGGACCTGGACATACCTGTGCTGGAAACAGGCATGTGCGTCGGCCACGCAGCCCTGGAAGCAGCGCGCTGGCTGGGCGGCGACCCGCTGATCATGACCGCGTTCGACCTGGGCTATGCGCGTGAAAGGTTTCACCCCAGTGCCATGCCCGCACCCTATTACCACGAACAACCGCCTGACAGCGACAGCCTGGTCAGCGTGCCGGGTAACAACGGTCAGTCCGTGCGCACCGACTTGAGCATGCTCAATTACTTGCGCTGGTTCGAGCAGCGCATCCAGACG
Organism: uncultured Verrucomicrobiota bacterium; assembly: GCA_964580325.1. Classification (GTDB taxonomy): domain Bacteria; phylum Verrucomicrobiota; class Kiritimatiellia; order CAYTQP01; family CAZOLK01; genus CAZOLK01. The sequence goes on along the minus strand of CAZOLK010000432.1, from coordinate 3,111 downwards.
CTGGACCGGTCGGTCTGGAACGCCACAAAAGGCGGCGCTCTGGTCCGGGGCGCGCAACGGGGGGATCTGAAAGCGTTGGTGCTGGGAAGCGGGTTCAGGGAACAGGGAATAGGGTGCAGAATGCAGAGCGCAGGGGAGAGGCAACAAGGTGTAGCGAGCAGGGTAGAGGGTGCAGGGTGCAGAGAACAGGGTGCAGGGTGTAGCGAACAGGCTGGGTGGATTTTGAATTGGTGTGGCAGGTTGCAGGCTATGTCGCGGGCTATCGAGCAGTGGTTGGTTCGACCCGAAATTGCGGAGCAGCCTCCGCATCCGCTGCCTTTCCTGTTGCCGTGGACGGATCTGATCGACCTGCTTTCATTGGCCGAAAACCAGGCGGAAACCGCGGCACTGTGGCTGGACTGGGAAGACTGGCTTGCGGCAGGACAACCGGTCGCGCAACGCCCTAGCTTGCGCCAGCGAGCCGCGGCTTGCCTGCAATCCTGGCGTCTACTGGCCGACATGGTCCTGGCATTGCTCGCGCCGCATGCAAGCGAAGCCAACGTAAATCGGGTCCTGGTCATTCCGGATGCTGACCCGGATTACCAACGTCTACAGCGGTACTTAGCCGCACAAGGTCGGCAACTGGACATCTACCAGGACGATCCGTTGAACCTGCCCGTGCTCTGGCGTTACCTGAAAAAAAAGGCGATCCACCTGGTGCTGATGCACGAAAGCCGGCTCCTACCGCCGGCCTGGTGCATGGTCGGCGCAACATGCATGGATCACTATTCCACGCTGCCTTTGCCAATGCTGAAAAAAGAACACTGGCTGCCTGGCTATACCGTGGTGGTGGGCACGCACGAGCTGCAGCAGGCATGGCAAACCCGGCTGCCGACGGACATTCCCTGTCTGGTCAACGCATGAGTTCCGTACTGTATTCCACCTGGAATACCGTGCCTGATTGATTATAACTCAAATCGATTTCCATCACCCCCAGTACCGGCCCAGGACCAGCAATTCCCGCAATTGAGCTGCTCCGCAGGCGTATACTGCAAATGGTTCAACAGATCGACCGACGCCTTCTCGGCTTCGAGATGAAGATCGATCTTGACCAGCGGTGCGCTATAGTAGGAACGTAGCCATCTATCGCGATCCTTCGCATCAGGCCGCATCACCGGATACGGTTCCGCGGTTGCGACGTTAAAAAAAAGGCTTAAAACTAAGCCACCCAAAAAGCAAATAGAAAAAGGTTTACACTGATTCCCATGCAAGGTAAATTCGATCATTATTTCTTGACCTGGCAAAAACTTAACCATTTCTTGTATATGAAGTACCGACTGCTTGGATCAACTGGACTTGAAGTCAGCGTAATCGGATTGGGCACGGCCAAATTCGGCGCGAGCGCACCCGCTGAAGACTGCAAGGTGACGATCAAAAGGTGTCTGGACCTTGGCATCAATTTCGTCGATACCGCCTATGTCTACTGCAACGGGATGAGCGAAGAAATCATCGGCAGGACTCTTGCCGAAAACGGCAGGCGCGACGAGATGGTGCTCTGCACCAAAATTCAGCCCATGCATAACGACCGACCGACGATTCTGGCGCAAGCGGAGGAATCGTTGCGGCGACTGCGAACGGATCGGATCGACCTGCTTCTGCTGCACCGGCCAAATCCCGATATCCCGATCGAGGAATCCCTCACTGCGCTCACCGAGTTGGTGCAGCTAGGCAAGGTTCGCTTCATCGGCTCATCGGGATTTAAAGCCTGGCAGATCATGCAGGCCCTGCATGCGTCGGAGCAGCACGGCCTGGAAGCTTTCTGCGTCGAGTCATCTGTCTATTCGTTGCTCTGTCGGCATCAGGAGGCGGACCTGATTCCCATGCTGCGGACCTATGGCTTGGGCCTGACCGTCTGGTCGCCGCTCGGGGCCGGTATCCTGACCGATCAGTACACGCGGGACAATCCGCCAGGACACATGAACCTGATCGAAGCCCAATGGGCTGTTATCGATAAAGTACGCGAGTTCGCCGGCCACTATGGCTGCACGGCCAGTCAGTTGGCTTTTGCCTGGGTCCTGGCGCAACCCGGCGTGTCCCTGGCCCTTGCCGGCGTCCGCACGCCCGATCAAATAATCGATAACGCTGGTGCCGTCGATATAACCATCGCTGCCGAGGACCTTGAAGCCCTCGACAACGTGGCGCCGCCAGGCTGGACTTCGCAACTGCAATGGCTCGGTCTGGAATTCTCCCGGCCGTCTGCTTCATGACTCCGGAAACCAAACTGGCGCATGGTCATGAAATAAACAAAATCAGGATGATGAAATTTCTGCCTACAGGTGAAGTGTGCCTGACGGTAAAATGAAAAACAATTAATGGCGAACCACACCGAAAAAATGCCGCTGCCTAAAAAGGAAAAAGTTGTGCTGAGCGCTTGGGTGGTTGATCTGAACAAGGCTGCCGTCGCTGAAAAACAAACCGAGCGGGCATCGGTACCGCTCAATCGTTGAAATGGATGTTCAACATGGAAAAGTCGTCGTCCAGCACTTTTTTTTGCGACATGGCGTAGACCAAGTCCAGCAGGGCGTCGATCTTTGTCTGCTCTGATGCCGCCGGCTGAGCCATGAAGGCTTTGAACCCGGCATAATCCCACATGCTCTGGTCCGGGCGCTGGATTTCATAGACGCCGTCTGAAAATATGTACAGTTCGGCGCCGGGCGTCAACTGGACGCAGGCGTCTTTGTAGGGTATGTCGGCCATGCCGCCAATGAAAAGGTTCTTGGCGAACAACTCCTGCCAGTCGCCCTGCAGACGGAGCAGCGCCGGCGGATGGCCGCCGCAAGCGTAGCGCAGCATCCGATCGTCGCGACCGTAGACGCCGTACCAGATGGTGAAGTAGAGACCGTTGTGCCGTTCCATGGGAAAAGCGTTGTTCAGCGAGGACAGCACCTGGACCGGCTGACGGAAATCGACATCGGGCAGCGAATGCGAGCGCAGCACGTTGAGCACTGAAACCGAGAGCAGTGCCGAACCCACGCCATGGTCGCAGACATCGAGCAGGTACATGGCAAAATGGTCGTTGTCGATCCAGTGGTAACCGAACGAATCGCCGCCCAGCCGGGCGGAAGGCACGAA
>CAZOLK010000431.1:0-3716 GCA_964580325.1 uncultured Verrucomicrobiota bacterium | reverse complement strand
GCACACCGAAGAACTGGAACAGCGCTGGCCCGAGCTGTCGCCGCGCGAACGCGAAAACGCGGCAGCCAAAGAGTACGGCGCCGTGTTCATCATCGGCATCGGCGGCGCCCTGGCCAATGGCGAACCGCATGACGGCCGCGCCCCGGACTACGACGACTGGACCACGCCGACCGAACAGGGATTCAAAGGCCTGAACGGCGACATCTTTGTCTACAACCATATCCTGAACATGGGCTTTGAACTGTCATCCATGGGCATCCGGGTCGATGCTGACGCTCTGCTGCGCCAGCTCGAAATCCGCGAAGTCATGGAACGCAAAACGCTGTATTTCCATCATCAACTGCTCAACGGCAAGCTGCCCTTGAGCATCGGCGGCGGCATTGGCCAGTCGCGCCTGTGCATGCTATACCTGCGCAAGGCCCACATCGGCGAGATCCAGACCGGCCTCTGGCCGCAGGACATGATCGACACCTGCAAGGCCCATCGGATTCACCTGCTTTAAACAAGGAAAGGAACAGGAAACCATGCAGAGGACATTGATTGCCGACCTGCTCCAGAGCGAGCAGGTGGATCGCGAGATCACGATTGGCGGCTGGGTGCGCACGCGACGGGATTCCAAGGGCGGATTTTCATTCATCGAACTGAACGATGGCTCATGTTTTGCCAATCTGCAGGTGATCGCGGACAAGAAACTGCCCAACTATGAAACGGATATCGCCAGACTGTTTCCAGGCGCTTCGATCATGGTCAAGGGCCGCCTGATCGCCTCACAGGGCACCGGCCAGTCCGTGGAAGTGCAGGCCGCGGAGATCCGCGTGCTCGGTTTTTGCGAACCTGCGGATTACCCGTTACAGAAACAGCGCATATCGTTCGAACGCCTGCGTGAGATCGCCCACCTGCGGCCGCGCACCAACACATTCGGCGCGGTTACCCGCGTGCGCAACACGCTTGCGTTTGCCACCCACCTTTTCTTCCAGGAGCGCAACTTCTATTACATCCATACGCCGATCATCACCGCCAGCGACTGCGAGGGCGCCGGCGAAATGTTCCAGGTGACCACACTGAACCTGGAAGCCCCGCCGCGCAGCGAGGACCCGCCCGGCATCGATTACGGCGCCGACTTCTTCGGCAAGCGCGCCGGCCTGACCGTCAGCGGTCAGTTGGAAGTGGAGACTTATTGCTGCGCACTGGGCAATGTCTACACGTTCGGTCCGACCTTCCGCGCTGAAAATTCCAACACGCGACGGCACCTGGCCGAGTTCTGGATGATCGAACCGGAGATGGCTTTTGCCGACCTGCGCGACGACGCGGACCTGGCCGAAGCCTATCTGCGCTACCTGTTCCAGTATGTGCTCGACAACTGCGCGGACGACCTGGACTTTTTCAACAAGCGCATCGATAAATCACTGCTCGAAACGCTGAACCTCCTGGCCGACGCCTCGTTCGAACGCATCACCTACACCGAGGCCATCGCGATCCTGGAAAAATCCGAGGAGCTTTTCGAATACCCGGTCGAATGGGGCGTGGACCTGCAATCCGAACACGAGCGCTACCTGACCGAGCAGCACTTCAAGGGTCCGGTCACGGTGACCGATTATCCGGCGTCGATCAAGGCGTTTTACATGCGGCTCAGCGACGACGAAAAGACCGTGGCGGCCATGGACGTGCTGCTGCCCAAAGTCGGGGAGATCATCGGCGGTAGCCAGCGCGAAGAACGTCTGAACGTACTGGACCAACGCATCACGGCCACGGGCCTGAATCCGGACGATTACTGGTGGTACCGCGACCTGCGCCGTTTCGGTGCCATACCGCACGCCGGGTTCGGTCTGGGGTTCGAGCGCATGGTCCAGTTCTGTACTGGTATGCAGAACATCCGCGACGTGATCCCGTTCCCGCGCACACCACATAACGCCGAATTTTAAAGACCATAACGGTGGGCCAGAACGACAATAGCGGCCAATGATTAGGTTGAATAAAACGGCAGCGGCGAAATGGGGTGCTTTGAAAAATGTAATCTAAGCCCTTGCATTTCATTACGATCAATACGATATTAGATAAAGTTACCAGCAGAAGGAGCGTGCTATGAGATACGGTTTACTGGCAGTGTGTGTTTGCATGATTGGCTCGGCGATGGCCCAGGATAAACTGGCCATGAGCAGCGGCAAGGTTTATGAATGTAAAGTCTTGAAATTCAAGGACGGCATCTTTGAGATACGCATGGCGAACGGACAAACGGTTCAAGCACCAGCCAAAAACGTCACGGCTATATTGTTTGGTGGCGGCAGTGCTGGAGCAGGAACTGCCGCGGTGCCCGAGAAACCGGCGGAACCGCCCAAGACACGCATCATTACAGCCGGAGATTTGAACAATAAACAGAAAGACATGGCCTATTTTGTGTTCAGCTATCCATATCAAACGGACGAAGAACCGGTCTGGATCATCATCGAACAAAAGGGACACGGCGAATACAAAGAAACCTTCAAAACCGTGTTCGACCGTTCAGGCCAAATGTATTTCGAAGTACCCAAGGGCGAGTATCGAGTTACGGTCTACGCTGATGCCCAACTGCGTAAACGCATATCTTCACGCAAAACGTATAAGATGTCGAACGGCCAGGTCCAGCAGGAAGCGTTTCGTTGATCTGGTCCAAGCGACGCGGTCAGCGCATACCTTGTACGCCTGACTGCGTGCTGCAACGCAACGGCCGCGTCAAACCGGTCGAGATCGAAGATCTGCGCCAGACCGTAGGGTGGGAGCGCTGCGAACATACCTATGCCCAGGTTTTACGCCGCAATTTCACCCACTACACCCTGCGCAGAAACGAGCAACTGGCCGGGTTCCTGTCTGTAATCAGCGACGGCATCAGCGACGCCTTGCTGGTGGATGTGGTCATAACGCCGGCGCTGCAAGACCAGGGACTGGGCCGCGCCATGGTCCAGACAGCGATCCGCGACCTGCGCGCCGACGGCATCCGCTGCATCCAGGTCGTTTTTGAACCGCACCTGGAACCCTTCTACCGTAAATGCGGCTTCCACATCCTGAAAGCTGGCATCATCGACGATAGCGATTGACGGGAAAACATCTTCGTCCCGATCCGCGTCGAATTGAAGTTGAGGAAGATCGGGAGTAAGATCGGGACAACGATGGGAATGAGAAATCGGGAGTTACCATAGAGCAACAGCCACTTCATGTCCGATTTCTATTGCACAAGGGTCACGTATCTGGCATGCTCTGATTCGTCTTGCTTGGATCAACCCGAATCCGGAGTTTCTGTTATACGCCATAACCTTTGGTTTGTAGCGATGTGCATGTACTGCATGTTTTGGTCTTGTTCGCATTCCCTGGCCGCCATGGGCGAGACATCGCCGGCGCGGCATAAACTGTTGGCGCGCGGCGCAACAGCCGTACGCGCAGCTAAAAACGCGGGCGGTCGACTCGTGGCCGACTACGTCGATTTCCAGGTTTTCGAGTTTTTCAACGCACCCGGTCTGACCGCGACCGTTGGGATGGAACAGCGCGACGACCTTTACCAGATCATGCTGAACACCGGCATACTGGATACGCGACTGGACACGGCCGAACCCGCGGCGCGCTTTGCCGCTCTGGCCCAACAGGCCGCCGCGCAGCGACAGCTCTACCTCGTGCAGTTCGCCGCGCCGGTACAACCAGCCTGGCACGCCCGGTTGCGCGCGACCAGCGGCCGGATCATCGCCTAC
>CAZOLK010000430.1:0-3724 GCA_964580325.1 uncultured Verrucomicrobiota bacterium | reverse complement strand
CCACGCCGCAAGCGGCCAGCAACATTGCCATTTCACGGGCACTCAATGCGCGAACCGTCAGGCGCAGACGGCCTTGCACCCCCGTGGTCTCCGGTAGCAGCTCCACGGTCTTGTTGACTTTCTGTTTTTCGGACTTGAGCTTGCCTTTCTCGTCATAGACCCCTTGGACCTTGAAATGCCAAGGGGCTTTTTTCCCGCGTTCACGGGTCGTGCGGTAAACCTTGAAGCCGCGCAACGGCAGGTTCTTGTTGGCAATCTTGTCAGCGGCCTGGTCCATGGCGTCCGTTTGCGGGTCACGGTAGAATGCGGCGCATCCCGGATGCGGCGGCGCCAGCGGCGCCAGTGTCACAGGCTGCACATGGCGACGCGCGTTGCTGAACACCAGGTTTCCCGGTCGGATGCGCGCGGCAAAAGCCGGCGCCGGTCCGGGCTGGCCGCGCTCTTTCCAGCCTTTGAAGATGCCCGCATCCTTGATTTTATCGTCGCGCGGGATCTGTCCGAACAGGTCCGTGACTTCGTCCACCAAGCCGTCGGGATTGAAGGCATCTGGCAACATGGCCTCATGATGCGATGCGACCACCTCGATCAGGCGTTCGCCTTCGCGCCCCCAGCGCGCCCACTGGATCGATTTGACCTGATCCGCGCTGGATATTTCGGTGCAGCTCATCTCTTTGGGCTCAAGCCAGACCAGATCGCCGCCGCGCAGTTCGGGGTGGTCGCCGTGCCGGTTGCGGCCCTGGAACGCGGCCCAGATTTCAGACGGCAACTCGATGACTTTCGATTCATCCTTGAGGAAGAGTCCTTCGCGCTTGCCTCGTGGCTTGATGGGCCGACCGGAGAGCTTGATTTTCCAGCCATGTTCCGCATCGCTTGCGCGCGCCAGCGAAGTGCGGCTATCGTTGATCCACCAGTAGACGCCCTGTTTCGCGGCCGTGGGACGCGGCAGGCTTTCGCGCAAGGTCAGTTTGGCCAGATTTTCCAGGTCTTCGGCCAAGATCAATTCCGTACGGCCCAGGCAGATCGTGCCTGGGCGCTGGATACTGCCGGACTTGACGACTTCGGCCAGGAACACGTGATCCGGCGCTTTGCCTTTGGTGGAGCACGAGGCCGGTCCCAATTGGGCGTCGCGGCCCTGGCAGAGCCAGGCTTCCTCGTCGACATAACCCAGGGTTCCGCCGGTCAGAAAGGCCATGAGGCTGCGCAGCGCGCCGCGGATGCCGGTGGCTGGCACGATCACGTCGTCGCCGATGGACAAGACCTTGAACACCCCGTGCTGTTTGTCGTTGGACACCGCTTCAGGGTGGTTGGAGAGCAGGGGCGCGAGCAGTTGCAGTTCCAGGTCCAAGATGCCGGTGAAGCGGTTGCGCTCGCCTTCTTTTTCATCGATGCTGAGTGGCGTGGGCGCGTGGCGGCGCGGCGGTTCGGTCGGGAATGGCAGGAATGTATAGGGGTTGTGGAACGGTTCATGAAGCGGATCGGGTTCAGCGGCGCCGCGGTTGTCGATGCGATGCGGCGTCCCATCGCCCTTGCCGTTGAAGCCGCCACGTTTGTCACGCCGCCCGTGTTGACGGTTGTTGTGCGCGGGTTGCCGCGGCGTAGGCGGTCGTTTGAGCGCAACGGCTGGTACGGGCTGAGCCGGGGGATGCCGTTTCAACTCCAGATAGCGTTCCCAGAGCACCTCTCCCTGCGCTTTCTCCTCGGCGGTGCGTTTCTTGCCTTCCCACCATTTCTTGAAAGCGGCCACATGTGCCTCGTCGATGATTTTGTCATCTAGCATTTTCTCGAATTTATCATATTCGGTCATGGTTTCTCCTCATTGTAGCTTAGACATGATGGATGGTCTTGAAGACTTCGGCGTGCGGGCCGACGGCTTCGGGTGCCGTGGCCATGCGCAACCGGCCGGCCGCCTTGGATGAACCGACCCGGAGTATGCCCACGTCGAGGGCACGCAAACCACAGGCGATCCATTGCGCTTCCTCCAGGCTGGGTTCCTGGATGACGATGTGGACCGGAAAGCGCACGGCGCCGGTCAGGACCTCGTTGTCGAACAAAAAACCTTCGTTGGCGCTACCGGTGACACGGTCGACGGCCACATGCATACGGTTTTGCCGGTCGCGTGGTTTGGTGTGGCTATCGATGTCTTTTTCGGACAAGGCATCGGCGATGTGGATGCGGCCTTTGGCGTAGCCGGAGCCGAAGAGGCGCATGACCGGACACGGAACCAGTTCCTTGAGTTTTTCAGGAGCCTTGGACAATGTGTGCTGGATTTCCTTTCGGTTGAGGTCAAAGCCGAAGGCCAGGTCCTCGCCGCGCAGGGCGCATTTTGTTGTCATGCGTTCTTCATGACGGGCCACGCTATCGTCAACCAGATAGCCGGCCCGGGCGGCCAGGCGCACGGTCCAAGCCCGCAGGATACCGCGCAACGAGGAGCCGGGCAGGCGCCAGCGTTCGTGTTTATCGGCGCAGCGTACGCGCTGGGGTTCCATTTCATAGTCGAGCCCCTGGCCGTCGCCAAGCAGCAGGTCTTCACCCAACGGGATCGTCAGGATGCAGGAGATGCGCAGGTTCCTGGACACAGTATCAGGCGCGATCTGCTCGCCATCGGTCGGCATCCGGTCGTGGCGCCAGGCATGTTTTTCATCCAGCATGGCCGCATGCTGGTCAAGGTTGGCGCAGTCAAACGTGCGCAGGCACGGTGGTTGCTTCAATTTAACAAGACCGATGCCACGTGCGGCATGACCGCCGAGTGTCAGGCCCTGGTCGAGCAGCGCGACCAGTTCGAGCAGGAAGGCACGCGACCGGGCGATCTCCTGCGCGTCTTCACCGCCATCCAGCCAGAGTGCGACATCGGCGCGGGCGCCGGGCGGCGTACATTCGAGGCTGAACAGGCCCTTGTCCACGACCGCGCCGCGATGCCGGTCCATGGCAATGTGTGTCCGGACGAGCTGGTCCAGGGCTTGATCGTTGTCTGTGGTGCGCAGCGGTGAATCCGGCACGCGCAGGCGGCTGGGTTTGCCGCGCAAGCCATCGAGCGCCTGGCCGAACCAATGGTGCGCTTCCTTTTCGGTGTGGGCGTTGTTGATCCAGGCGTGGCGCAGGGCGCCGGCCAGAGCCGTGCCACGCAAGACACAACGATTGAGACCATCGCGTGCCATGGTGAGGTGGTTGCCGTGCCGTTCCTCGCCCGGACTGACACCGTGCGGGAAAAGGAGTGGAAGCCATAAACGATAATAAGTTCGGGCCATGATTCAATTCTCCTTCTGTTTGTCGCTAATGGCGAGGTCCTGCCAGACGCGTAGCGCTTTTTTCGTCAAGTCCGGCTTTTCCCGGATTTTTTCAAGAACATCCTTGTAAACAGGTTGCCAGCGTTCCCAGACCCTGGCGGCACGGCATTTCTGCTTTTCGAGATATTCGCAGGCGATGGCGCCATTTCCAGGCACGATGCGACCGGCGACCGCACTGATCTGGCTCGGACTCACTTTTGCACTGTGGCACCATTGCATTGCCATTTTGGCGGAATCGTCCGCGGATGCGAGTTCACGCTTTGGCGTTTCCGATTCATACGATGCAATGGCGATGCCTGGATGGGGCAGCACGGCACCGAACCCTTGGCGCCGACCGTCGATATCGCCCTGATCCTCCACACCCAAACCGCGCAGCAGGCATTGCTCAAGGTTGGCGGGCGGCTGTTCCAGCGCAAACACGGTGCCTGGCAGGAAGACGC
>CAZOLK010000429.1:0-3786 GCA_964580325.1 uncultured Verrucomicrobiota bacterium | reverse complement strand
GCAGCCCGCTTGAAGAGCAGCCCGAGGATTTTGAAGATGATCAGAAGAAGGCCAAAGGCCAGGAAATCCAACCGCGTGTATCGAAGTATCGGCCTTACCAGTCAGGTTGTCAAGACCTTTCGCCGGCATTTTCGGCGCCTCGCAAGCATCTTGCGAGGCACGCAACCCGTCCGACCTGGCAACCCATCCGACCGCCTAATGAAACACATCCTCGGGTTTTTCCGCCGTGAGGATGCGTTCGGACCAATCCAGCAAGGTCTCGGCGTCGGCTTGTTCGAGCCTTTGCTTCGCCTCGCCCGGCACTTCGCCAAATTTGCGTTGCATTAGGCGATATAGTATGGCGGCACCATGTTCTTGCCGACCCTCTTGCCTATACTTGTCGATAAACGTCTGCATCAATGGTTCTCCCTCAGGTAACATCTGTAATACTTTGCACGCATCGGCTTCGCTGACTCGTTCGGTCGCCTGGACATAGTAACGCAACAGGCATTCCAATACTTCCAGCGCCGTCGTGCGATCTTGGATTTGCTGGATCAAGTCGACCAGTTCCCGCAGGCGTTCAACCGGCTGTTTGTCGTAAATGTAACGCAATGCTAAAAGCACCAGCCGGGTCAGGACCTGCCCTCTGATTTCCCGATCGCCATGCGGGGAGATGTCATGCAGGTCGTAGCAAAACTGAGGTACGTAGGGCATCAGCGCCGCGGGCAATGGCTTGATCAGGTCTTGAAAGCAATGCCCGGCCGTCCATCGCGATTGGCCATGATACAGCACGATGGTATAGACCGGCGGGAGATGTTTGGCCTTGGGGTTTTGTTTACGGTAGGCCTCACCGCTTAACGCCACGTAGCGCAGCAATTGCAGGGCCACCCAATGCTCGGATTCGCTTTTGTGATCGAACAACAGGTAGATGCGGGCTTCGTCTCGCCCGTCGGTTTCCTCGCCGGGCTCGCCTCGATAACCCACATGATAGACCAGGTCAGAAAACGATTTCCGCAGTTCTTTGCTGACATAGGTATCCTTGGCAATCGTTAGCGTACTCAGATCCAATACGGCGAGCACCTCGCCCGGCAACCGCTGCCGCAAATAGTCTTCCGCCATCGCCTTGCGCTCGAAGTTCTCGCGAAAAAAGCGATCATGGGGATCGTTGATTGGGGTATCGCTTGCTGTTGTCATGAATAAGGCCTTGTTTGCGCGAACCTGCGATCACTAAAGCAGTGCGTTCTCTGGATGTTGGGTTGCGGGCCATTGACATTCGTGGCGCATCGCAAACACCGGGCAAGGTATGCGAGCACTATTTAAATACACGAACCGTTGTTTTGTACTTTGGATTCATCATTTTTATTGATCATATCGATGAGTCGCCGTTGATCCGCAGGGTCTTGCAGTTCAAAGGCCAATCCAAGCTGAAAAAGTCCTGGCTGATTGGGGTCGGGTTCGACCCGCACGGTCCGCGCCTTGATGGACAAAGAGATCTTCTCGTTCTGGTCTCGCAGTTCGATGACCAGATCCTTGCCGAAGGAAAGCGGCGTATCCGATATCAAAAGTACACCACCTAAACTGATGTTCTGGGTAGTACCAGAAAAATTTCCTTCCTGTTCACGAACAATGAACGTGCCAGGCACTCTCGGGAAGCGGCGCTGGCGATCAGAAAAACCGGAAACGACGTTACGGGTCTTTTTGGCTCGGTAGAGGGCCTCATCCGCCCGCTGGATCAACTCGAAGGGCGAAAATGCATCGGTGGGAAAGCATGCCACTCCAATTGAAATGGTCAGTTTGGCACGCAGGCCGCGGTCGTTAAGCACGTACTCGTGCTGCTCCACCGCACTGCGGAGGCGTTCAGCCGCGATCATGGCCTGATCCTTGTCCATATTGGGTAAGATGACGGCGAATTCTTCGCCGCCGTAGCGTGCCACATGGTCCACGATGCGGGCGGTACGGACCAAGGTCTGGCCAATTTCCTTGAGGGCCCGATCTCCGGCAAGATGCCCGTAGGTATCGTTAACCCTCTTAAAATGATCCACATCTACCATGAGCAGGGAAAACGGATGGCCGAAGCGCCGAAAGCGCTCAACTTCCTTGGGTAATTCATCGTTAAAAAAGCGGCGATTGTACAGACCGGTTAGTTCATCCTTGAGGATATGCTCTTCAAGCAGGTGGACCTCGACAATGACGGGTTCCTTCACTTTGGGAGAAATATTCACAAAGTAATCGCACAAGGCCACCCGCAGACCGGGGTCACGACCCAGGCACTTACAGAGGTGACAGCGGTGCTCAAGGATACTGCACCAATTGACCTTCGCATCTTCAGGCGTAAACTCCATCCTGGTCAAGAGAAACAAGATTTCGCAATAAACTCCGAAACCGTGGTCCGCCTCCAGTCGCAGCCAAATATCCTCATCGGACCGGGGACAATCACAATCTTCGGCCAATAAATTGGTTAAACGTTTAGACATGCTCTGATCATTTGTCATTCAACATTTTTCCATTGCGCCAATTCTGGTTGGAATCGCTTCGTTATCCGCAACATCGATTGCGTCCGCCTTGTTTGGCTTGGTAGAGACATTCATCGGCACGTTTAAGGAACGTCTTAGCGTTGTCATCTGCTTTGAGTTCAGACACACCGCAAGAGATCGTCACCCGAGGTAGAATCTCGCCCGCATCGCTAGTGACCACGGCCTGCTCTACTGCCGCACGCAGTCGTTCGGCGGCGATCATCGCCCCGTTGAGGTCCGTATGGGGTAACGCCATCACGAACTCCTCGCCGCCAAATCGTGCCCCAAGATCGGTTGGCCGTAGTTTGTCGATCAGCGTGCGAGCAACCGCCACGATCACGTTGTCACCCGCGTCATGACCATACGTGTCGTTGAATTTTTTGAAATGGTCGATATCAATGACAATCAGTGATAGGGGATCTCTCTGTCTGTGGTTACGATCTACGAGGCGAACCAGGGCCTCGTCCAGCCAGCGGCGGTTGTGCAAACCGGTGAGTCCATCGATGCGGGCTTGCTCTTCAAAGTGTCGCTTGATCCGATCGTTTTTTGTGATCACCGTGTTGTTTGTACGCATCCGGGAAGCAAACAGCACGAGCAAGTTTGCCGAGAATTCGTGCGAGGTCATCACCAACCACCAAAATGTGTCCTCATCCATGGCGAGCAAACGGGTATACTCGGCCGCAACCACAAACGCCGATGTCCGTCGATGGTCGATCACCGACAACTCCCCCACGGTTTGGCCTGCCTCCAGCGTGGTGACCGGTTCACTGGTCAGTGTCTCAAGGTGGACGTTCAATGTACCGCTGATCACCAGATACATGTTTTGGTTGTCTTGATCGGCTTCGAGTAAAATCTCACCGGCCGCTAAGTGGACCAGGGGGCAGCGATCCAAAAGACCCTGGATCGATTCCAGCGGTACCCCTCGCATCGTATGTACGAAGGGTATCTCGGTGGGTATCAGGCGGTGACGCGGGTGACCAGCCTTGCCGATTGCTGATCTCGGATTGTCCATGCGCGATCCTTATACGGTATCCACAATAGGGAGAGGGAACGGTTCAGAATAACACCATGTCGCCATTGTTCCACGCCAGCAATATGACATAAACAGGGCAGTGGCAACCTCAGTTTATATCCGCCGCCGCTTCCTTGGTCGGCATTGACAGGCGAGCAAGATCAAACGCCTGACGTTGCAGTATACGACCCTGGACGTCGCGGATCTCAAGCGCCACGCGTGGCGAGTGTGCCTCCCAGTCGATCATGATGACCCCGAAGTTGTCCTCGCGGATGTTCTCTG
>CAZOLK010000428.1:0-3802 GCA_964580325.1 uncultured Verrucomicrobiota bacterium | reverse complement strand
AAATCCGAACTCCGAACTCCGAACTCCGAACTCCGAACTCATCTCTTCCCTATCTCCCCCCAAACTGTTTCTGCCTCGCATGCATTGTTCCATTTTTTTATGATGTTTTCGCCAACATTATGTTAGCCTAGCTTCGACGTATTGAACAGCATGGAAAGGGTATTGTTATGAAGACGGTTTTTATCTTGTCCGATTCGTTTCGCCGCGATCACCTGGGCATCTACAACCCCGGGATGTATACGCCGCACCTCGATCAACTGGCGCGCACGTCGTGCGTGTTCGACAATATGTATGCCGGATCGTTTCCCACGGGACCGAATCGGCGCGACATTCACCTCGGTCGCGGCCCCGCGCCCGGATCCGCTTTCAATCCCTGGAAAAATTTCGAGTCCGATGAAGTGCCGTTCGCCCATCGGCTCTATGAGCAGGGCATCTGCAACATGATGATTACCGATGTGGCTAATGGCTCGACCCATGGCGCCAACATGTTCAAAGGCTTTCGCTATTACCTGGTCAACCGCGGCCAGGAAGGTGACGGCTACTGGTGCGACCAGGACGTGGAACTGCGCTTTGACGATGTGCCCCACGCCTTGACCCGTTACCATCCGGACACCTATCACCGGATCTTGATCAACCGTACCAACCGTCGCATCGAGGACGACTATTTTTCGCCGAAAACATTTCGCTTGGCCTGCGAATGGCTCGAGCGCAACTGGCGCCGCGACGATTTCTTTCTGTGGGTCGAGGCGTTCGATCCCCACGAACCCTGGGATCCGCCGTCCTACTATATCGATCGCTATGATCCAGACTACAACGGCCGGACCATCGAATGTCCGCCCTATGGGTTTTACGAGAAACTGGGCATCACCGACCGCGAGATCCGGCATGTCCAGGCACGCTATGCCGCGTCCTGCACCATGGTCGATTTCGCAGTTGGTCGTTTGCTTTCCACGCTGGATAAGCTGAACATCCTGGATGAGACCGCCGTCTTCTTCACTTCGGATCACGGTATATACGCGGGGTTTGAAGGCGATGCTGGCCTGGTTTGTAAACCGTGGCGGATCAATAGCGAAAAAGGCGCCATGCTGATCGGTGGCGATGGGAGCATGGATCATGTCCAGTGGTTGCCGTTGCGCACCGGGACCATGCGCATCCCTTTGATGATCAAGATGCCGCACCAGCAGCAGCAGCGGCGGATTGAGCGCATCACCCAGCCCTGGGACTTGGCTCCGACCATCCTGGACCTGTACAAGCTGGAAAAACCGGATAGTCCGCAAGGGGAATCGCTGTTGCCGCTCATCCAAGGTCAGAGCGCGGCCCTGCGCACCTATGCCTATAACGGACATCACATGAACGGGCACATGGCGCAGGTCATCAACCACGAGTGGATCTACAGTTGCTGGCCCAAGGAAGACCAGGAGCCGTGGCTGATCGATCTGAAAAACGATCCGGCTCAGGTTCGCAATGTCGCTGGGGATAAACCCGAGGTTTGCCACGAGTTGCATGAGCTGCTGGTTGCGTATAACCGGGCTGAGATGGGGTAGGCAGCAGGCAGGGGCGTCTTGCCCAGAAACATCTGACAATACGACCGCCGATGGTCTGGTATTCCGCTTTGACCACGATCAGCTTCTTGCTGGCGGATTACGATTGTTTTTATATACTACGTTTCTAACCTGGGGATTCTGGCACATAATAGCTGTGCGACTCCAACAAAGGGAAGCAAGGACTTCGTAAAACTTAAAGGTGACCAAGGCTGGAAGGATGTTGACGGGAACATTCGGAAGAAAGACATGAAGCACAAAGATCATTGGGATATCTCTGATTCCAAGGGGAAGAAGATCAAAGAAGTTGACTTCGATGGCAATGAATAGCAAGAATAGAATGATCAAAATGGACATATCAGTAATGAATCGAATGAAACCTAGGTTGGCCAGGTTTCCTAAACGTTCAGCAAGGGAGAATAAGCATGAAATACCGGCCCAACATTGTTGTGATATACACAGACCAGCAACGATATGACACATTGCACTGTTGCGGCAATGCGGCGATCAGGACCCCAAACCTGGATCGCCTCGCCAGTGAAGGGTGCCTTTTTCACCAGCATCACGTCACGACACCATTGTGTGTGCCATCGCGCGTTTCCTTCTTTACTGGTCGATACGCGCATTCAACAGGTTCATACAACAATAGCCAACCGATGCTCCCCGAAGAGCAGGATTTTGTATCAGCCTTTCACGACGCCGGGTACAAAACAGTTCTTCTTGGCAAGAACCACTGTTTTGACGCGGAGCGGTCTCGTGAGACGTTTGACCATATCGAGAATGCCGGTCATTGTGGGATTTCACTAAACCTCTCTCCACGCAGCACGGACATCAACGAACAGCGTCGAGGCAAGATGCAGGTCCCCATGGCTGCTGATCCGAACCCCGCAGACGATAACATCACTGCGTCCCTGTTCCGTGCCGCTGTGGATTGCGTCAGAGACGGCGCGCAACCACTATTCATGTGGCTCTCAATTCCCGACCCACATCCCCCGTATATGGTCTGCGAGCCATACGCCAGTATGTACAGCAAAGAATCGATACCTGCACCCGCTTGGACTGAAGAGGAAATGCAGAACAAACCCTACCGCCAGAAACTGGTTGTCGAATGGGATCGCTACAACAGGGAATATCCAGGCGACCGGATCCTGGAGCTCAGAGCAAAATACTGGGGAATGGTTTCATATATCGACGACGAACTCGGGAAGCTCATGGCGGTTCTCGACGAAACCGGGCAAGCAGAGAATACGATTGTCGTATTTACGTCAGATCATGGCGACTACATGGGCGACCACCGAATGATTCGCAAGGGTCCCCACCTTTACGAAGCACTGACTCATGTCCCGTTGATTTTTCGCTGGCCATCCCGTATTGCCCCCAAAGAGACTCACGCCTTGGTGTCGAACATAGACGTGATGCCGACAGTGGCGGAACTGGCAGGTATCCTGCTTTCTCGGGGGGTGGAGGGGCAGAGCTTTGCGCCAATCCTGCTTGACGCATTGAGCCAGCCCCATCGAGAGGCGATCTTTATGGAACACGGTGATCCCGGGATTGCGCTTCATGAGGGTGAG
The DNA here is from genome assembly GCA_964580325.1 of uncultured Verrucomicrobiota bacterium. Taxonomy (GTDB): domain Bacteria; phylum Verrucomicrobiota; class Kiritimatiellia; order CAYTQP01; family CAZOLK01; genus CAZOLK01. Next base: position 690 of record CAZOLK010000428.1, on the reverse strand, counting down.
TTATCGCAGGAGGATTACAACAAGCTTTCCGGTTCAACGGTTCATCATCTATGTCCTGAGATCAGCAGGGGAGAAACGAAGGGCATTCTGTGGGGGAATTGGAAATACTGCATCACAAGCGGCGATGTTGCAGAACTCTATAACCTCAGCACGGATCCCAACGAACTCGTCAATTGCGTCAATGATCCTCATGTGGCTGACATTGTGATGGAATGCAGCAATAGGCTCAGTCAGTGGATAGAGCAGAGCAAGGGACAGATAGCCGAACAAGGAGTTGCACGGCGACGCGGCAAACCGCGTGCGTGAACGCAGTCGTTATGCCGGAGAAGAAGATGAAGAGAATCACGATACTCGCAATGCTGATGTTGGTTGTTTGCACTGTTTGGGCTGCTGATATCAAGTTGGCGGTTCCAGAATTAGAGAAAGGCGACATCCTTCTTTGTGAGGAGTATCCTTATCGCTCGGTCAAGAATACATCACGCACGGTGTACCATCTGGCCAGATTGGGTTTTGCCAACGTGACCTCATTTCAGGATGCTCACGGGCTGAAGGCAGACGGCGTGCTTGGTCCGAATACTCAGCAAAAGGCAGAATCAGAGTTCAATAGGCAATTCAAGGTCAAACCAGAGCAATATTTCTGGAAAGCATCTTGAAATGCGAAGCGTTGGCTGACCTGCAAAACCGTATTAA
>CAZOLK010000427.1:0-3804 GCA_964580325.1 uncultured Verrucomicrobiota bacterium | reverse complement strand
TGAACTGCAGGTCTACCTGGCGGCCGTATTTGAGCAGGTTGCCCATGCGGTCGTGGGTTCCCAAAGAGCATACGGACAATATTATGTATATAAGAAATCCGGTCATTTTACATTCCTCGTGCGAGAGTCCTTTCTACCTTTTGCCGCGGATTTCGTCAAAGCATTTTCTCACGTGGATGACAACGCCGGTGCGCGGCTTTAAGGTCGTCTACTGACAAGCTCAAATAGCGCTGGGCAGTTCCTGTACATGGCGGATGTTGGCACCGCCTCGCAGCATTTCCGTGGCACAGGCATGGCGCAGCAGATGCGGGGTGATCCGCTGTTCCAGCCCCGCCTCTTGACTGTAGCGTTTGAAGATTCGATTGAGCAGCCCATGGGTGTTCGGTTTGCCGCGAATGTTCAGAAACAGGCCGTTTGTTTCCTCCCTCGCCAACCGATTGCGCACGCCGTGGATGTACGTTTCCAGGTAATGCGCGGCTACCCGACCCATGGGTACGACTCGCTCCTTGTCGCCCTTGCCTTTGCGTACGTAGATCAGTCGATCATCCATCAACAGGTCGGGGAGTTCCAGGCCCAGCAGTTCATTGCGGCGGCTGCCAGTGCTGAAGAGCAGCTCGAAAATCGTGCGATCACGATACCCCAGGTCAGTCCCGGTGTCCACGGCATTGATCATGCGTTCTATATCCCGAATGCTCGGCGCCCGTCGCATCAACCTCCTAGATAGTTTCGCGTCTCATAAGTTATGTCCGTGATTTTGGCAATTTAAGATACATATTTAAGAGGATGGCGTCTATCCTGTTTCATCCAACAGTTTTTTCGATTAACAAATAACAGTCTGCACGAATCGCGCATAGGCGATGCGTGCATCTTTCTTACGACGGGAGCTGGTATCGGTCTCAATGATATTGGTTATGTAGTCGTCATTCTCAGTGGCCAGGCGGATGAGTTGCATCCAGTCTTTCGAGAGGATGAGATCGGATATGTTTCGGCGATGTTGCTCATGAGCAGTAGCTGGTTTTTGAGGAACCCGCATTCCATCTGATCGGTTTGAATAGCCAGGAGCCGCGCGAAACGGCGTACCGCTTTAGCATGCAGTCCCTCGCCTATGTAGCCCCATGAGAAGGGATGGGCGAGACACTCGTTCCGGGTTTCAATGAAAGCGAGGATATCTTCGCAAAGTTGGTCAACCGAGAAGAAGTGACCGTACTTGAGGCATTTGCTTTTGAGAATGCCGAACCAGATCTCTACCATGTTCATCCAGGAGGCATGGAAGGGGACGAAGTGAACAACAATGCGTTTATCCTCAGATTGCAACCACTGGCGGCACTCGGCACCGGTTTCCAATGGCGAGTATTGCGTGCCGCTTAGATTGGCCACGGTTTGGCAGAAGTCATCATGGTAATGCGGGGTGAGGTTGTCGCCGATGTAGTGGATAACCGTATCTGATGGAAGCGTGTGGACATGGGCGCTGAAGACGCGACAGAACGTGTGGCGATTATGATTGGGGACGCATTCGCCGTAGACCTTGCCGGTTGCCGGATTAAGGAACGCAATCAGGTCGGTAATGCCGTTGCGCCGGTAATCGAAGTCCTCGATGAGTGGGCGACCAGGCACGGCCGACCGATGTCCGCATATCCGGCTGATAATAAATAAAATGATCCCGAGCACGATGCAGATTATCCCCTCTATGGCTTGGGCTGTCATGGCCAGATCATAGCGTGTTCATCGCAGTTCGATCAAGGCTGGAAAATGAGGGGCCTGGGGGTCAGTGGCGTCTGCTTGGATCGTCCCTCAGGCCTGGGTGTTCCTCTGTTGATGTTGAGGGAAAGTTGGTCCGGGGGTACCGTAGAAGGCATCGGGTGAAGTTGCGCATTTTAAAATTGTGTTGTTCATTTCATTTCCGATCCAGCGTACTTTCTATATAAGATTTATTTATTATAAAAACAATGAACAATAAATTACCCGCCATCAAGAAAGCCATTGAAATAATTTTTTCAGCAACAAAACGTAACAGGCTGCCTGCTGACATTCGTTTTGACAATTGGTCAAAAAGAAAAGCAATGAAAACACAAAGCGCAGATACGGCAAGAGTTTGATAAAGTTTCATAAAACTGAGTGAAACCGCATATTTAATTATTGCAGCTTTTGAATACATTACAACCATGGGAGATCTTTAAATTCAATATCATCACCTTCAAATTTAAACGCAATATTCGCAACCTGTATTATATCACCCCGAATGATACGTATTTCCGTAACTTCATGACCGTTTAACATTGTAATGTTTGTTTTGCTACAATTCTTAAGCGTGTATTTATTGCCATCTTTTTTTATTGAACACTGCAAGTGCGAGATGCTTATATCGGTTAATTGAATTGTGCATGAAGAACTCCTTCCTATCGTCACCTCAGGAGTGTTGATAGCAAATTCAAGACCTTCAACTTCGTTCGAAAGACCAATCAAAAGTGCCATTCGCATCTCCCTAATTAATCATTGAGATTATCGAGATATCGAGCTGCGCAATATCCACCAACTCCATATGCTGTTATTCTAAGATCTGTCCATAAATAGGGAAGGCTGTCGTTTATAACCCATGGCTTCCACTGGCTTATACCATGCAATCCAAATTGACTATAATACTCAGGGACTTCTGATATGAATGCAGCAAATCCTCTTCCATACATTTTTGAACGTGTTGCAAGATAGACAATCTCCCTGTTAAAGCGACTTCCCAATGCTTTTCTGACATGCCCTCCTTCATGTCGAATAACACCAAGTATTTCTGGGTAAGGTGTATTGGGATTTATATGAGCAGTTGCACTGAACTGTGGGTCTATCAGTTTATATTGTCTATAATTGTGCAACCGAGTAACTGTTCTTCCCTCATTCACAGGTATGCTCGAATCGTATACAAAAAGATCTGGCGAAAAATCCTGCTGCGGGATAATCTTTTGAGTTTTTGCTAAATGTTCAGCAGGGTCGTCCAATTGTGAAAACCGAAACGATCCGCTTTGCATCGCATCATCAAAAACACCCCCGCCCCTTTGTAAGGCAGGTCTAAAAGTGTCATCAACATATGTGTAAGTTTGCTGAACCGCTGGACGCAGAGCATCATCAATGAAATGTGAAAATCTCTGCATCATCACCTTGGCAGTCAATACTTTCCCGGGAAAGTAGGTTGAAGCTATTTGTCCTGCAATAGGAGCCAAGGCCCCACAACCAATTTCAGTCAATATCGCGGACCCAGCATACATAACAGCTTCTTGACCGGAAAAAGTTACAAGAAGGTCGCCGTTCGCTGCTCTTATTGGATTGACAGGTTGGTCCCATGCACGAATATACCCGCGTTGTGTGGCAACCCAAATTTCCATTTGCGACAAATTGCCAAAAGGCAGAGTTTTTGTAGCAGCTTTAAGGACCTCCTCAAAGCGATGGTCAAACCCATCCTTAAGCCAATCGTCATGGCCAACAATAGCGTAATAACGTTCAAGGCTATAACCTGTACCTGGTTTGCCACCTGGGAAATGAAGCTCATATCTAAAGTTGCAGAAATTACCATTCTCATCCACATCCGCTACAAGCTTTTGACCAGCACCTATGAGATCATAGGAATTAACTGGGTCATTATGACAGAAAGAGTATAGGTTCAATGACTCAAATTCGCCCAACGGCTCCCGACTAATCCACCGGCATGTGCTCGTACAGGCGTATCTCAGGCCGTAATACAGGTAGCCGGTCAATTCATCATAATATTTGGTCTGGAATTTGAAGGGGCACAGGTCCGGGCCGTCCAGACCCAGCAGT
>CAZOLK010000426.1:1649-3819 GCA_964580325.1 uncultured Verrucomicrobiota bacterium | reverse complement strand
GATGCATCCGATCCGCCAATGCCGCCGGCTCGAAAAGCGCGATCGAATCTGCGCCGCCTGAATCGCTGATGTCGTGCGAGGAGGTGGAGACCCTGTGGGCCGCCTCGCTGCCAGGCGACGCGACGTCCATCATGACTTTGCACCCCAGGCACGAGGTTGTTCGGCAGCCTACGGAAATGGCAACTTCGGTGAACCTGCGCAAACAGACCATACTCGATGCCACGGAAACGCAACGGCCTTCACCGGCTTACGAGCTGCGTACGCTGTTGGGCGAGGGCGGCATGGGCCTGGTATACGAAGCGCGCCAGGCGTCGCTGGACAGGATCGTCGCGCTCAAGATGATTTGCCCCGAGCGCGCCGAGGACGATGCACGCTGCACCCAGTTCATTTCCGAAGCAATCGTCATGGGCGAACTCGACCACCCCAACATCTTACCGATCCACGATATTGGCCTGAGCGAACAGGGACGTTTGTTTTACGCCTTGAAACGGGTGAGCGGTTCGGCCTGGGACAAAGTGATCAAGTGGAAATCGACCGACCAAAACCTGGACATCCTGCTCAAGGTTTGCGATGCGGTGGCTTTTGCGCACAGCCGCGACATCATCCATCGCGACATCAAACCAGACAACGTGATGCTGGGCGGTTTCGGCGAAGTGCTGCTCACCGACTGGGGCATTGCCGCATCGGTATCCGCCAAAGGCAAAGCCGCACGCATGCCGTGTAAACGGGCGCTCTACGGCACGCCGGCCTACATGGCCCCGGAAATGGCACGCGCCCAGATGAGCAAGATCGGCAAAACCTCGGACATCTACCTGCTGGGCGCCGTCCTGTACGAAATCGTTGTGCTGCGACCGCCGCACTGGAATCTCGACGTGCGTCAATGTTTGACTGACGCGGCCAACAACAAGATCGGCGCGGCAGGCAAAAGAAGCGAGTTGCTCCATATCGCCTTGAGCGCCATGGCCACCAATCCTGAGCAACGCTATCCGACCGTAGTCGCGTTCCAGAACGCGTTACTGGAATACCGACGCCACAAAGAGAGCATGAATCTCTGCGCCACGGCGAACTACATCACCGAAGAAGCCGTGCGTCAGGGCAGCTACGAACTGTTTGCCGAAGCTATGGCCTGTTTCAAGCAAGCCCTAAAACAGTGGCCCGAAAGCGAACACGTCCGCAAAACCATGAACCAAGCGCTCAAAAAATACGCTCAACACGCGCTGTCGCTGAACGACGTCGAACTAGCACACAGCCTGCTGGACGCCAGCGACCCCAACCACACGCACATGCTGAAAAAGATCCATAAGGCACGCACGAAACGCGAACGGTGAGGGGAGCAGGGAGGGGTGTTTGGGTGCAACATAAAAAAGTGGGCCACAGGTATTGAACATCCAACTCTCCGGACGCCCCCCCACAGATCCGTACGTGAAACGGAGGTTGACCACACGACAGATGGCGATTTCGAAGGGTGAACGAAATCGCCGGCCCTGGCATAAGCCGCGGCAAGCGTGTCGACAAAACACACTTCGCGTTTCCTTTTCCTGACCGCTTCACCGGCCAGCTCGATGGCGGTCGGGCCGTCATGACAGCGCGGGTCCGGATCGGTTGCATGAATCCACTTATGCATCCGCCGCATCCTTTTTTTCGTCATCCTTTTCAACCTCCACCTGCTCTTTGAGCCATGCCAGTAGGGTTTGGCGATTTTCGAACCGGTTTTCCAGTTGCTGCTCGTAGCAGGCTTTGAGCAGACGCCCGATTCGCGGGCCTTCGGCCAGGCCCAGAGCCATGACGTCGCGGCCATTGATCCAGGGCTTGGGCAAGACCGGTTCGTTGGCCATCCGCTCCTGCTCTTCCCGCAAAAACGTGTAATTCTCCAGGCTGCCGTGGCTGGCTGAGCAATCCAGGCGATGCAGTTCCAGTTCGCGCTGGAACTGGACATGGCCCATGAGCGTGCGCAGCGTAGCGCGACGCATCTGGCGCACGTGCATGAAATGCATATGGTTGGCCACCATGTGGCAGACCGCATCGATCTCGCGTGCGGACAGACGCAGTCGTGTGAGTATGTCGTGGGCGATGTCCGCGCCCACTGCCGCGTGCCGGTCAAAGCGCAGACGTTGCCGACCGTCGCGGCCCTGGCCGAGATGCGCGGTGGGCGGTTTACCCACGTCGTGGA
>CAZOLK010000426.1:0-1639 GCA_964580325.1 uncultured Verrucomicrobiota bacterium | reverse complement strand
AACACCGCGTAGGCCAGGATCTTGTCGCGCCAGGCCATGTTATTCAGCATCATGACGGTATGCGTCCAGACATCACCCTCGGGATGAAACTCGGGCGGTTGCTGCTGGCCTTCCATGGCAGCGACTTTGGGCAACATCACCCGCAACAGGCCCAAGTCCCTGAGCAGCGTCAACGCATTGCCGGGCCAGTGCGCTTCGAGCAGGATGCGGGTCAATTCCTGTTCGATGCGCTCCGCGCTGATGCGCGTAAGATCCGCGGCATGGGTGCGGATCGCATCACGGGTCGCGGGGTCCAGGCTGAATTCCAGGGTTGCCACAAAACGCACAGCGCGCAATATGCGCAAGTGGTCCTCGGCAAAACGCTGCTCAGGCCGCCCAATGGCGCGGACAAGCCGGGCATCCAGATCCCGGCGGCCCTTGACAAAGTCGAAGATCGTATTCGCGACCGGGTCATAGAACAATCCGTTGATCGTAAAATCGCGCCGACACGCATCCTGTTCAAGTGTGGCGAAATGGACTTTGCCAGGACGGCGCCCGTCCATGTAATCGCTCTCGCCGCGGAACATGGCTACGTCGAACAGGAAACCGCCCTGCTTCACCGCGATCACGCCAAAGGCCTTGCCGATCTCCAGAGCCCCTGGAAACAGGGCCAGGATCTGGTCCGGCAAAGCGCTGGTGACGATGTCGTAATCCTTGGGCGTCCGACCGAGGATCTCGTCGCGCACGCAACCGCCAGCGAAATAGGCCTCGAATCCGGCGCTGGTCAGGCGACGGACAACAGCTACGGCACTGTCCCGCATAGCTTTGTTTTTTTCGCGTTCCATACTGTGCTCAATTAAAAAGCGGCCTGCTTGATCGGATCCGGAAATCTGAAATCAAAAACGCTTCCCGCAATAATCGACATTCGCTATACTATTGAACCAGAACGAACGGTACAACAACTTAATGTGATCGGGAAATGTGACTGATTTTAATGGAAAATAAGGATATAGCAAAGGAGCGCAGCGACTGGCGCGAAATGTACGGCTGGATCCTGTTGGTCGTGTTTTTACTTTTCACGCTTAGTTTATTCACCTACGAACCCCGTGACATCAGCATCCTGAAGGTCCGGCCCAACATGCCTTCGGTCAATATTATCGGGCCGCTGGGCGCCTGGACCGGGTTCGTGCTGTTCATGGCGTTCGGCCTGGGGGCCTACCTGGTGATGCTGTTCACCGGCATCCTGGGGTTGATGTGCCTGATCCAACCCAACCTGCCGGTCAAGACCAAGGCGATCTGGATGCTGGTGCTTTTGCTGGCCATGGTCATGCTGATGGAATTGCAGCCCCAGGCGTTTGACCAGCAACGCGTTCTGCTGAACCTACCGACCAACGGCGGCTTGACCGGTCATTTCCTGGGCCAGCGTCTACTGGTGCGGCTGGTGGGGCCTGTCGGCGCAACAATCATGCTGTCGCTGACCATCGCGATCAGCCTGGTCTTTTTGTTCAAGTTTTCGCCCATCGGTTTTCTGAACTGGCTCAAGCTGATGACCCTGCAAACCTCGCGCAAGGTTAACCAGTTCCTCGAAAACCGGCTGGACGAACAACCGTTCCGGCGCTTTTTTCCAAACCTCTTTTGAGGCGGATCAATTTGCTACGGC
>CAZOLK010000425.1:0-3831 GCA_964580325.1 uncultured Verrucomicrobiota bacterium | reverse complement strand
CATGGAGAAGAGTGGCAAGTGTGAGAATGAAACAAATCGCACATGCAACCGTGACACTCATCATAACTGCTCCCCATTTGTCATATTTATAGACTGATAGAAAATTGGTTTCTTCATTCCTTCACTTAACTGACAAAAAATTTGGTTCATTGGTTCATTGGTTGCATTCCTTTCATTCAATTCGTTGATATAAAAATAGCATAGCACAGTTGCGTTATCAAAATTAAAAATGAAAAAGTGTTAGATTATTTTGTCCTTTTGTCCCTTCCTTTTCGCGGGTGCTGCCTGAACAACCTCATCCCATATCAAAACCACGCTAACCACCGCATTTCGGGAAAAAGAAGGGGGGGGGGTACAGGGCGAAAACTCTCCCTTGCCTTATACTTTTTTACATAGATAGCTCCGGCTGAAAGGGAAGATCATCATAAAACGGCTCATAGATCGTGACTTCAATGGTTGGCGGCGCTGGTAAAGACACGAATCCTTTCATTTGGTTGTATTTGGAACCGCTGGCGCATGCGGCAGCGTAGCCCTATCTGCCGGTTTTCAACGGCGAAGGCCAGGACGGCGAAGCCTTTTCACCGGGCTGATCGACATCGAACAGCTTCATGACTACAATAGCGACCGGGAGGGGCAAAAAGCCGACCGGGAGTACCCTGAAACGAGCAGGGAGGGGGCAGAGAGAGGTCGGGGAGCATGGCCATGAAACCTTTTCCAGCCAATAACGACATGCCTGAAACCGAAATCGCGACCAAAATCGACGAAGACGAGCAACTGGGCCTGTCGCTCGGAAGCGAGCAAACCGCCTGATCGTACTCTAAGCAGTTGCTCTTTCGTACCAACCGCCGGTTTTCAGACATATGCTCGCCATTCACTGGATTATAGGCGGTCATGACGCAGGCCACGCCGGCTTGCACACAGTTTTTTGGAACGTGGGCAGGTAGACTTCATGCAATGTGCATTCATCCCCGTTGCTGCTGACGCCGTGGCGATCCAATATCCAGCCAGCCACTCGCCCTTCGCCACTTGCTTCTGTCACCCGATCCTAAAAAAATAAACGTTGCTCTTCAGCATGTTATGCGATAATAGTGATCACTCATTCAAATTCCGTGTTTAGGTTAGCATTAAGGAGTGCTTCATGAAGAAAAGTATAGGTTTGACAGTATTGTGTTTTGGTTTCGCGGCGGTTGTCATGACGTCTTGTCAGCAAGGCGCCGCCCCTATGGGTCAAGGTCAGGATAAGTTGCAGTGGCTTCCCCAGAATGTCCAGGGCGTGTTTTTTCTCGATGTCAAAAAAGTCATGACCACGGAATCGATTCGTGAAGAAATGGCGAAAAATGAAAAAGGGGCGGAATATGTCGAGTTTGTCGAGAAAACTGGCATAGATCCCCAGCAACATATCAAGTATGCATCCATGGCGGTTGTTATAGGCGCTGATCCGAAGAATGCTGAAGGCGTTGTCGTCATCAATATGACGTATGCCCAGGATAAATTGCTCGCGTATGTCAAGGAAAAAAAACCTTCTATTGCCGAGAAGGATTACAACGGCGTGAAGATACATGCCTGGCAGGAAAAAGATAAAACCTTAGGTCTGGTCATGGCGGATGAATCCAACGTGATCCTTGGTAACGAGACGGTTGTCATGACTTGCATCGATGTGATGCAGAAAAAGAAACAGGGCATCCGCACCAATCAGGAGCTGAATGCGACCATGGGCAAAGCCAACCAGAAGGCCATGATGTGGGGCGCGCTCATGCGTCCTTCCGATGTGATCGCCAATGCTGCCGAGAACTCTCAAATGGCCGGTATCGAAGCGATCAAAGCGGTTATCGTGTCTTTTGACTATAGTAAAAAGACTTTTATGATGAACATGCTGCTGGATCTTGCCGATGCATCCAAGGTCGATATGCTGGCCAAGAAACTCGAAGGTTTCAAAGCTAGGGGTGGCATGTTTGTCGCGCAGATGCAGCAACCTTCGTTAGGCGAGTTGTTGCAGGCCATTGAAATCAAGGGCGGCGCGAGCGATATCAGCATTTCGTGCAGTATCACTGAGGAGATGGCTGATAAACTGGAAGAAGCTGCCAAGGCCAGCATAGGTGGTATGGGCATGCCCATACCGATGCCCAAATAACGATAGATGTTTTGTTCTGCTGCAGGCTGGAGTTTTAAAGACTTCAGCCTGTTTTATATATATATTGCTGGATGGAAAACAGAACTTATTTTTCAGGCCCTTGGCTTTCTTGCTTGACGCAAACCAGGCTTTTGCTCATACGAATGAGCAGGCGGTCGTGCGCAGCCACAATAGTCGAGTAACAGGGCCGTTCGCCCATGGGGATGCGTGAAAGCACGTTTAATTCGTCGCCAGCTTGAAGCACGACCACTTCGCCGTTCAGGCTGATGCAGTAGATTTTGCCGTCCGCGCCCGTAGGCGATGCCCAGAATACGGCTTTGCCGCCCAGTTTTTCGCGCCAGATCAACTCGCCGCTTTGCGGATTCAGGCAGGATATGACTTTTTTCGATTCTCCCACTATATAGAGCCGATCACGATAGAACAGAGGGGACGGCACATCTGCGGTGCATTCATCCGTGCGCCAGACAATGATGTCGTCGTTCAAACGGCCCTGGCCGTTTTTGCCTGGATTCAGCGCGTAGAACGTTTGGTTTTTTGGCCGGATCACGTAAAGCAAATCTCCGTGGCACAGTGGTGTGGTCACGATGCGTTGCCAGGTGCGGCGTTGGTGCGGACTGTATTCCCAGCGCCAGTTCTCCTCACCGGTCTGGGGATTGTGGCCGGTGACGAATTCACCTCCGGTGCAGATGATGTCTGCCTGGCCATGTCCCTCGTACGGGATGGGTGTGAAATAGCCCTCCCGCGATTCGTCGTCGGCATCCGTGTCAATAACCTGCTTCCAGAGGGTTTTGCCTGTGACCGGATCAATGGCCAGCAGAAAATTGTCCAACGGACCCTTGCTGGTCGAAGGACCCCAGCGAGACGGCTTGATGTTGCGATACAAGACAAAATAAAGCTTGTCACGAAAGAGCAACGGGCTGCCGGCGTAGCCGAACTGGATCGAAAAAGTCCCATACTCCTTTTCCAGTTCGCGCTGCCAGAGTTGTTTGCCAGCGAAATCCATGGCGATCAGGCGGCCGGTGCCGAACAGAAAGTAAACATGCTTGCCGTCAGAGACCGGCGATGGCGAAGCCATGTGGTATTTGCGCTTGGACTGGTCCTCGCCCGCATCATGGCTCCAGAGCAGATTCCCGGTTTCCAAGTCAACCGCCATGACTGCCAGCCGGTTCTCGGCCAGGACAGTGCTGGTTAGAAAGATGTGATTGCCGACAACAATCGGAGTGCTGCCTGCTTCGCCAGGAAGAGCGAGCTTCCAGGCTATATTTTCGGACGCACTCCAGGTCGTGGGGAGTCCGGTTTCATCTGCTGCGCCGTTCAGTTGAGGGCCGCGCCACTGCATCCAATCGCCAGCAGGTAAACACTCCACCATCGCCCAGCAATATAACGCCAACAACGTCATGCCGTTTCGCTTCATCGCTATACTCCAGTCTGTTTGCGTCTTTAATGATCGCCCTATTGTACCTGTCATGGTGCTGAAGGCAAGGCGCTATTCCATTGGGCGCGCCTATGCTTTTCGTACATCGAAAATAGATCCGTTTCGTAAATCGTGCAGTTTTTTTTATTGCGTGTGGTGGGCTGGGTCTCAAATAATTATTTTGCACAATCTGTCCTGAATTAAATGTGCATGGATTGGACAAGGAAAAGCGAACGCTAGTGGTCGATGGGGCTTATCTGCAGCGGGTTCCGCGAGATCCGATCTC
>CAZOLK010000424.1:0-3859 GCA_964580325.1 uncultured Verrucomicrobiota bacterium | reverse complement strand
TCATTTGAGTTTTGGTATTTCTGCCTTCATGAAAAAACCAAGTTCCTATCAATTTTTGTCGATCCCGAACGTTTTAGCGGCACATGCTATCGAGCGGCGGGATGGGAAGCGCTAGGGCTGACGCAGGGATACCGGCGACACCATCGCGATTTCTACCAGGACGATGGCCATCCCAAGGAACTGTGGGTTCGGTCGCTGCATCCGAAGGCGCGTCGGTGGTTGCGTGCCGAGACGATGCCCTCACGATTTGCGGTCCACGAGGATCCGGCGATGCACTGCGCTTATACGGGAGGGCAGTTTCGTTCGCTATGGGCACGGCTGCAGGCCTTGACGGACACCCGGAAGCGCAAAGGTCGGCTTTATGGGCTGGGTTTGGTTCTTACGATTTGCGCTTTAGCGACCTTGTGCGGCGCGCGAGGCACCCGAGCCATCGCGGAGTTTGCCGGGTATTTGAACCAAACGCAGTTGAGACTTTTGCGGTGCTACTACAGCAAGAAACGCCAGCGTTATGTGGCGCCCAGCGAGCCCACCATCCGGCGGATTCTGGGCTTGGTGCCCGCCGAGGAGTTCGATCGGGCCGTCACGGCCTGGATGGCGGAACAAGACGGGCCGGTGCGGCGTCTGGCGGTGGACGGCAAGACCGTGAAGAAAGCCAAGCGTGCCGACGGTCAGCCCCTGCATTTGGTAGGCGCCGTTACCCACGAAACGACGCGACGGGTTGCACAACGACCGGTGGACGAGAAGAGCAATGAGATTACGGCGCTACGGCCCATGCTCAAAGAGGTGCCCCTGGATGGCGTGATCGTCACGGCCGATGCCATGCAGGCCCAGCAAGACGCCGCGCGGTTTCTCAACCGCGCTTTTCCCCCCCTCGGCATCCGCCGCAAGCCCGTCTTCAAGGCAAGGAGCACGGACGGATCGAAGTGCGTGAAATCTGGGCGTTGCCGATTCGTCCCGAGGAAGTCGGCTTTTGCGCCGCCAGGCAAATCGTGCGGATCCATCGGCACTTTACCGCAGTGTCCACTAATAATACGGGGCCAGGTCGCTTTTGCTTGACAATACTTCATTCTAAGCTAGGATTCAACCATGCGCTTATCTCGTAGCCGTCAGTTCGACCAGGACGCTCCGCCCTGGCTTCATTGTATGAGTCGCTGTGTTCGGCGGGCATTTCTTTGTGGCGATGGCTTCGAGCATCGCCGGGGTTGGATAGAGGGGCGTTTGAAGCTTCTCGTTCAGCTATTTTCAGTTGATATGGCGGCTTATGCCGTGATGTCGAACCATCTTCATGTGGTTATTCGGCCTCGGCCGGAGCAGATGCGGGAGCGTAGCGACCGTGAGATCGCCGAGGCTTGGTTTTTGCTAAAATCAGCGCCCTTGCCGGGAGAAAAGGGGGGGCAGAGCTGTGAATTGCCGGTTTTGCCTGCGGAGGAGGCGGCAAAAATCGATTGTATGCTTGAAGATACTGAGTTTTTGGCGACCTGGCGTGAGCGTTTTGCTTCGGCCTCTTGGTTTATGAAAGCTTTAAAGCAGCCGATCGCTTGTGCTGCCAATCGTGAGGATGATTGCAGTGGAGCCTTCTGGGAGGGGCGCTTTCGTAGTACACCCTTTTCAACCTCGGGTCCAGGGGCCGCGCCCCTGGCGGGTCCGGGGCGGAGCCCCGGTTGGGTTGAGGGCGAAGCCCTCATTGGTTAATTGAAGGAATGAAGAAACCAATTTCCTATCAGTATGACGACAAAGGGCGCTTCAAGACCGTGGATTGGAGCATTGCTGGCCAGGCCGGCCCGCAATTCACCTACAACTATGTACCTGATGCGGAGCTGATCCAAAGCCTGGAAGCCGCCAACGGCTTCCGAACCAGCTACGGCTACGAAGCGAACCGTAACAACAAAACCGGCGTAACCAATGCGTTTGGGCAGACAGTCATCTCCAGCTACCGTTACGTCTACGACGAGATAAACCGCCGCACCGCAGTGGAAAACAACGGGTTAGCTTTTCTAATCAGCCATTTCAACAGCTACCAATACAACAATCGCAGCGAAGTGACAGGCGCGGACAGCTATGAAGGCATGATTTCCGCTCCAGGAAACGCTTTACTCGACAAATCGTTCGGTTATACTTACGACAACATAGGCAACAGGTTGACTTATTCGAATGCCCATGCGTTGAAAGCGACCTACGAGGCGAATGATTTGAATCAATACGTGAACATAGACAACCAAGGCCAACCGGACCAGGCGCCGACCTACGATCCGGACGGCAACCTGTTGCAGGACGGCCAATGGACCAATACCTGGAACGCCGAAAACCGGCTCATAGCCACTGAGTCCTTGAACGATCCTAAGATCGTCGGCCAACAAAAACTGACGTTTGCCTACGACTACATGGGCCGGCGGATCAAGAAAGCGGTGGCAACCTGGAACGGCAGCGCCTTCGAGCTGGAATACACCAGCACATTCATCTACGACGGCTGGAACATGATCCGCGAAGAGCGCGATTACGCCCATGCCCCGGACCAGGCGATCAGCTACGTACACGGCCTGGATCTATCCGGCAGCCTGCAAGGAGCAGGCGGCATCGGCGGCATCCTGACCGCGGTACGCGAAAGCAGCACCGAAACCAACATCCACTACTTCACCTACGACGCCAACGGCAACACAGGTCAGTTGCTGGACGCATCCGGCTCCATAGCCGCGCACTACGAATACAGCCCTTTCGGCAAGACCGTAGCCAAATCTGGACCCATGGCTAACCTCAATCCATATCGCTTTAGCACTAAGTACGAGGATGAATCGGGTTTGCTGTACTACGGCTTCAGATATTGTTCAACGATTTACGGACGTTTTATATCACGGGATCCAATAACTTATATTCTTAAAGAGGAGCCGCGTATATATTCTTTTTTGTCTAACAAAACTATAAACAAAATCGATTTTATGGGATTATTCAATTGCGTAGATAAAGCTGAAGCTGTTTATGCTTATGCTGTGAAATTAGGCTTGAAGAATTGCTTAGACAAAGTTATTTGTGAATATAATTGCAATGATTGCAATCATCGATACAATTATAAATATAAAACCATCATAATATGTGCGAATCGCAAACTAACATATAAAAAAATTACACACGAATTACAGCATGTAGCGGACCACCTTGCCGCGGGCAAGTGCGGGGAAGAAATCGACTGCGTATCACTCTTTGAAAATGAAGTTATGGCATATTTTTGCAATGTCATGATGAATAAACCTGACCTGACAACATCAAATCCTTTATTCCATGATTTCCGCACAAGAGATATATTTGTAAAAGCAGCGAGATCGGCTAAGGTAGCGGGACAAGATGAGATATGTTATTCTGGAACTGTAATATATGAAAATAAAACGGTGCAGGATATGCTTAAAGATGACGTGGCTATTTATGATTATATAAGGAAACTTAATCTCGATAGTCATAACTGCTTTCATCATAGAATGAAAGAGGAAGAACTCTATGAGGAATTACAATTCCGACGCTATAAACTCAGCACAAGAGCAAGAACTCTATGAGGAATATGAGGAATTACAAGTGTTATAAACTCAGCACAATTTTATTTCGAATTGTTTTGACGGAAAATGCAAAATACAATACCATGAATAAATCCATTAAAATTGCCTTAATTAATTACTATGCATTCTGCTTGCAAAATGTAATCTTGATTGCGTTTCTAAGCTATAGCTGCCTGGCAGATAATGAGCTTTTTTGGAAAGTGGAAGAATTTCCTGAACCATTTTGCTATAGTTATTTTAATGGAATATCTGTTGTAAATACGCCTCTTCAGCCAAACTCATGGGCTAAAGTTGGTGCTGGAAGCTCACCCATTGTA
>CAZOLK010000423.1:0-3865 GCA_964580325.1 uncultured Verrucomicrobiota bacterium | reverse complement strand
GAACACGATGATCGCCTCGACATTCGGGTCGCCGAATACGAAGAGCTGACGGATTCCGAGAAACGGATTTTGAGCGGAGCGGCTGTCAACCAAAAGAAGAAAGATGTGCAACCATGAATCATGCGCCATCAACCCAAGGAGAATCGTGGACATGAACCATCAACCGGCAACCCTAAGGAGTAGATCTGTGAACCGAAACCGAAGAGACTTCCTGAAAACCGCCGCGCTGGGCGCGGTGGGCCTGACTCTTGCGCCGGCGCTGTCGTATGCGCAGGAGAACCTGGCCACCCGGCCCGACAAGCGGCCCAATATCGTTCTGATTTTGGCCGACGATATGACCTGGGACGATATGGGCTGCATGGGCAGCCCGTGCGCCATTACGCCGAACCTCGACCGCATCGCAGCACAAGGCGTGGTCTTTGACCGGCTCTACACCTGCACTTCAGTCTGCACGCCCACGCGCTTCCAGCTTAACACCGGGAGAATGCCGGCCTTCGGAAAAATCTACGGCAATAACTTAAACGGTCTAAAGAATGAAACCCAGGATTACGCGAAGCTGCCCTTGACTTTCCAATCGTCAGGCTACCTGATCGCATCTGTCGGTAAGCATCTCTTTGATACGCCGCCGGATGAAAGAATCAAATACGAAGTGTTCAGTAAGAACCAAGAGCAAATACGCCAGATTCCGATCGATTTTATCCGGGAGAAGCACGACCGTCCGTTCCTGCTCTATGTTGGGTCAACCACCCCGCATGTCGTCTGGGGACGTAACTGGCCATTCCCAGGGCCGATTACCTATGACCCGGCCAGATTGAAACTGCCGGGTTATGCTCCGGATACGCCAGCCATTCGTCGTGTGTTGGCGGAGTATTATCAAGATGTTTCACGGCTTGATGAGACGGTGGGTATGATATTTGACGCCGTGCAAGCCTCTCCCTATGCTGGGAATACCCTGTTCCTGTTTATGACCGAGCAGGGCAGTCAGATTCCGCGGGGCAAAGGCACTTGCCACGAAATCGGCATACGCGCCACCATGATCGCCCATTGGCCGGGTAAGATCGAAGCCGGTCGCCGGAGTTCGGCTTTGCTCCATTATGTGGACATCATGCCTACCCTGCTGGAACTCGTCGGCGCGCCCGCCGCCGAGGATATCGATGGAAAAAGCTTTTTGCCCGTGCTCATGGGGGAGAGCGACGAGTTCCGCGACGAAGTGTATGGCGCCATGGGTAGCGACCGTTCCGTCGGCACCCGGAAATGGAAATATATCTGGAACGGACCGAACCCGGCAAAGACCCGCATGGGTGTCTACCTCAAGCCGTTAAAGGAGGGGAAACCGCTCCAAGGTCCCGAGGGCGCCAGCCGGCAATCGGAGGATTATTTTCTCTCGTTGCTGGAAGCGGAAACAGCCGGTTCGAAAGACCCCCGCGTCGCACTGATCCTCGATTCGATCCGCAACCCATCGGATGAGGAGCTTTACGACATTGAAAATGATGTCTACGAGTTAAACAACCTGTTGAAATCCGACAACCCGCCAAACGAAGTCCTTGCTGACATGCGCCGCCGTCTCGCCGACTGGTTGGAACAACAGAACGACCAGTTAGCCGATGATTATAAAACCTTTTTAGCCCAAGGGGATTCATTCTGAAATACAGCTACAAGATGATATTGTGGTGGGTGGCCATGCTGGCGTGCGCCGCTCCATGCGTTGCTGCCTCGCCCGACCGCGATTGGCCAAGCGTGGTGGTCACTCCCATTCTCGATGAGCCTTTGCGGGATGCGGCTATCAGCAAAGGACAGGATGGCTTGTTCTATTTGACTGCCACCAGCCCGACCATCCGTCCAGACGGGTCGCACGATTATGATTTCAACCAAGGCATTCGTCTGTGGCGCTCGGAGGATCTCAAGTCGTGGACCGACCTCGGCTGGGTCTGGGACTTTCAGCGCGATGCCCAAAAAGGCGATACTTCCTGGCAGCAATATCGGCGCCTCGTTCCAGGGAAAACCGACCAAGTGTTTGCCCGCGCTGCCACCGCGCCGGAACTGCACTTCGCCAAGGGAACCTATTGGATTTGCTTTTCCCTCAACAACAAGGGGACCGGGTTGCTCCGCAGCACCTCCGGCAAGCCTGAAGGTCCCTATGAGTCTCATTCCTACATCACGGTGCGCGGGGGTGATCCTTCGATGTTCGTCGACGACGATGGCTGTGTGTATTGGCTGTTTGACGGAGGCTGGATCGCCAGGATGTCCGATGATCTCACAGCGCTGGCGGAGCCGCCACGGCTCTTACAGCCAGCGCTAGATCCGGCGCCTGGCCACAGAGAGAATTCACCGGATGGTTATGGCGGACATCCGCTTCAGGTTGGGAGCGCCGGTGCCTTTCTGTTCAAGCGCGATGGGCGTTATTACCTGACCGCATGGGAAGAGAACACCCGTTGCGGCGTGCGTTTCCGCGATACCTGGATCGCCTATGCCGACTCATTATACGGGCCTTACAGCCGGCGTCATCTGATGGTGCCGTGCGGCGGTGCGGTCACGGTTTTTGAAGGTCCGCATTCGACGGCCGTCGAGGCATTCCGTGGCCGCTATGACAGTACATTGAAAGAGCACATTGACGGGCCCCAATACTATGTCGCTTACAGCGGTCATGGCGCATGGGCGCAGGCCCGGGACCGTGCGGCCCTGGTGCCTTTGGAATGGCTCGGCCCGACTCGTTGGGAGGTGTATGTGACGAGTCATGTCGAAAGTTTCCCTCGCAAACCTCAGCATGTGTTTACAGAAAAAGGCCCATGGAGCAGGATGAAACCGCTCGCTGTTTCGTCGGTCAACACCCGCGATATGAGTGTGACCCATGCGCCGGATGGCTGGTTTTATTTGAGTGGTTCTGTGATTGATTGGCCCGGCGAGCTGGTGATGTGGCGGTCGCGCGATCTCTGCTCGTGGGAGGAGATGCCGGCGCTATTCCGCTACGAGGACATCCACTGGCTGCCGCACAAGCTTGGTGAACCACCGTCTGATCTCGATGCGAAAGCCTGCGGCCAATGGGATTTCTGTCGGGTCTTCTGGGGCGCTAAACTGGAGTATCTGCGCGGGAATTACTACATTATCCACGGCACGATGCGGCATGACCGCTTCGCGCCGGGCAACGGGGGAGCTGGGGTGTTGTGCAGTATTTCCGGCAAGCCCGAAGGTCCGTATGAGTGCCTCTGGAAAGTCGGCGGCCAGCTCGGCCGCGACCCCGGCCCGCTTTGGCCGGATTTCTTCACCGGCCCCGACGGCAAACTTTACGCTTCGACCGCGATCGACTGGAAGCTCCATGTGGCCGAGGTGGGTGATCTTGATTTGCCAGGCTGGAAATGGGATTATCGCCCGGTCGATACCGGCGGCATCCAATATGCCTCCGATGCATTCGGCGGGATGACCGTGTTTGAGGGACTCTTCGTTCTGGACGCGATTCACTGGAGCGGTCCCGCGGCATCGGTTCATGGCCGTTGGTCCGAAAAGGCCAAGCACCATTCAACCTATGACGGATACTACATCCAAGCCGACGGTCCGTGGGGGCCCATACCTGTGGACCGGGAGCTGTTTGTCGTGCCCCACATCTGGGCGGTTTATGGCAATTTGTTCAAGGATGACCAAGGCCAATGGTGGGCGGTTTCCTTCGGCAACGAACACACCAGTCCATGGTGGCAGCAACCCGGACTATTCCCTGTCAATGTGCGCAACGACGACGGTCGCCTACATATCGAAGTCCCGAAAGACGGATGGACCGAGCGCCAGCTCAAAATCATGGGCGGCGGCGAAGTCGCCGAAGTCAAAACCGTGCAGGAGACCTTGCCATGAACGAGTCGAGATCATTTTTCGCGAA
>CAZOLK010000422.1:0-3897 GCA_964580325.1 uncultured Verrucomicrobiota bacterium | reverse complement strand
TTGTCATGGGCGACCAGTGGCGGCGGCACAGTATCGGCTGCATGGGCGAAGACCCTGTGCTCACGCCCAACTTTGATCGTTTCGCGGCCGAAGGAGTGCTGCTCGAAAACGCACATAGTTGCAGTCCGATCTGCACGCCCAATCGAGCGGCTATGCTTACCGGCAAACATCCCTTCTCAATGAACATGATGCACAACTGGTTACGCCTGCCGGTCGAAGAAGAAACCATCGCCAAGGCGGCGAAGCGTGGCGGGTACGCAACCGGTTTTATCGGCAAGTGGCACCTCGATGCTTATGAGTCGGGCGATATCGGCAACCAATGGAGCAATATGACGCCGCGCGGCCCGCGCCGTATGGGGTTCGATTACTGGCTGGCGAAAAATTGTCATCATGACCATTTCACCTACGAATACATGGACACCGAGGAACAAATCGTCAAAGGCGAAGGCTGGATGGTCGATTACGAAACCGATGCCGCCATCCGTTACATTGAGAACGAAAACGGCGCCACCCGCGATCCCGACAAGCCCTTCTGTCTCTATCTGTCTTGGGCCTTGCCCCACAATCTGTGCGGCGGATCGCACTATGACCCCGATGCCCCGAAAGGCTGGGCTCAGTTTCGTGCGCCCGAACGCTTCGAAAAGATGTACCCGCCCGATGATTTGCCGCTGCGACCCAACGCTGATGAGCAAATGTACCGTAGCGGCGCTCCCGGACACTTCGGCGCCATCACCTCGATGGATGAAAACTTCGGTCGCCTGATGGCCACGCTCGATCAGCTCGCCCTGGCCGAGAATACGATTGTCGTCGTCAGCTCCGATCACGGCGAAAATCTGGGTTCGCATGGACTATGGCTCAAGGATCATTGGTATGAAGAGAGCGTCGGCATTCCGTTTATTATCCGTTATCCGGGCGTATTACCTGCGGGACGACGCGAACCGGGATTGTTTAATTCGCCAGACATGACGCCAACCCTGCTGGGTCTTATGGGTTGCGAGATTCCACAGGGACGGCACGGACAAGATTTTTCCGATGCGCTGCGCTCGGGACGCGAAATCGAGCAAGAGTATATCTATATGGCTCACAATTGCGGCGCGCCTTATCCCGGCATGACGCCATACACCTGGCCGATCGAATACGGACGGGAATGGCGCGCCGTCCGCGACCATCGCTACACCTATGTCGTGGTCGATGCCACCGAACACAGCGTGTACCATGATCCAAGTAAGAGGCGGTGTCCATTCCCGCCCGGCGTGGACCAGGCGCTTTACGACCTGCGGGAAGACCCTTATCAAGAAAAACCCATCTACCCAGGAACAGGGAAAGACGAGGTTATCACCCGGCTGCACGGCAAACTTGCAGCCTGGCTCGATGAACTCGGCGACCCATTCCTGAAAAAACAAAAGAGGAGATAAACATGAACCACACAAAGAACTCGTGCCACCACATCATCAAAGGATGGGCCATCGGCCTGATTCCTGAAAAAACAAAAGGAGAGATAAGCATGATCCACACAAAGAACCTGCGTCACCACATCATCAAAGGATGGGCCATCGGCCTGTTCGTTCTCATCGCCATGTCCTCGTCGGCCTGGGCCGCCGAGGAATTGCAAACCGCTTATGGCAGAATCGTTAAAAGCGATGTAGCCCGTGATCCCGATTTGGATGATAGCTCGGCGGAGATAGTGCCGCTGGATCAACGCTATCTGGCCAGACCTATTCTCGATGTGCCACTGCGCGACCCGAGCATCTGCCGCGGCCCGGACGGCATTTATTACCTCACTGGCACTGGCGCGGCAGAAGGGCCGGACGGCCAGCCGGATTTTCTCAACGACAACACGATCCGAATGTGGAAGTCCGCTGATAGGGAAAACTGGGAGGAAATCGGCGTGGTGTTCGATCCGTTGAAAGTCGATATCGAGGATGGTTCTCGTGTTACCGATTGGCTGAGGCGTCCGAGAGGCATTGCAGGCAAGCCTGACTCGCTGCGTCATTACATGAGTCTTCAAGCGCCGGAACTGCATTATATCAAGGGCACCTACTGGATCGCCTTCTCGGGGAATAACCAGGGCACCGGATTGCTCAAAAGCACGACGGGCAAGGCCGAGGGGCCCTATGAGGTCTGGGGGACGCAGCTTGGACGAGCCGGGCGCATGATTACCGCCGACGGCGCCGATCCTTCCATGTTCGAGGACGAGGACGGTGCGGTCTATTGGCTGTGGAGCCCATCGTGGATCGCCAGAATGAATGACGACCTCACCGGCTTGGCCGAAGAGCCGCGTCTGTTGACCTGCAAGCCGCAATATCCCAATGCCGGTGCCAACCTCGTCGGCAGTCGCGGGCCGTTTCTCTGGAAAGCCAATGGCATCTACCATCTGGCGGTCGCGGATACCATCAGCCGACTCGGCATCCATGTCGAAGACACCATGGTGGCGACTTCTTCATCATTGGAGGACACTTTTACGCGGCGTTTCATGATGATTCCACATGGTGGGCAAATCACCGTCTTTCAAGATGGCGAAGGCGCTTATCAGGCAGCGATCTGTGGTAGCGACCGCTATGCAGCCGTCCGCGACCGGGCCGGTATCGTGCCCTTGGAGTGGATGACGCATTATAGACATACCCGGTATCCGCAGGGCGGCTTGCTGCGGCCAAATCCCTCCAAGGTCTATACCGAGCGAGGGCCATGGCACAAATTGCTGCCGCTGTTCCATGCTCCCGGCTTCAATATCCGCGACCACCATCTGATGCAGGCTCCAGACGGTTATTTTTACGCCTCCGGCACGGTATACGGCAAGCCGTATATGGGAAAGATGGTCGTCTATCGTTCCAAAGATCTGAGGGAGTGGGAGGAGATCACTGTCCGTAGCGTCGAAACGGAGCCGAATCTGAACGATGAAGATCGCCAAGCGTGGAAAACCAAGGTGTCTGGCAACCCTAACAGCCTTGCCCGTGCCGGTTGGAGCTTGTATTACATGGACACGAACATCAATTGGGTTCCCAAGCTCAAGACATTTGTCATCGGTCGCAACCCATGGTTTCAGGGCGGCAAAAAAGCACAGGACTGGCTGGTCAGCACCAGCGGGAAATGGGACGGTCCGTATGACCCATTTCCGGGCAGCGGCCTGCAGAAGTTTTTCCAGGACGACGACGGCACTTTCTACACGGCTTACGGAACACACATATTGCGACGCCTTAACGAAGACTTTTCGATCGACGGCGGGCCTTGGGATCCAGTCGAGCCCGCACGGGGCGTTCTGCCATTCGAAGACAACGGATGCGGGATGGTGAAGATGCATGGCAAATACGTATTCTTCAGCATTGCCATAGCGACCACGCGCATGGCCTCCCTCCATCCAGATATGGCAAGCTACACCTATAACTATATGACAGCAGACAGCCCCAAGGGGCCATGGTCAAAATGGATGCCAGGGTTGCCTCATTGCGCCTGGGGCGTGCCGTTCCGTGGCCTCGATGGACACTGGTATGCCTCCACCTTCGATCTGCCAGGCCAACCATTGTTGCTCTATATGGTGCGATTGAAGACCGAACTGCGCGATGGCCAAGTCTATATTGACATCGACGATGACTGGACCCCCGCCGACTACGTCCCGATTGACGGATGGAAGGGCGAAGGCGAGTTCTCGCCCTACACCGACACGGCGAAAGGACCGACGGCCCAGCCATGATGCTGAGCAATCGCACCACCAATTTGATAATCGTAACCACAATAGAAAGCTAGAGGCATAACACTATGAAACGAGCGACCAGTAAGACCCGTAAACGAATTTTCACCCTGCTGACGGCTCTGTGCCTGCTCGGCCAAGCCGAGGCCGCCGACCCGATCCCAGTCGGGCATGTCATGCAACTGCTAGGCCAGAAGATGCGTGCCGGGCTG
>CAZOLK010000421.1:0-3922 GCA_964580325.1 uncultured Verrucomicrobiota bacterium | reverse complement strand
GCATCGGCGCTGGACCAGGCCGGCGTATCGACCAGTACGCCAAGGGATGGTGGCAGAACGCCGGCGCTATCCTCAAGATAGAAGACCTCGTCAGGCGGGGAGGTGTAATCGTAAGCCTGATTAGGGTTCTCGAGCCGGACGATTCTGTTGCAGGCGGGAAACAGGTCCCCGAGCAGCGGTACGCCGACGGACGGTACGGCGGCGACCAGGGCGCGGGTCATGGGGCGGCACGACTGGCCGGTCGGGACAGCCTGGCCGCTGAGCAGATTGAACAAGGTGCTTTTGCCGACGCCGGCCGGGCCGATCAGGACGCTGACGGACAGGGCGCAGTCATGTGCGCGAACCGTGCGCCAGGGCCTTGCGCGCAATTCGCGCCAACCCGGGCATTCTTCGGGACGCTCCTGTGTTTGGATCAGGGTCAACACCTGCGACACGTGATGAGCCAGCAGCTCCACGTCGGGGAACGAGCGATCGTAGACATCATCCATGCCGCAACTATAGATTTTTCCGAACCGGCGCGGACGGCGGCTGCTCATGCGCTGGTTCACGTCCATGCCGGGTCGCAGGTTCTTGGTGAAAGCGATAGACCTTGAGAATCTCAATAGGCTGCATGGGCACATCCAGGAAAGGGCCGCGCCGACCGGTTTCCACGGCGGCAATGGCTTCGACAACATCCATACCCTGGCAGACCTTGCCAAAAACGCAGTAACCAGGACAGTCGCACGCCGCCTGCTCCATGACGTTCAACTCGTTATCCTTCAAATTAATAAAAAACTGAGCCGTCAAGCCGTTGGTGTGTCCGTTGCGATACAGGCCGATAGTGCCGACGCGGTTGGGCAGACAAGACGTAAGTTTCGGCATCTCGATGTCGGTGGTTCGATGAGAAAATTCCCTAGTGAACCCGCCTCCTTTGATCATAAACCCGGCAATGACCGAGTGGATAATCGTACCGTCATAGCACCCCTGGTCGACATAAGCGAGAAAATTGGCAGCCGCGTCGGCAGCCTTGCCATCGGCAAGTTGCAAGGTAATGTCACCCAGCGTGGTTTCCATCACCACCAGGCAATTGGTCGGCATGGGATGGGATGAATCCTGCTCCGGCCACACGCTTAACGCGAAAATGAATGTAAATATATAAAGCGCACATTTCAACATGATGCAAGCTCTTCCATCTTTTGTTTATAAAAAGTCAAGATACTCCTTTTGCGTTTACAAAAAAAGCGATTATTCATTATTTTCCAAGCTAAAATTCCACGGGTTCGTGACCGATTTTCGCTTTCTTTTTGCATGCCAGACATCCGCGGCGAGAAAAAATTTTATGCGCCTTGACTTGGCGCATGGGCCGTTTATTATTACGAAGTGCATTCTTTTAGTATTTATACTGTTGTGGAAGAGGCTGAAATAAACATCCCTGGCAGAGTCATGAGGTATGTATAATGGAAAAGTTGCCGTTCGATAAAAACCGTCGCAGATTCATGCGGTTCCGGGACGCGGACAATAAAATGGCGTTATTACGTTTCACCGACAGCATGGGCGAACCTGTGCGAGTGACCGGTTTGATCATTGACGAGAGTTACCGTAGCCTTGCCTGTGTTTACATACACTACGAGACTTTGAATATCGGCGACGAAGTGATCTTGGAAGAGACCGACGAACTTGTCACGCGTTGTCGTGTAGTGCGCGCCAAGGCCCTGGATTTCAAGATTCAGTTCGTCGCCATTATTTACAACAGCAAGGGAAGCATTGAGGATGATAAGCAAACCGATGCCGGCCAGGAACAGGCAGCGGTCGAACATAAAGATACGCAACCGGGTGAGTGCGCTGCTGACGCGGGATGACGCCATCCTCGCTTTTTTCCGCCAAGGTACGAATTCTTTTTCGTGATCGACGCCTCAACCGACCAGGACCAGGAACAGATCCGACGACGGAAATTGATAGGCAGTTGGTAGGAGCAAAAACAGGCAAACATGTTCAATCGGCCTTGAACGGGTCGTAATAATGGGTTAGGGCGTACGCAAAAATAACTTCACCATTGAAGAGGCGAAAGATTTTCTACCGTGCGACACGAAAAACCGCGCTTGTCCGGTTGCCCGGAGGTCATCGGTTGCAGGCCGTTCATGTTGCTTGGCTTCAATGCCGTTACTTATTAACAAGACTTCGTGGGTATGCTTTATCTTGTCGCAACACTACACACTCGGCTTACCTTCCGATGTCCCCCGCGCACCCGCACAAACGCGGTTGCATCGTTCATTACCTCTTTCCACGACCTCCAGGTTTTTCGCCGAAAAAAAATCATTTTTTTGTGTTTTTTTTTGGCCATGGTGGAAGATAATCGCTAAGATGTTCAAAAAGATAGGGTTGGAAATACAATGACGCATAAATACTTTAAAAAAATATCACAGCCGATCCAGTATGAGGGTCCGAAATCACGCAATCCAATGGCTTTTCGCTACTACAATCCCACCCGGATCGTAGCCGGTCAACCCATGGACGATCATCTCAAGTTCGCGATCGCTTATTGGCATACCTTCAAAGGCTCCGGCGCCGACCCGTTCGGCGGCCCAGTCTATGCACGGCCGTGGGAAAAGGGCAAAAACCCATTGAAACGGGCTGAAAACACCATGGATGCGGCGTTCGAATTTTTCACTAAGCTCGGGGTGAACTATTATTGTTTCCACGACCGCGACATTGCCCCGGAAAGCGATGACTGGTCCCAGACCATCCGCGACCTCGAATCCATGGTGCAGCGCGCCAAAAAACTGCAAGCCGACACAGGCGTACGCTTGCTCTGGGGCACGGCCAACCTGTTCAGCCATCCGCGCTACACCCATGGCTCGGCGACCAACCCGGACCCGCATGTGTTTGCCTGCGCCGCGACCCAGGTGCGCCACGCGATCGACGCCACCATCGAGCTGGACGGCGGCGGTTATGTGTTCTGGGGCGGCCGAGAAGGGTACAGCAGCCTGTACAACACCGATATGAAGCAGGAGCGTGCGCAACTGGCCGCCCTGCTGCACATGGCCGTGGATTACGGTCGCGCCGCGGGATTCAACGGCGCCTTTTTCATCGAGCCCAAACCTAAAGAACCCAGCGTGCACCAATACGATTACGACGCGGCCACGGTGCTCGGGTTTTTACAGGAATTCGACTTGATGAGCGATTTCATGCTCAACATCGAAGTCAACCACGCAACGCTGGCCGGACACACGTTTGAACACGACATCACCATAGCCGCACAAGCCAACAAGCTCGGCAGCCTGGACATCAACCGCGGCCACCCACTGCTGGGCTGGGATACAGACCAGTTTCCCACGGATCCGCTGACCGCGGCCTGGACTATGGTGGTGCTGTTGCGTCAGGGTGGTTTGCCGTTCGGCGGGTTGAACTTCGACGCCAAAGTGCGGCGCGGGTCGACGGATACCCTAGACCTGTTTCACGCCCATATCGGCGGCATGGATACGTTTGCCCGCGGGCTGCTGGTGGCGGATCGGATTATTCGTGATGGCGAGCTTGATAAAATCGTAGCCGAGCGCTATGCTGGTTTCCAAAAGGGTATAGGCAAGAAAATCCTCGAGGGTGGTGTATCGCTGCCGGAACTGGAGAAATGGATGCTCAAAAAGAGCGAGCCGGCACTGATCAGCGGTCGCGAAGAGGCCCTGGAAAACATGTTGAACGATTATCTCTATTGCACGGAATTGTAAGGTAAGCGATACGGAGCGATATTATGGCGAATTTGTTCATGGGATTGGACTCGAGCACGCAAAGTCTGAGCGCGGCGATCCTGGATCTGGAAGCCGGTGTCCTGGTGCATCAGCAAACGATCAATTATGACCGCGACCTGCCGCATTACGGCACGCAAAACGGCGTTCTGCGTCATGAGAACCCCCAGGTGGTGCATGCGCCGCCGTTGATGTGGGTCGAG
>CAZOLK010000420.1:0-3926 GCA_964580325.1 uncultured Verrucomicrobiota bacterium | reverse complement strand
CAGTAATATGTCAAGCTCATAATTTGGTATCAACTATTACGGAACGCGCTCTAGTCCAATTCATAAGAATAGGGACGCGCACGTGACACACCCGCCACCAGACACTCGACACGTGACACCGGAAACACCCGAAACACGACACAATTGCCACCTGACACACCCGCCACACGCCACGCGACAAGCGACACGCGACCAAACACCCTCTTGCTTCCTGCGTCTCAGCAGGTTATATTTCAGGAACAGAGACGTGGTGCACACGGCGAAGAAGCATGGTGACGTTTCCCTCTCAGGAGCATAACGATGAGAAAAATGCGTGGTTGGTGGTGTGTTGTCCTTGGCATGGCAATGGTTTGCGTGGCTCAAGAACCTGATGATCAGGCCCCGAAAAAGAAGAAGAGATCGAAGCCGGAACCGGAAACTGTCACGCTGACTGGTTTCGTAATAATACGAAAAGAACTTGTCCAGAAGAAAAAAGATGGAGGTGAACGAACCATCATATACCTGGCCCTACTCGATGAAGAGGGAAAGGAAACCAAATTGTTTGTCAAGAAACAGCCCAAGACCAATCAGGCAGGCGATAATAGCCCAGCCCAACCCGCATCTGTAGATCTGCATGAATACATCGATATGAAGGTCAGAATCATTGGCCAGGCAATCGTTTTCAAGAAAAAGAATTTATCGCAAGTCATTTTTCATCAGATCGACAATATCATTATCCTGGAAGGTAAACCCGCGACTGAGCAATAGACAGCGTCTATGCGTCCCCTGAGATTTGAACATTCTGAGCCGTTAGAGGTTCCCCCGTATGGTTTGGCTCCGCCAAACGTCTTGCATTGCTTAACTTAAGGCTCATGCAGAGGAGACGTTGTGCGGAGCACAACCCCACAGGAATGCAGTTGGCTCAGGCGAAGCGGAGCTGGCGCCGGTAGAGCAGACCCCAGACCAGGGCCACTATGGCCGCTACTGGCAAAATGCCGCAGATCAGTCCGATCACGCCGTAGAAAATCAGCAGCACTGCCAGCGCCCGTTTGATGCCCAGGCCGATCTGGTGGGTCATGAACCACCAGACACAGGCCAGCGCCGCGGCCAGCACCAGGAACATGCCCAGCCGTTTCAAGGCACTGATCGTGGGCTGCGTCATGCTGTAGGCCGCGATTCGGGCTTCGTCGCCAGGTGTAGTGAAACGATAGATATTCCAGCGCGCATAGTCATGCTCCGGCAGGTTGACGTCCAGGCTGACCAGACCCGTGGCCTGTTGCGCGGTCACTCTGGAAACACGGCTTGCATCCGACTCGACGCGGTCCATGTCCTGAGCATCCCGCAACCCGCCAGCCAGGTCGCCTTGGGCGCTGCCGGCCAAGCGGCCAAACACCATGGCTTTATCTTTGCCGGATTCGGATTGTTCTTCCCGGGGAGCCACGAATTCGCTCAGTTGATCACCGCCTTCGTCACCGATCATGCCTGAATCCGGTAGGTTCCGCGTCTTTTGCTCCAGTTGACGCTGATAGCGCGTGGCCCGTTCATTGTAACGCTGCTGTTGCTCGATCCGCGCACGCTGACGTTTTTTATCCGCTGACGATGGTGCCTCAGACCTGGATGCCGGTTTCTGCGGTTCGGGTACAGCCTCCCGCAAATCCTCGTCTTTGGGCTGGTAGACGTTTTTGCCACGCTCGCGAACCTTGGATTTTTTATAAAACTGTGGCATTTCCATCTGCTGCATCTGCCTGTTCATATCGACCTGCTGCACCCGTTCGCGGCCTTCGAATTCCGCTTTTGCATCCTGTTCCTGGCTCAATGCGTTTTGCTTCAACCAGTCGGCTTTGAAACCCGTTTTCGTCTTGCTGACCTCTTTCTTCGTGGGCTGTTTCGCGCCATGTTCTTTAGCGGTATAAACCTCTTGCCAGTTGGCTTCGCGGTCCTCAACGCCGACGGCCTTGTTCTTCTGGCTGTCAAAAGCCTCGTTGAACGTCATGCGATTGCCCAGGCTGTCCGCGGTCGTGGATTTGTCGCGCCGGGTCTGCTCGATCTGACGTTCAGCTTCCTTGATCGTGGCCTCGTAGTTGGACCACTCGGAGCGCAGACTGAGGTTCCTCGATAAGGCCATCTGTTCGGTTTCCCTTGTCTGGTCGATCTGGCGCAGGTTGCTGATGGCGCGCATCTTGGAAAATTTACCGCCCTTGCTTACCGTGGTCATCAGCCGCTGGGCCTGGTCGTTGAGATAGGAAATCCAACGCGCCTGGAAATCTTCAATCTCCCTGGCCTGTTCCATGGTGCTGTCAAAGTAGAGCCATTCGTGGGTCCTGGGCAGACGCAATTCAATCATGCGCTGGGCAATGCGGATGTTGCGGCTTTCGATCATGGGTATATCGGTGGGCGTGAAGTTTTCGCGCAAGACAAGTTTACCGCCGTATTTCAGGATCACCTCGTAATCCATATCGCCCTCCGCGGTTTTGACCAGTGGGATACGGATGTGGCGCAGGTTGTTCTTGTTGTCGATCACGGGCTTGACGTATTCGCCGGCCACTTTGGCGGACCACAGATCACCGGTCCAGGGCAGTTCGATTTCGAGGAACTGCTCGATGCGGTTATCGACCTGCAGGATCGTACGGCCGCGATAGGCGCCGTTGGCATCCATGACCAGGATGGTGTAGGCCAGACCAATGCCGGCTTCCGGCGTTTCGACCAAGGCGCGGCGCTTGGTATGAAAGGTCAGGCGCGGGTCCTGGACATCGGGTTTGGCCATGTAGGCCTGGGTAAACCCGCCCTTGACCAGGTGGGCGATAGCCTGCCACTCCTTGTGGCGGATGCCCAGTTTGCTCAGGGTGGTTTCATCGTCGATCACCACTTCATCGCGGCCGCCGGTCTCGATGGCCAGGTAGCGCCGATCCGTGCGGCCGGTGAGTAGGCGCGGCAGGCGCACGACTTGCTGTTCGTCGGTCAGCAGGCGGTCGCTCTCGATCAGCACGCGCAATTGGTTCATAACCTCGTCCTGCAGTTCCAGGTCAACCATGATCATGGGCTGGTTGGTGACCGGCGTCAGCGTTTTCTGACGCAGCAGCGGAACCTGGATGCGGGCGTCGGCCAGGTAGTCGGGGATCAGGAAGCGCACGCGACGGATGCCGGCCTTGTGGATGGCGTAATCGATCAGCAACGTCTCCTCGATGGCGCGCTCCGTAATCCTGATATTGCTGATGGTCATGGCCGAAACGTCGGGTTTGCGTGGCGTCATGACCAGGCGACCAGCATAGTCAGGGTTTTTATACTGGAACGCCAGCCGGGTCGCGGCGCGCTGGGTTTGGTTAAGCCAGGCATGGACACGTCGCGGGAAAATGTTATCGAGGTTGACCAGGTCGCGAGGCTCGATGTCGTACACCTGGTCGGCCTGTACAGCGAAAGCGCCTTGCTGCCGGCCGATATTCAGTACGTACAAGCGCGGGAACGGCGACTCGCCCGGCGTGACCGCCTTGTTTTTGTAGCGGCCCTGTATCACGATGGGCAGTTTGCCGAGCTGGCCTTCGGTGTAAAGAATGGTCAGGCGCTGCAAGCCTTTGCCCCCCTGCCCTGCCGCGACCTGGGTCAGAATCCATTCGTACGTCCCGCCGGAATTGACCCGTTCCAACTCCAGATCGGGCGGCAGTTCCATGCGTACCGTATAAATCGGTCGCTTCTTGATATCCAGTTCGACGCGGCTTTCCAACTCACGCTCCCGCTCCACGAGACGCAGGATGGTTTGCACCTCGGCTGTGACATCGGGACGGTCCTTGCTCACTTCAAAGTCCACCGCGAAAGGCTGGGTCACGAACCCGAGGCTCTGGTACGGCTTGAGCCCCAGCGGACTCTGGACCTTGTTCTTGTCAAGCAGATCGTCGATAAAGCCCAGTTCCAGATCGATCCGGCGCACGGCCCGGATATCGCGGGTGCGCATT
>CAZOLK010000419.1:0-3934 GCA_964580325.1 uncultured Verrucomicrobiota bacterium | reverse complement strand
AGGGAAAATTGTGATTTTTGCCGGCGGAACCGGGAGCCTTTTTTTCACTACCGATACGGCGGCGGCTCTAAAAGCCCTGGAAATGGAGTGCGATGTTCTTTTAAAAGCCACCAAGGTGGATTTTGTATACGATAAGGATCCGATGAAATTTAAGGATGCCAAAAAATTCACCAAGATGTCTTATCAGGAAGTGATTGAAATGGGCTTAAAAGTAATGGATTTAACCTGCGCATCCCTTTGCAAGGAGGGGGGAATTCCAATGCTTGTTTTTAACCTTAATAAAAAAGGGAGCATAGAAAAAGCTGTAAAAGGCGAAAGGATCGGAACGATCATATCTTAAAATTAACGTTGTCCCAAATTTTGTCCGGCTCGATTTTAACGCCACGCGAAGCGGTGACCGTTCCTGGAACCAGGCCGACAAGATGAACGTCCCAGCCGGCCCGGCGGAGTACGTCGACGATCACGACCGTTTCGATCTCCTCACAACCCTGTGCTAATGGCACCAGTACTTTTTTCATGTTTATCTCCTTCTGCTCGCTGCCTTAACTTTCCTCAGCGGCGGAACGTCTTCGCTGCCAGGTTACCCGTTTTTGGTTTCAAACGCTTGCATGAAGGCGATCAGCGTCTCTACGCCTTCCGTGGGGAAAGCGTTGTAAATGGATGCGCGAATGCCGCCTACGGAACGGTGGCCTTTGAGGCCTTTCAGGTTCTCGGCTTCCGCTTCCTTGACAAATTGGGCCTCCAGCTCAGGTGTGGGCAGGTTGAAGGTGACGTTCATAAGCGAGCGGCAGGCTTCCTGAGCTACCGGCGTGTAGAAAGAGGACTGATCCAGCACTTTGTACAGCTTGCCGGTCTTGGCTTGGTTGGCCCGGGCCATGGCTTCCAGTCCGCCGCGCGCTTTGAGCCAGCGAGTGACCAGCAACAGGATGTAAATGTTGAAACAGGGCGGCGTGTTGTAGAGCGAATCCTTTTCCAGGTGCGTCGCATAGCGGAAATAGAGCGGTACAGTCTCGGCGGCGCGTTCAGCCAGATCCTTACGCATGATGACCAAGGTCACGCCGGCCGGACCCAGATTCTTCTGAGCGCCGGCGTAGATCAGACCAAAACGGCTGACATCGAGGGGCCGGGACATGATGTCGGACGACATATCGGCAACCAGCGGCGCTTTGGTGACAGGAAAATCCTTCCACTGGATGCCCTGAATGGTTTCGTTGGAAGTGATATGCACGTATGCTGCACCTTCGCTCTCGGTCAATTCGTCGTTGGCCGGCATACGGGCCGGTTTTTCGGCTGACGTATCGACCAGCACATTGACTTTTCCGGTCGTTTTGGCTTCCTTGATGGCCTTGGCAGCCCATGAACCGCAATTGACATAGTCGGCTGATTGGTCAGCGCCGCGCAAATTCATGGGGATCAGGGCGAACTGGGCCGAAGCGCCGCCGGTCATGAACAACACGGCATAGTCGTCGCCGATGTTCAGCAATTCGCGGATATTGGCCATGGTTTCTGTGTGTACGGCGGAATATTCCTTGCCACGATGGCTGACCTCCATGATGGACATGCCGGACTGACCATAATCCAGCAACTCGTCGCACGCCTGGGTCAACACGTCTTCCGGCAGCGTAGCCGGACCTGCACTGAAGTTGTATGCTCTGCTCATCTTCCTCTTTCGTCTTACGCAACCAAAGCGGTTGCTCAATGTTCTTCATACGTCACGTCAATATCGTTTTGCTTGATCTTGAACTTCTGCTCGAATTTCTTCTTGAGCCAGGCCTTGATCACGGCCCGGCAAACGGGAATGAGCAGAAGAAAACCTATGGTGTCGGTTAGCAGACCCGGAGTCAATAAAAGAAAACCGGCAATTAAGATCATCACGCCGTCCACCAGATAGGGAGCGGGCATATGGCCCTGGGCCAATTCGCGGCGCAGTTTTAACAGCAACTGGACCCCCTGCCAACGGGCCAACGCGGCGCCGGCCGCACCCGTGCCGACCACCAGCAGCAACACGCCAACCGGCCCCAGTTCCGCACCGACCCGGAGCAGAATGGATAATTCCACCAGCGGCATAAAAATAAACAGCATCATTAAGGTTGTAAAACTCATGGGCTACCTTAGTTATTGCGGATTTCGGATTTTGGATTTCGGAGAGGTGGATACAGCGTTCGGACAAGGTTGACTGCACCCTGCACTCCTGCTCCCTGCACCCCGTACTCTTGCTCCCCACGCCGGATCGCAGATAAAAAACCGCGCCGCACACATTGTCGAACAACATGCGGTAATAGGTTTCGCTGCGTTGCAGCGAGCGAGTGCGCTCGGCAACGCGCTGCGCGCATGCGATGGCACAGCTCCAAAACCTCGACGCCGTTGCCCGCGGTATGGATCTCGCAATCGTCGGTTTCGAGAATCTCCTGCAGAACTTCCCGCAAGGGCGCCTCGTCTTCAATAATCAATATACACGATTTAAACATTATGTCATGCTAACTTGGTCGCCTTGCCAAACATGGCTTGCGTAGGATACGCATATAAAAAAAAAGCGATTTTGCGTTTTTTTTTGCTAAAAAATGTCATGTTCCACCAGAACCATGTTAAGGTGCGCTCATGACAAAACCTAGAAAAATCTTGATCGACCTTCAACACCCGGCACACCTGCATTTTTTCAAGCACCTGGTCCAGCGCCTGGAAAGCGAGGGTTGCCGGGTCATCCTGACCGCGCGCAACAAAGATATCCTCAAGCAACTGGCCTGGGAACTGAACATGGACGTGCTTTTTTTCGGCACGGCGCGCAAAGGCTTTTTCAACCTGAGCTGCGAGCTGCTCTATCGCCAGGCCATATTATGGCGCATGGTCCGCAGCGAAAAGCCGGAACGCCTGTTGGCCATAGCCGGCACCTTCATCAGCCTGGTCGGTCGTTTGACCGGCGTGCCGACCCATATCTTCTACGACACCGAACACGCCACCCTTTCCAACCTGATCGCCTATCCTTTCGCCACCACCGTCCACGTGCCGCGCTGCTACCGCAAGCCAATCAAACGCAGCCACGTACGCTACAACGGTTACCACGAACTGGCCTACCTGCACCCCGCCTATTTCACCCCTGACCCGGCCATCCTCGAAACCGTCAACCTGAAACCGGGCGATCCGTTCAGCCTGGTCCGTTTCGTGGCTTGGGGCGCGGCCCACGACATCGGCTTGCGCGGATTTACCCTGGAAAACAAAAGGAAAGCGGTCAAGCGGTTGGAACAGTACGGCAAAGTCCTGATTTCCAGCGAAGACCCGTTGCCGCCGGAACTGGAACCCTATCACCTGACCATCAACGTCTCCCAAATCCACCATCTCATGGCCTACGCCTCGCTAATATTCGGCGAAAGCGCCACCATGTGTTCCGAAGGCGCGGTCCTGGGCATACCCGGCATCTACCTGGACCCCATAGGCCGCGGCTACATGGACGAACAAGAACGCGACTACGGCCTGGTTTACAACTTCAAACCAAAAGACCAGGACCAGGCCATAGAAAAAGGCGCAACCATCCTGGCCGAAAACGACGAAAAAAAATGGCAAGCTGCAAGAAATAAGCTGCTTGAAGACAAAATAGACGTAACCGAACTCCTTTATCAGGTGCTGGCGTCCCGCCCCTAACTATTTCGAGTTTTTGCAATGCCGCTGGATGGGATAGTTGGCCCTCAAAATGGCATGTTATTGTCCTGTGGGTGCAACATGAAAAAATGGGCCACAGGTATTGAACGTCTCAATCTTTGTCCCAACATGGCCGCGACAGATACCTTTGCGGCGATTTCAATCTGGACGGCCGGGTCACCGCGGAAGAATAGCCCCTTCCCGCGTCACATTTATGACATAAACTGACGTGCGTGCAAAGACTAACTCCTAGGTCTCGAATTAAAACGACATCGATCAAGCTAAAAGTCCCAAATTAAAG
>CAZOLK010000418.1:0-3938 GCA_964580325.1 uncultured Verrucomicrobiota bacterium | reverse complement strand
CGTCGTTGAGCGTGTAGAGTATGCTCTTGATTCATTATTAACCCTTTCCGAAACTACTCCTCCACCATGCCGGCCGTGACAGCCATCAGGGCCGGCACGCCCCAGTCCTTGCCGTCACCGGCCGGCAGCATGTCGATGGCCTGAATCGGCTTGTCCGGGTGCGGATTGCTCCAGGTCGTCATGTAGAGCGCTGCATGGCCTGGCCCGCGGGTCGCGGCCCAGGCCAGTTGTGCGCACGGCAGGGCAGCCGGCGTGGCCGCCGGATTCCAGGTGCCAATCCGTTCGTTCCAGGTCAGCGGTACATCGACGCTGGAGCCCTCCGCATAATGTATGCGGTAGCGACCGACCACCGGCGCTGACTGCAAAGCTTTGTCGCGCTTTTTCAATTCGTCCTGTTTGCGCTGCCATTGGTCGACGGCACGACTCGGTTTGTGCGCGTGCAGGAAGAACAAGGCATCCGCGCAGCGTCCAACGGCCAGTCCCTTGACCGCGGCATCCGCTTTCGCGCCCTTGATCACGATCATGCCCGGGATGGGCGACGTCCGGAAATCGGCCAGCTTGAAATCCACCTTGGCCAGGGTCTGATCGCCACCCGGCACGTCGTTCAGGGACAGCCCCCCCGCGGCAAAGTTTCGGGGAAACTCGTTATAGCGCTCATCCGGTATGGTCACCGGATAATAGGCCAGGTTTGCCGCACCACTGACCACGGGCCTGGCAAAGGGCGCACCCAGATTGGCCAGCAGCGTTTTGACGATGGTTGCTTTTTTGCGTGCATTGGCAGGATTGATTTCGTTGTCGCGGATCGCGAGCTGGTTGAGCAAGATGCCGCCTTTTCCGCGATCGTAACGCATCAGGCCACCGATGTTCAGTAACGGTCGCGTGGTTTGCAGGTATTCCTGGTCGCGGCGGGCCAGGATCCAGATGTTGTCGATCACCACGATGTTCCGCTCGTTCGGCGCCCATTCGGCGATTTCCAGCATCAGCTTCTCCGCAGATGTACCGCCCAGGTCGATGTCCTGGGGTTTGGATTCCGGTTCCAACTCTGCGCTGACCCGCAACGTGCCGTCCAGGTAGACGTTGATCCTGGTCAGCCGGTTGTAGATGGCGCCGGGCTTGATCCGCAGCGTGTCCAGGATTTCGCGACGTGGCAGCGTGAAGACGATCTTACGGTTGTGTCCGGCGTCGATCAGCGTGGTATAGGCCAGGCGCCAGTCATCGCTGCCGTTCAGGCCATTGACCAGGTTGAGCGGATCGTGGTCGTTGCGCGGCTGGTCCATGCCTTTGCCCAGTTCCGTACCCGAGGGCAACGCGCAGAACGGCGCCATATCGTTGTGACTGACGATATGGCTGAACGCATCGTCCACTGGAACAAAAAGCGGAGAAAAGCGCATAATCTTCTTGCCCGTGTTCATGGCTGCGTCACTCATGGTCAGACCGGCGGTCAATGGATCGCGCCTGGACGGAAACGTAATTTTCTCGAGTCGACCGGGACGCAGGACATGCTCGTGACCGACCAGCTTGTTGAATGGGGCCAGCCCTTCCGGGGACAGTCCCCATAACATCAACCAGCCACCGGTCTGGCAGAAGGCGTCGACCTGCCCGCGCCGTGCGGCCAGGGCCCGCAGGTTGGCCGGCGAGGCATCGGCCAATACGATACGCATGCCAGGTTGGAGCGCCGCGAGCGGATCGTCCGCCTCGCTGATGGCCATACCCAAGCCCTTGACCAGGCGCATGCGCGCATCGTCGTTCGGCAGGGCCACGCACAGGTCACGCCGCACGGGTTGGTAATTCGCGGCAAAACGCAACAGGTTGCCGGCCACCTGACGGGCTACGCCGCTTTTGGTCAATCGCTTGCCAATGGCAATCTGGCTCAGGATCAGCAAACCATCGCCCACCGGGCAGACCAGCAACCCGCTGTACTCCAGTTTATCATCGCATTGCAGCAAGCTGACCGCACCGCGCGTGGGTTTTTGGTATGCATTGCGATAGAGCATGTGTCCTTCGCCGAAACAGAAGAAATCGGACTGGTCCATACCTTCGAAAACAGCATGGCCGGGATCTTCGATAAAGCCGATGCAGCCGGATTTGGTGCTGGGTCGGGCATCGGTCGGGATGGCCACATGACGCAGCGGGTGACGTTGATCGAACACGATAACCTTGCGGCCTTCGGCAGCCATGCGCAACCAGCGCATGTCCGTCACGCCGCTTTCGTCGATCGCGTCGGAACCGACCAAAACGACCTTAGCCGAAATCGGAACCTGGTCCGGCGACGCGACCGGGGTGTAGGCAATCTTGCGATCAATCAGGTACGCCTGCATGGATCCGGTCGGGTCCCAAACCGCCAGGGTAGCCGGCGTGGTTCCAGGCTTTGGCATAGCGTCCGGGTGGATGATATGGGCCTGCTTGACATCGCTGAACACTTCGCGCCCGGCGCGACGGGCAATCAACTCCAGTTGGGCAGCGGTACGCACGTGCACCTCGGGCACCTGGAATAGAATATTGAATTGCAGGTCCTCGCCGCGCTCGAGCGGAAAGACCTGGGTCACGCCAGCTTCACGCTGGCCGCTCACGATCCAGCGCCATTCGACTTCGATCGGTTCCGTGGAGCTGGTGTTGTTGAACACTTTCAAGGTGCGCTTGACCACGCTGCCGGAGCGGAAAGTCCAGTTCCATTCGCGACAGAGCACGGCCACCGGCTGCCAGGCCTTATAATAATCGCGGTCCGCGTGCGTCATCCAGAAATGCCAGGAAGCCACCTCGGCCCAACGCCAGCCTTCGGAAAGCATGCGCGCAAACACGGCGCGCGCCTTATGTGTCTGGGTCGGCCCCCGAAAGCAGTCGTCGCCGCCGATCCAGGCCATGCCTTCGGTGCCATAGCCGTTGGCGAAAAAAACCTCGCCCTTCATAATCGGCCGGTTCTCCACCATGCGCCAGGCGTCGCGCTGTTTAATGGTATACCAGTGCTGACGCGAATAGGCGATATCCGGGAAATCGCCGTATTCGGCGCCCAGCCGTTCCGTGTAGTGGGCGCCGTTGACAGGCAGCGACTCGTCGCGCAAACAGTTGCCGCCATCCACCATGGTCGGTCGGGTGGGGTCCATTTTCATCACCCGTGCCGAGGCGCGCGCGATCTCGGGCTCGACCAGGTCGTAGGAGCGTGAGTTATGGGCGGAAATATAGGTCACTTCGTTTTCCAGCGACCAGATATAGACGCAGGCATGGTTGCGTTCCTCGCGCACCCAGGCTTCGAGCTGGTCGCACCAGTTGTCGAAAAAAGCACGATTGACCTGGCGCTCGAACGAGACCTTGCCTTCGTCATCGACCACGCGACGATGGGAAGCGAAATTGCCGCAGTAATTCATCATCTGCCCATCAAGTATGCCGGACGTGCGCACGAGCATGCCGGTTTCGTCAAACATATCGAGCACCTCGCGCCGAGTCATCCCCGCCCAACCGCCGTTGCGCCAGTAACGCATCTGATTCATGCCAGATGTGCGACGCAACGCGAGCAGGTCTTGGGGCGCAGCGCCGTAGTTGGTATCCGCCCACATCTGCCACTTGGCGCCATTGATCTTGAAGACATGACTGTCCCAGCTTATTTCACGGAAACCGAAGCGGGTATGCTTGACATCCACGGGCTTGCCGTCCAGCAACAGCGTGGTCCGCACCCAGTATAGAAAAGGATCGTCGGGCCACCACAAACGGGGGGCAGGCCAGTTCTGGATCAGCTTCAAGGTCTGGCGCGCGCCCGGTCCAAGTGTCACGGTTTGACGGGGGAATACACAGGCAGGATCGCCGCCGTGCCCGTTGTTCCAGGGGATCACTTCGTTGACAATCTCGATGTCCTCGCTGAGGGCCAACGGGTTCAGCACGGTCAGTTCCAGGCCCAGCTTCTTTCGCTTCACTGAAGGCACGACAAACACATCCTCAGTGTAGAC
>CAZOLK010000417.1:0-3943 GCA_964580325.1 uncultured Verrucomicrobiota bacterium | reverse complement strand
GATTCACCGTCACAACGCACACGAAAAGCTGTTCATCTGGAGTTCCTTTCCCGGGCCGCATTATCCTCACGATCCGCCAGAGGAATATCTGGCTCGTGTGGATCGTTCCCAATTGCCATTGTTGCGTTATCAGGAAGGCGAATTTGATGCTGGAGACAAAGCGCAGTCCGGCGCGTACCGGCGCGGAAGCGATGAACCCAATTCAGGGTGCGAGGGAGGAGGGCATCCCGGCGGATCAAGTTCCCTGACCAACGAGGAATGGGCGGATATTCAGGCGCACTATCTGGCGAACATCGCCCTGATCGACGATTACATCGGCGAAATGATCGCAGCCGCCGAACAGAAATTTGGCGATAAGGTCACCGTCCTGCTCACCACCGACCACGGCGATATGATGGGTGCTCACCGGCTTTGGGGCAAGGGTATGTGCGCCTATGAAGAAGTGATCCGCGTACCACTGTTTGCCTGCGGACCCGCCTTTGAAAAGGGCGTGGTTTCCCCTGCGCGCGTCAGCAGTCTGGATGTTTTACCAACGCTTTGCGATCTTGTCGGCGCGGAGATCCCGCAGGGAACCGATGGCATCTCGTTGTTCCAATCCCTGAAAAATGGCGGACGCCAAGTCGTTTATTCCAGTTGTGAGGATTTGACGATTGTCGACAATGGGCGTTTTCGTCTGTCGATCAATCGCAAGCGCGGCACAACGGAGTTATACGATCTGACGAACGATCCCGGAGAATATGACAATGTGGCCGGGACTGAACGATTTGCAAAAGATCGCGCCTGGCTGGAACGGTGTGCCTTGGAGCATCTGATGTCTGTCGCCCTCGATGCCGAACAGCCGCCGGTGCGATGTACGAACGGATTCGATGAAGTCATCAAAAAACCATAAAGAAAAAAGAAATAAGTTATGAAAAGGAATGAGGAAATGATGAATAGAAAAAATAAAACCCTTGCCGACGTGTCGTTTTCTGTCGCTAAAGAATGTTACGGTGTGAACGAAGATAAAATCGCGCCGGTCGATCCAGCGGTGTGGAAGGAATACGAAGAACTGGAAACCCTGCATCCGATCGAAGTTTTGCGCCGCAAGCACTTTGCATTCGATGCGTTGACCACTCCGGAAGGCGAGGAACTCGAGCCGTGGGTCAAGTGCGCTGTCAAGCCGCTTATCGACGAACCGTTGCGCGATCCGCATATATGCTGCGGGTCGTCCGGTGAGTTTATTCTCACTGGAACAACCGCGGCAGTGGTTTCAGGTTGCAGATCTCAGGTTTCCGGCAAGAACGAAGAACAACAAACGAAGAACGATGCGCTCGAGTTGGACTTCACAAATTCGCTGAACATTAAACTCTGGACATCGACCGACCTGCTTCACTGGGAACCGCTGGGTGTT
This sequence comes from uncultured Verrucomicrobiota bacterium, assembly GCA_964580325.1. Classification (GTDB taxonomy): domain Bacteria; phylum Verrucomicrobiota; class Kiritimatiellia; order CAYTQP01; family CAZOLK01; genus CAZOLK01. The sequence continues at coordinate 2,553 of CAZOLK010000417.1, read as the reverse complement.
GTCTGGGATATCGGCGATCCGGACACCTGCCGGTATCCCGACCGCACAGCCAATGCCTGGAGCCGGTGGTCGCGTTTTGACGGCACGAAACTCGCGCGCGGCATTACGGCGCCGAAAATGTTCTTCCTGCGCGGTACCTATTGGATCGTATTTTCACTCTGCCACCATGGCAGTTCCATTCTAAAAAGCCTTTCCGGCAAGCCCGGCGGACCCTACGAACACGCAGGGTTGGCGGCGGGTCTGCACCCGGAAAACGTGTACGATCTGGCACAGGCCCCCCGGAAAAACGCTGAACGGCTGACGACGCAAAGCGGTACACCAGCGCTTTTCGAGGAGACCGATGGATCCGTTTATGCGATATGGGACAAGGGTTGGATCGCACGACTCGACGACGATCTTTCCGCGCTTGCCGAGTCACCACGCCTGTTGCAAGTGACGCCGGATAGCCCTCTTGGCGATCATCCACTCGTTTGTGGAACGCATGGGGCCTCAATCAAGCGTATGTTTGGGAAATACGTGCTCACCGCTTCCGAGGTGTGTCCCCGTTTGGGCGGCAACCCCTGCCACGACACCTTTTGCGCGATCTCGGATACGCTGTACGGACCGTATGATCGCCGCACCCTGTTGATTCCCCACGGAGGCCCCGCAAGCTTGTTTCAGGACAGGAACAACCAGTGGTTTGCCATTGGTTCCGGCCATCCTGACGACGCGTATGCCCGTTGTAAAGACCGGGCGTTTATCGTTCCCATTTATTGGGACCGGGGGTTCGGGCGTCCGATGCGCCGACTCTGGTGTGTAACCGAAGACGGTCCCGTGTCCCTGCTGAAACCCGCCCTCGAAACCACTACCGGTAAACCGATCGAAATCCGCGATCCCCAAGTATGGGTCGCCTCCAGCCTGTCCGCTCCCGACCACGCGGCAGGGCTGGCGGATGGATGGATTTATGTCGCCGGTACCCATCGCAAAGACTCTGAAGGCGTTGCTGGCATCCGCCTCTGGCGCTCAAAAGATTATCGGAACTGGGAGCCCGTCCTCTCGCCGTCCGGCGACATCTTTATCTGGAAAGTCACCGATAGCGCATGGGCGCACCAGAAAGTCGGGATGAAATACATCGATGGCCCCGAAGCCCGTCAGTGGGGTGCGCAACCGTTCGAGCATAACGGGACTTTCTACATTCCCTTCATGACCTGGCCGCTCCACGAGACCGGCATCCTCCGCAGTGTTTCCGGTAAACCAGAAGGACCTTACGAAGAAACCGGGTTTCGTTTCAAAGATGGTGCGCCGCATCTCTTCCGCGACGATTCCGGGACTGGCGATGGTACGGTGTGGATCTATTTCTGTTTCGGGCCGACGCGGGTTGCGCCGCTCAACGACGATCTCAGCGACTTCGCCGGCGAACTGAAGGATGTCGTCTACGAGGACGATCACCAACAGGGCTTCGAAGGCGCCTGGATCATGAAATACAACGGCAAGTATCTGCTCTTTCAGTCCGACCGCTATGGCGCTGACCGCATCCAGGGCAAGGGTACGCATGGCTCCGACAAAGACAGCAGCCCTTACATGCGTTACAACACCTACGATTGGATGGTCACCGTAGCCGATCATATTCGCGGACCCTACCGCAATATGCGTTTGGCCGTGCCACACGGCGGTACGTGCAGTGTTGTGCGCGACGAAAAGAACAATCGCTGGATGGCATCGATATTCTGCGCGGACGGCACCGCGCCCTTTGCCTGTAGTCTCGGGTTCATTCCGCTGGATATTCGGGAAGTCGATGGTGATATCATGGTGAGTGTAAAAAATGAAAAATAAATCCAAACATCATCTTCAGCAAAGTATCAAACAAATCCAGCAAAGTATCAAACAAATCGTGCGAAAATTTATCGTGTGATGCCCCATCTAAGAACGATCAGATCAGAGAGCGTTTCATTTTTTTTAAAAATTAATTAGGTTGCGGGCATCGCCCGCGTTGGTCTGACAGCCATCGTTTCTCAGGCAAGCGCCATGAACTGGTATGGCTGTCAGACTTGGTTCCTGCTTATTTCAATTGCACATTTACCCGATAATTATTCTTTATGGCCGGGCTGGCATTTGCGAAGACGCATTTCGTGCCGGCGCCGCCATCATGTTGGAATGCCCGAATACCGTAGACCAAGCGCCTGATAAGGCGACATCCTGTTTAAGCGTGTAGTATCGAGTCAACGCAAGATTGTCAAAACGCCGCCGCAATCGCCCAGATGCAATGCTTATGCTGAACGATTTGTGTACGAATGTCGGGAGACATTGGACAATATGATTATTTTGGTGAAGATCATTTGCGGTGTGTTTTGAAAACCATCGAATATCATCATAACAAACAACGACCTCATCAAGGGCTTGAAAATGCCATCCCGCTTGGAAGCGATCCGTCTGACCACCCTAACCCAATTGAAAATATCGTTTGTTATGAACATGATCCCACAACCCTGGATCTGGAAAAAGAGATCATCACCGGCCTGTACGACAAGACCCTGGTCAGAAAGACCGACGCATTGGGCCGCAACACAGGCGTGG
>CAZOLK010000416.1:0-4019 GCA_964580325.1 uncultured Verrucomicrobiota bacterium | reverse complement strand
ACGCCCTGCTACAGCTGGACAAGGTCATCCCGATCATCAATGAGAACGACAGTGTGGCCGTGGAAGAACTGACCTTTGGTGATAATGACCAGCTCTCGGCCCGCGTGGCCGGGTTGTCGGCGCACGATGCGCAACGCATCGTTGACTTGTGCCGTAAAGCCGGGCTGCCTGTCGCCAGCGACCTGGCCTGGGAGCAAATCCGGCCGGCCATGAGCGTGGACAAGAAAAACGTGGGCGGCACCCTGCGCTTTGTGCTGGCCGAAGCCATTGGTCGCGTGAAACCTGGCTGCGCAGTGCACGAAGACGACCTGGCCGCGGTCTGGGCCACCATGGCCGATCAGGAAGGAGCCGCGAGCTGAACGACGTATGAATGCGCATGAAGCATATATCGGCTTGAACATGATCGAAGGGCTGGGTCCGGTGCGGGTGCGTGCGATGGTGGAGGTTTTGGGATCGCCCGAGGCGGTTTTCTCCGCCGGCCCCCATGATTTGATGGGTGTGAACGGCGTAGGGCATGAAATATGCGAAAAGATTCTGGCCCAGCGCGACCGCGTGGATCCGGTCGGCGAACTGGATCGGGCGCGGCGCGAAGGCGCGCGCATTCTGACCCCTTTGGACGAAGATTACCCGGAAATGCTGAAAAAGATCCATAACCCGCCGCTGGCCCTGTATGTACTCGGCGAATTGCACAAACGCGACCGTCATGCCATTGCCATCGTGGGCTCACGCCGCTGCACCACCTATGGCAAGAGCACGGCCGACCGGTTCGGCTACCAGTTGGCCCAGACCGGATTCACGGTCAACAGCGGCCTGGCGCGTGGCATTGACACGGCCGCGCATTGCGGCGCGCTCAAGGCCAAAGGCCGCACCATTGCGGTGCTGGGCGGTGCGCTGGACAAGCTATACCCCCCCGAAGCCGGGCAAATGGCCGAAAACATCGCGGCCAACGGCGCCGTACTCTCGGAATTCCCGTTCGGCAAGGAACCGGACCGGACCACGTTCCCCTACCGCAACCGCATTGTCAGCGGCATGTCCATGGGTGTGCTGGTGGTCGAAGCCGGCGTCAACAGCGGCGCGCTGCACACCGTGGACAACGCCACCGAACAGGGCAAGCTGGTCTTTGCCGTGCCGGGCCGCATCGATTCACCCGCGTGCCGCGGCAGCAACCAGTTGATCAAACAAGGCGCCAAACTGGTGGATAACGTCAACGATATCTTGGAAGAATTCGAATACCTGACCTCCATGCGGCAGGAACCGGCCAACAGGCCAGGGCTGAAACTGAACGAAACGGAAGAAAAAATCGTGCATGTTCTGTGCGAGGGCGAACTGAATATCGATGCGCTCTGCCGTCGGACCGGTCTGAACTGCGCCCAGATCAACGGCCTGTTGCTGGGGCTGGAAATGAAACGCTTGATCCGTATGCTGCCGGGGCGTCGCGTAGCCCTGGCCGGCCAAACATGAAGAAGAGGAGCTATGGCAAAACATCTGGTCATTGTAGAATCACCCGCAAAAGCGAAAACCATCAACAAGTTCCTGGGCAAAGACTACATTGTCGAAGCATCCATGGGCCATATCCGCGACCTGCCCGAACATAAATTCGGCGTGGATATCAAAAAGTCGTTCGCGCCCGAATACACCCTGATCAAAGGGCGCAAAAAAGTGGTGGATACCCTGAAAAAAGCGGCCAAAGGCGTGGACGATATCTACCTGGCGCCTGATCCGGACCGCGAAGGCGAGGCTATTGCCTGGCACTTGAAAGCGCTGCTCCAGGGCATTGTGCCGGAGGAATGTTTTTATCGCGTAACCTACAACGAGATCACGGCGCCGGCCATCCAGGCCGCCTTTTCCTCGCCGTCGACCATCAATCAGCACAAAGTGGACGCCCAGCAGGCGCGCCGTGTGCTGGACCGTCTGGTCGGCTATCAGGTTAGTCCGTTACTTTGGCGCACCATTCGGGGAGGTTCCAGCGCCGGCCGGGTCCAGTCCGTGGCCCTGCGCCTGGTCTGCGAGCGCGAGGAAGAGATCGAGAAATTCGTGCCTGAGGAATATTGGCTCATTGGCGCGTCGGTGCGGAAACTGGTTGATCCATTGACCCCGTTCAGCATCAAGCTGACGCGCATTGACGGCGAAAAGGCGGATATCAAGAACCAGGAACAGGCCGAGGCGGTCCAGCAGGACCTGAACCGGCGCGACCTGATCGTGGCCAATATCACCGAAAAGCAGATGACCAAACGGCCGCGGCCGCCCTTCATCACCAGTTCCCTGCAACAGTCGGCCTCGAGCCTGCTTGGTTTCACGCCATCGCGCACCATGCGCATCGCCCAGACACTGTACGAAGGCGTTGACCTGAGCGGTCAGGGGGAAACGTCGGGTTTGATCACCTATATGCGTACCGACTCTTTCAACATTTCCCAGCAAGCGCTCAGCTCCTGCCGCGACCTGATCGCAAGCCGGTTCGGCGAAGAGTACCTGCCTGAAAAGCCCAATTTTTACAAGAGCCGCGGCAGTGCCCAGGAAGCGCACGAAGCCATTCGCCCCACCGATGTCAGATGCACCCCCGACGATCTCAAAAGCGTGCTCAAAGCCGACGAATTCAAGCTTTACCGTATCATCTGGGAACGCTTCGTCGCCTGCCAGATGACGCCGGCCAAGATCAAGCAGTGCATGGTCGAAATCGAGGCCGGACCCAATCCGGAAAAAGACGATGCGCCGGCCTATCAATTCCGGGCCAGTGCCTCGGAAGTGGTTTTTCCCGGCTACATGAAGGTGACGGGCGTGGAAAAAGACAAATCCGCTGACGAAAAGGGCGAGAGTGACGACGTGGATGCGCTCCCGCCTTTGACAAAAGACGAAGCGCTGCATTTGCTTGAATGGTCCTCGGATCAGAAATTCACCCAACCGCCCAAACGTTTTTCCGAAGCCAGCCTGGTGCGTATGCTGGAGGAAAACGGGGTCGGTCGTCCCAGCACCTATGCCCAGACCATCCAGACTCTCTACAGTCGGGACTATATCATCAAAGAGAAACGCACCGTCAAACCCACGGAACTGGGCCGCAATGTCAATGGTTTCCTGATCGATAAATTGCGACAGCTCTTTGAGGTGGATTTTACAGCCAAAATGGAAGATTCCCTGGATGCAGTGGAAAAGGGCGAAGAGGAATGGGCGAGCATGATCGGCAAATTCTACGATTCGTTCAAGGACTGGGTGGAAGAAGCCAAAGGTCCCAAAGCCGAAATGGATGAAGTGAACCGCGTTCTGGATCTGCTCGTGGGCGTCAAGGAATGGGCGCCGGAGGTAAAACATGGCAAACGCAAATATAATGACAAGAAATTCGTCGATTCATTGCGCAAACAGATCGAAAAGAACGAGAAAGCGGTCAGCCAGCGCCAGGCCGACACGCTGAAAATGATTGCCGGCCGCTACCTGGAACAGGTTCCGGCCCTGGCCGCGGCTGCCGAAGAATTGGGCATCCAGCCGCCGGAGGAAAACGGCAACCACGAACCGCCGCGCGAGGAAACACTGAAAAAGCTGGCCTTGCTGGAGAACGTCACGTTCAAGGAGCCGCGTAAAGTCGGACGCATAACATACGACGATAAAGCGTTTAGCGGTTCGCTGCGCGACCAGGTGCAGAGCGGATCGTGCTTATCGGAAAACCAGGTGCGCTACCTCAACCGGTTGGTGTTGAAATACTCGGATCAGATCGAGAACCTGGATGCCATGGCCGATGAGCTGGGTTTGAACAATGAAGAAGACGAAAAGGACGAGGTCAGCGGCCCGTTGCTCGAAGCCTTGAAAAACGTCGAGACCTGGCGCGACCCGGTGACCCGTGGCAAACGCACCTGGGACGACAAGGAATTTTATCAATCGCTGACCGGCCAGTTCAGGGAAAAGAAAAAGCTGAGCCCCAAACAGATCAAGACCCTGAAAACCATGGTCAAGCGCTACAGCGAGCAGATCCCGGACTACGAGAAACTGCAAGAGCAGTTCGAGCTGGGCGCCAAGAAGAAATAAGGGACTGG
>CAZOLK010000415.1:0-4052 GCA_964580325.1 uncultured Verrucomicrobiota bacterium | reverse complement strand
TGTTGGATTGTAGCCATTCGTCAACCAATCCACGAATGTCCAATCGTCGAATGAATGCCGCTGCTATAGGAAGTTGGTTCATATGACAGGGGCGGAGATCCTGCAGGTTTACCATCACGGGTGAGGGTGTTGGATTTCCGGGGTCAGAAGTATATTCGGGAAGGGTCACGCATGACCTCCTTTCCTTTGGTTTGGTCCAGCCAATAAACGAAAACCTCTTTGACGGGAACTTTTGTGTTTATACATCACGGAAGCTCATCTTGCGCGGGAACGGTGCGACCGTGCCAGACTGGAAAATGGTTTGTGCCCGCACGGACCTGCTGGAAGGGGCCGGGCACATCGCTTGTCGGACCTTGCAACGCAACACCTGTATAATCCGTCTGAATGGCGGCCGGCAGCGCGGTGGTCATCACGTTGGTTATGGAGACAGGCAGCGTCAAGCTCAGTCGAGCGGACGCGAGATCGATGGCGGCCGTCATGCCGGAAGACGTTGCGCTCGCCCCCGATATCCGCAGCAATGGTTTGCGCATAACGAAAAATATTGTCGCGAATGACCCAGTGGTGTCCGGAACGGGTTCCCAGCATGCCGGCCTGGGCCGTGTTGCGCTCGATCAGTTCCTCCGGCGATCCTGAATTGCGCACGTCGTCGCCCCAGAAATTGCGCGGAAACTGATTGCCGCACGCTTTGAAGATGAATCCCGCCACATGGATGTATCCCAGACCGCGCTGATGCGGCGCGAAAACCCGGAGCCTGGTGGTGATCTCCACCAGGTGGTTGGTCGGTGCGTCATGGTCTTGAAAATGGACGTAAATACGCCCGAGGGGCGCGTCGAAGAACCAACTCCGCGCACAGGTTCTCATCTCGGATTTAGGAGCGGACAGCAACCAACCTGGTCTATACCTTGGGCCAGGTGTTTGTGGACGGGCACCCCTGAACACTCCCAGCTCAAACTCCGGTTTGCCGTCGCGGCCGTATGGCGTGGAAGCCATCTCGACGCGAAGTGGATTGGCGTCCGTATAATAATGGTCGTCCGTGAACAGGGTCTCGTCGGGAACGGCATGATACACACTGGTATGGACGCCGTCCGCCTGCCATGACGGCGCCCACGGGTCGCACCCTTTAACGAAAACACGGGCGCCTGGTTCGCCCTGGTAGAGAATAGGCGTCGCTTCCGTCCCGTCCCGGGGCGGCGCCACGCGTTCCCGGTAGGCGCCGGCATGGACGAAAACGCCATCGCCCGGCATGGCTGCATCCGCTGCGCGGGAGATGGTCAGGAAGGGATCGACCGCGGATATCGAGCCATTGTCGCGTCCGTGGGGTGCGACATGATAGGCGATCCCGGCAACGGTCGGCCAGGTCTCGTGGCCGGCGACCTTGAGTCTGAAATAGGGGCCGTTGGTCATACCGAACACCCTGGCGCCGATCCCGTTGCTGATCACAAACGAATCGATCGCCTGCCAGTTGCCGGCCAAAAGCGAATTCCGAGACTCGACGGTGGCGCGCAAGGGGACGCTCAGGTTACCCATCCTGAGCATCCACTGGTTGGACGCAGTGCTGATTTCCGCAAATTCCGGAACAGCAGGGCGCTGATTCGTCTGCGCGCGCAGGTCGAGGGTCAGCATGAGCACCAACAGCATGTACCATTTTATCACATTCATCAAAACAGCTTACCCAGACCGGTTCTCCATGTCGATTGCAAATCTGACAGATCATTTTTTTGATTGGCTACCCATTTTATGCTATATATTCATGACAACACATAGAACAAAGTTATTGATGGCTATATGCGCTCTGTCGCTCAGCTTATTTGCCGCAGACTGGTATGCAAGCCCTGATGGAAGTGACGATGATCCGGGATCCCTGGCCCAGCCCTGGCGTGCGCTGGCCAAGGTCAACAGCCTTGATTTGGAACCAGGTTCGTGCGTGCTGCTGATGGCTGGCGGTACATTTACCGGGACATTGGAGATCGCGACTGCGGACAGCGGCACGCCGAGCGAGCCGCTGATCGTCACCACTTACGGCGGCGAGGCTATGGCAACCATGGACTCGGGCGCAGGGCGTGGCATTCACATCTATAACGCCTGTTGCGTGGAGATCAGCAACCTGGTGCTCGCAGGAGTTCCTGCAGCGGCCAGGCACTCGGCAAGCCACCGAAGAATTCCAGCCTCCTCGCTCGTGCCAAAAAAGATGCACAGACCATCACGCGCATGGTAAAAGGCCAGAGCACCGTGATCGTCGTGGCCGATTACGATCAGATGATATTCAAGGACATGGTGCTCGCCGCAGGACCCGTGGCTAAAAGCAACCCCGAAATGAAAGTGAATGGCGAGATGCTTTTCGATTATGAGCGGTCGGTCTGGTTCTTCCGCAATGTCACCATCACCTATGCAATGGACGCCAACCCGCATAATTGTCATAGTCGCGAATACCCCAGGCTTGCGTGCCGTACAGCTTGAAGCAGGACCCGGCGCTGAGCGTATCGTCCACGTCAAAGCCGATGCCGTGGATCTCGCCCTGGGCCGTGCTCTGGAAGTCAAGGGTTGGCCCCTTTTTTTTATTCTGGACACCATATCCTATCAATGCCTGCGAAAACACCATGGGAATAGGTGTGCTCATCGAGATCGTTGGTTGCTTGAGCCTGATGCAGCCACTCTGTCCAAACTTGGTCCAGCTCTTCATCCGACAGATTTTTCAGGTCCAAATCTTCATCGCTCAAAAATTCATCGCGAATTTCCAGGCGCGCATTCACGATTCCATGTCCTCCACGTTAAAGGGCAACACCCCTGCTGCGCGGGTGCAAACGTATTCATGCGCATCCGGAAGGTTCATCTCTTGCATTTCTTTTGATATCTCAGGCCATATACCGGTCCAGCGTTGCGCTGCCGACATATAACGCATCAGTCGACGCTCGTTTGCGTGCATCAGCTGCCGCCGTTCCTTATCCAGCGCCTGTTCCAGTTCCTCCTGTCCTGCTTGAAAAGCCCGTAAAGCGGTACGACGATCCATCAAGCGCTCGAACACTTTCGGGCAGCGCGCATGCAAGCTCAACAAATCCCTTGCGCTACGCGAATAAAGGATCTGGTCTTCAACGTTGGTCATGATGCGGGCCAATTCCCCGATCACTGCATAATCCTTTTCCCGGTTGGTCTTCTTCATTTCCGCTAAATTCTGCGGGTCGGCGCGGGGAATGTCCAGGCCTATCTGTGCCCGCCATAGTCTGGTCAAATCCTGTTCACTCAAACGGGGCGGTCGCGTCACGAAATCCGTGCGAACCCGCAAGCCATCACGACGAAACTCTAAATGCGAACTCCAGCCGCCGCTCATCCACCGCAGATCCAGCGGCGCACCGAACCGGTAGCATGATCCATACTCCTCCAGAACGCCCAGTACATGCTCCAGCGCCTCCTCATCCTCCAGCAGAATCCAATCACCATCCTTGCTCATGATCGCCAGCCGATGTAGCACTACTGCTTGACCGCCGGCCAAAACAGCTCGCAACCGCCCTTCATTAAACCGCTGTGTCAACTCCACATAAATATTCATCAGCGCCCCATCTGCATAAAAGTTAACACTCAATCCAAGCAAGATTAAATGATATACATAAGAATTGGAGCAGGCAATCCCAAAATGACCTTGGTCGGGCGCATCTCCGATTCACTACGCAGCCTGAAGGCTGTACTACAAACGTGTAAACTCATGGACGCTGCAAGCTTGTAGTACAGGCTTCAGCCTGCTTCCCGCCACAAACGATGTCGTAAATCGGCGATGCGCCCTCCATGCAGATACTGGCTGCCGGTACTACAAACAAACACACAAAAACGCCTGCATCTTTGCGGATGCAGGCGTTCAAGGGTTCATTCAGTGGTGCAAGATCTAATCAATTGATCGGCATGTCGCCATGCGGCGTCAAGCGCAATGGCTCGGTTTGACCCAGCGCATCACAACCGATGACGTTTATCGCGCCGTCGTCGTCATAGGCGCGCGCCTGCAGCGTGTACGAACCCGCGGCCAGGCCGGTCAGGTTGAAGCTGTAGGGCGCGGCGGTATCGGC
>CAZOLK010000414.1:1934-4062 GCA_964580325.1 uncultured Verrucomicrobiota bacterium | reverse complement strand
GCCCGGGAACTGGTGCTGATTGGACGGCGCGGCCCAACGGAATCGGCGCGGCCCATGCTCGATAGGTTCGCGGCCGCTAGTATTCGCGTGCACGCGGTTCAGGCCGATGTGGCTGACGAAACAGGCATGGCCGGCTTGTTGCAGCGTCTCGCCGCCAGCGGCGTGGCGTTGCGCGGGGTGATCCATGCCGCCGGCGTGCTGGAAGATCGCGTGTTGAGCAACATGGAGCGCGCTTCGCTGGAACGCGTCTGGGCGCCCAAGGTGCGCGGCGCCTGGCTGCTGCATCGGCTGACAAAAGACCTGTCCCTTGATTTCATGGTCTTTTTCTCGTCCGCCGCGGCAATCATGGGCGCGCCTGGCCAGGGCGCTTATGCCGCGGCCAATGCGTTTGTCGATGGGCTGGCCGAACACCGATGCGCCCGGGGCCTGCCTGCGCTGTCCATCAACTGGGGCCCCTGGAGCGGCCCGGGCATGGCCGGCGGGCTCGATCCGACCGTTCGTCGCCGGTTGCAACAGCAGGGCGTGCACTTGATCGAGCCGGCCCAGGGCGTAGCACTCATGGGCCGGCTGCTCCAGGCCGCAACGCGAAAAGCGAGTGGGCCGGCACGGATAGCCGTGCTGCCCGTGGACTGGTCCCGCTATGGCGACCACCCGCTGTTGAAAAACCTGACCTCTGGCGTAACAACAACCGCGCCCGCGATCTCGTCCAACGCGGCAGTGCCCGAGAAAGCGTCGCTTGTCGCGCAACTTGCCGCGGCGCCTGACGCGCGACGGCGCGCGTTGCTGACCGTCCATGTCACCCGGGTATTGACCCAGGTCATGGGGCTCGAAGCCGAAGTGGTCCAGGCCGGTCGTCAGGGATTCAGCCAGCTCGGCATGGACTCGTTGATGGCTGTTGAAATCGTGACTCGCCTGTCCAGTGACCTGTCCCTTTCGCTACCCTCCACCCTGGCTTTTGAAGCGCCGCGCCTGGACCAGTTGGTGGATGCGCTTGCCGCAAGGCTGGAGCCGGTCCAGGCATCCGACCCTCCGGTGCCGACCGCTGATGAACCCGATGAACAGGAACTCGATGCCTGCCTTGAACAGGAATTGACCAGATTGGAGTCGTTGCTGAACACATGAGCCAACACACGGACCAGACAACCATGAAACGGCGGATGCTAACCGCCCTTCAACAGGCGCGGCAACGGCTGGAAAGCCAGGACGAAGCGCATCACGAACCCATCGCGGTGGTGGGGATGGCCTGTCGCTTCCCGGGTGGCGCCGATACGCCCGAGGCTTTCTGGCGCCTGTTGCGCGAAGGCGTCGATGCCGTAGGCGATATACCGACACAGCGCTGGGACTTGGCCCGCTATTACGATCCTGACCCGGATGCGCCGGGTAAGATGTACATGCGCCAGGCCGCCATGCTGGACCGGATCGATGGGTTCGACCCGGAGTTCTTCGGCATCACGCCCAAGGAGGCGATCAGCCTGGACCCACAACAGCGTCTGCTGCTCGAAGTCGCCTGGGAATCGCTCGAACGGGCCGGCCTTGCACCTGCCGCACTGGATCAGGCGCGTACCGGCGTCTATGTGGGCATCGGCCAGATGGATTATGCCCGGTTACGCGTTTATACCGGCGACCCGACCGCGATCAACGCCTACGATCTTTCGGGCAATGCCTTCTGTTTCGCATCTGGCCGGCTCTCCTATGTATTGGGCTTGCAAGGTCCGAACCTGGCCGTGGACACGGCATGCTCAGCTTCGCTGGTGGCGCTGCACCTGGCCTGCACCGCGCTGCGCGGCGGCGAGTGCGCGATCGCCCTGGCCGGCGGCGTGCAGCTCATGCTCGCACCTGAGGTGACGATCGGGCTCTGTCGCATGCACGCCCTGGCCGCGGATGGCCGTTGCAAAACGTTTGACGCCGCCGCCGACGGGTATGGCCGCGGCGAAGGTTGCGGCGTAGTCGTACTCAAAAGGTTGCGCGACGCCCAGGCCGATGGCGATCGCATCCTGGCTTTGATTCGCGGTTCAGCCGTCAACCACGACGGCCCGAGCAGCGGCTTGACCGTGCCCAACCGCCAGGCCCAGGAAAAGCTCATCCGCGATGCGCTGGCCCGGGCCAGGCTGCGACCTGACCAGGTGGC
>CAZOLK010000414.1:0-1924 GCA_964580325.1 uncultured Verrucomicrobiota bacterium | reverse complement strand
GGCTTATCTCGAATGTCACGGCACAGGCACGGCGCTGGGCGATCCCATCGAACTGCGCGCTGTCGGCGCAACCTATGGCCGTGAACGCGACGTGGATCAGCCCCTGCTCATCGGCTCGGTCAAAACCAACCTGGGCCATCTCGAGACTGCGGCCGGCATCGCCGGTTTTATCAAGACGGTCCTGGCTCTGCGGCATGAGACGATCCCGCCCCATCTGCACTTCAACCAACCGAACCCGCGCATTCCCTGGGATGCCCTGCCCGTGCGCGTGGTCACCGAACCCACGCCCTGGCCCGTTGACGCGCCGTGCGCGGCCATCAGTTCGTTCGGCATCAGCGGCACCAATGCGCATCTCCTATTGGAACGCGCCCCCACGCCCGTTCCTGTGAAGGCGCTCTGTCCTACCCCGTTGATCCTGGCCCTGTCCGCCCGTGAACCTCAAGCTCTGGACGACCTGGCCCGGGCCTATGCGCACACGCTCGATGCCGACGATGGGCCGGACCTTGGTTCCGTCTGTTATACCGCTGGCGCCGGTCGCGATCACTTCGAGCAGCGCCAGGCCTGGTTGGTTACATCGCGCGCGGATGCACAACTGCAACTGGCGTCCCGTGATCGCGCCCGCGACCAGGCCTGCGTCAGACCGTTTCGCGTCGCGTTTCTGTTCACTGGCCAGGGATCGCAATACGCGGGCATGGGCCACCAACTCTACGAAACTCAGCCTTGCTTCCGCAAAACCATGGACCTTTGCGCACAGGTCCTCGCCGACGAACTGGACCGTCCGCTGCTCGATGTACTCTACGGGGACGACGCCGACCATGCCGTGCTGGCGCAAACCTGTAATGCGCAACCGGCGCTGTTTGCCCTGGAAATGGCGCTGGTCGCGTTGTGGCGTTCATGGGGCATCGAGCCGGCCTGGGTCATGGGGCATAGCGTCGGCGAATTCGCGGCCGCTTGCACGGCCGGCGTATTCAGCCTGGAGCATGGCCTGCGCCTGATCGCCGAACGCGGGCGCCTGATGCAACGCCTGCCTGGCGGCGGCGCTATGGCCGCGGTGCGCGCCGGCGAGGCGCGCGTGCGTCCTTTGCTGGATCGAGCCGGCGGCGACGTGGTGACGGCCGCCTTGAACGGACCGGACAACACTGTGTTGTCAGGCGAAGAGACGGCGCTGATAAAAATCCTGTCTCTTTTGGAGCAGGAAGGCATCGCGACTCAACGGCTGCGCGTATCCCATGCTTTTCACTCGCCGCTCATGGAACCCATGCTGGATGCTTTTGCCGCGGCCGCCCGCGAAGCGACCTGGCGCATGCCGACGATTCCGCTGATCTCCAATGTGACCGGCCGTGACATCGGCGAGCAGGCAGCCGCACCCGAGTATTGGGTGAACCATATCCGGCAGCCTGTCCGCTTTGCCGCTGGACTGGCCTTCCTGACCCAGGAACAACCAACCGCCCTGCTCGAAATCGGACCGCATCCCGTGTTGCTCGGCATGGGCCGTCAGACCGGCGTTTTGCCGGATGCCTGTTGGACCGCGTCCCTACGCCGCGGACAAGACGATATGCAACAACTGCTGGAAAGCCTGGCCCGGCTTTACGAAGCAGGCGCCGATGTGGCCTGGCCCGTATTGTTCGGCGACCCCAAACCGACCAAGATCGTCTTGCCCACCTACCCGTTCCAACGCCGCCGCATCTGGACCGAAACCGTGTCCGCCGCCGACGACGATGCAGTAGAGCAGACCTTCTACTGCACGACATGGGAAGAAAAAGCGCTGCAATCCGATATAAAAAACATTCCGAAATCCGAAATAGAAGGCTGGTTGCTGTTGGGACATGGCGACCGAAACCAAAAGTTTGCCCCGGAAAACGAAAGCGAAACCCTGGAACTGTTGACTGCGTCGCTGGCGCGCCGTGCAACGCCACCGCAAGGT
>CAZOLK010000413.1:0-4070 GCA_964580325.1 uncultured Verrucomicrobiota bacterium | reverse complement strand
GCGCAACGGGCCAAGGTGCTGCATGCGATTTGGCCCGCCTGCCGATCCAGCTCGCGAATCTCACCCCAACCGCTTTCTTGCACCAGGCGGGCCAGCGCGTTTTCGGATCGCTGATAGGTCATATCCCATTCGTCTGGGATCGCGGCCGGCGATTGGAGCACGAAAACCGAAGTGTTCCAAAATGTGAACAGACCGTGCATATCCACCCTGTCGGCGCGCAATCGTCCCCGGCCGCGTACGGAACGCGCTTTACCGAAAACAGCGTCAGGCTCTTCATCCAGCGCTTTCAACAGCACATCGGCGGCAATAGGCGGCAGACTGAGCCATCCGCTGAATGTGAGCGGCACCATGGAAACGACGGTGAATAGCTTGCGTTCGTCCTGGTGCACGGCATGGGCGGAGAAGATGCGCGGCATATCGCCGCTGCGCCACAGTTCGGGCGGTGTTTCTCCAGGACGTCGCAACAAAACGCCATCCACGCCTTTGAGCGGCGAGCCTTGGTTCACGGTGCGCCAGTCATAGGGCTGGATCGCCGCATCTTTGAACGTATACGTACTGTCCTGATCCGCCAGTTTGCTCATGCGGTGACTCAGTGAAACGTGGACGGGAATGGGCAAAGGGTCGGCGGCGTTTTCCACGCCGCAGGGCAGCATGGGCCAGGCGCGGGTGTGGACATGCTCCAGGGTTGCGCGGGCGAGCGCAGGGTCGGCGAGTGCAATGCGCGAGATGATTGTGCCCAGCACGGCCGAGGCCGGGATCGCGATACCGCTTTCGATGACGTTGTTCAGGTTGACCACCGGCGCCACAGGACAGCAGAGCGGTTCCTGGGCTTGAAAAACAAGGCGTAGCATTACCGGCGCCTGGCTTTTCTCCAGCACGGCCGGAGCCGGGGCGGCGACCGGTGCCTCGGCCACGTGCAAGCCTTCATCAACCTGGGCTTGCAGCAGCTCGAGCAACTCGCCCGGTGTCCGCTGTTCATCGGTCAGGTCCACGCAACAGGCACCGCTGCCGCGCGTGCGGTTGCCACCCACCGCTTCAAGCGTGATCAGCGCCAGGCGCAGTGCGGTTTCGACGGCTGGGGCGGCATCGTCCACGATGCGGATCGCGCCCTCGAATACGGCGTCAGCCGGAACAGCCTCGGTGGTGCGCAGGCTGGAGCCATGCGCCGTACCAAGCTGATTCATGCTCGTCCGCGTGATGGTCCGAACCTGGAGCTGGTTCTTCACGTTATCGCGCAAACGTGCATGATCGAAACGGGCCATGCCAGGTTGATTGTTGCCCTCCCGACCAAAACACAGAATTTCCAGATGAGTGCTCCAGGCGCGTTGATCGGCGATTCCCATGAGTTGGTCGCGCAATAGACCTTTCAGGTGCGAACCGCGCAGGACAGGCCGGTCGTGGTGGTCGCGGGCCACGATGTTATTGACATGTTCACCGCCCAGCCCGCTGCCGATCTCCGCATCGCTCAGAATGCGCAAAGTATATTTCAAGATCTTCATGCCGTCTCCTTTCGCGCGGTGGTTTGTTCCATCCGCTTCTCCTCTTCCAGCAGCAACAAAGCGTCCACTACACCCAAAGTCTTCTTTCTGGATTCATTTCCGCTTTTTTCACTATATTCCCAGCGCAGACCCTTGGCAGACTTCCCGGCGCTGCCGATCTCATCCTCTTTACCGTTCTCATCCTCTTTAAGGTCCGCCGCCAACGTCTTCTGATGCTTGGCCAACCGTGCGACAAAGACTTGACGATCCCAGAAACCGGTGCGCATACCGGGCAGAATCTGATGCCGGATGGTGGGAGGCACGTCGCGGTATTGCTGCGCCAGTTCGCGCAACTGTTGAAAATCATCCAGCGTATAGGGGCGTCGCGTCAATTCGACCATGCTGTCGATGTCCTTGTCCTTGAACAGCATTTCGCGCTGACGTCGCGCCTGCGGAGTATCGATCAAACCTTCGGTCACGGAATCCCAATCGATGCAAGCCGGCGAAGGTTCGTGCGAATCCGCGCTCTTCTTCTCGCGGCCGCGGATTTTCGCGCTGGCCAGCAACTTTTCGGCGTAGGGTATGGCCATGGACAGCGGCAGGGTCACGGGCGCGAAAAGCACGCCGGCGCTGATGGTCAGCCAACCGGCGGTTCCGGGCCATAATTCAATGCCGTCTTTCTCCGCTTCTTGCTCGAGCTCCTTGCTCTTGTCGCTAAAGATGCGACACGCTTCCTGCACGAAATCCATGGCATAGCGCACGTGACACAGCACTTTCAGGTCGTCGCCTCCCACAACCAAGGGGCGCAACGGCAGATGCAGATTGCCGTCATCATCCGTGGCCTTCGCCATTTCCTCATGACCATTTTCAGCCCATAGCTTGATGACACGTTCCATGGCGCCGCGACAGGCTGTGTGGCTGCAACAGTCCAAATCATGGCTCATCCGGGCGATCCAT
Organism: uncultured Verrucomicrobiota bacterium; assembly: GCA_964580325.1. Taxonomy (GTDB): domain Bacteria; phylum Verrucomicrobiota; class Kiritimatiellia; order CAYTQP01; family CAZOLK01; genus CAZOLK01. The sequence goes on along the minus strand of CAZOLK010000413.1, from coordinate 1,635 downwards.
TGACAGTGCTTCTCTGGAGCGCCGGACCATTTACGATCCGCTGCGCGGTGCTGTACACCGACATCGTTGCCGTCCATGGCGATGACGGCCCAACGGTTCCGGTCGCCCAGGGCCGCGCTGCCGCAAGCTGCGGCCATGTGATCCCACTCGTTCGCATCTTTATCCATGCCGACATTGACGTTGTGGATGAAATGCCAACTGTCTTTGTCGGCTAGGACGACAGGCAAGACCATATTGAATTTTTGCTCGAAATAGCGATCAAACCGCTGCCCTCGCTGCCAAACGCGCTTGCCGACCATCTCGTGAATGCCATCACGGTTTTCGGTTGGATACAAGCCGCTTACCTTGCAAGGGTGACCCGACAGGTTCTGGCCGTCCGGCAGCCAGGGAAAGCTGCGATTAGCCAGATTGGCGGCTTCGCTGTAATTCTTATGCCGCCCGATACTGATGTCCAAGCCCTGTCCATGCGCCTCTTCGACAAGCTGTTTCTGCAATTCGTCGGCGTTCCCGTTGCAGTGAAAGGCACCCTTCCCGCCGCCCGAAAAAATCCGTTCGATGTGAAGCTTTGTGGCAATCTCCTTCGCTGTTTTGCGGTCGAATTGATCGATAATGGCGCTGCCGCCGCAAATATACTTCAGTTTAGGGATGGCGAAAATATAGGATTGAATACCCTTCAAATCATAGCAGACATATAACTTTTCCTTGCTTTCATGCATCGCATGCTCCTTTGTCAAATCAATAAGCTTGAATCATTCAAAACTTTCGTTGGAATAAACCGTCCGATTGCACAGAATATATCCTGCCTTTTATGCATGTCAAGTGCTGCCGCTGACATTTACTGGCAGGAAATTGGTTTCTTTATGAAAACCAACATTCAATGACAGTTGCAAAATCAAGAAGAAACTTGTCTTCGCTCATTTGTTCGTCTTTTTCTTGGTTCTTGGTTTATGGTTTATGGTCGGCAGCTTTTGACGGGTGATTAGATGCAGACTCAGATGCCCGAGAATTGGCGGCAACACTCCTCTATTTGGGCTTGAGTGTAAGGTCCGGAGCGGACTATGACACGGTATTTGAGCGTGAACTTCCGGCCTTTTTCGAGCGAGCTGGATGTCGCCTGTGCCTGTCAATGCCGCCCTGATTGAAAAGCCCGAGACCCACACCGTGGGGTAGTTGATGTTTTTCTCATGGTCCAGAATGTAGACCACGCACTTGGCATCGTTCTGACGCAAATCGGTCATCAGAAACTTGGATGGTGCAATTCTTGGCAACACCAGACCACTTGACTCACTCATTGTTGTTGAGAGGTCGTTCCGAAGGTTGAGGCAGGCATAATGACGATGGGACCTGGCAACCTTGCAAAGCACAGAGCGATGGGCTATGTGGTTCAAGTTCCTCGAGCCATGCAATCGCCCCCTTGAACGGAAGGCCAAACAAGTGGATGACCAAGTCGATGGATCCACCACACCCTGCTCGCAATGCCAGACACCACCGATGAGGAGGCGGTAAACGCTGGTGTCGTGCTGCATCTCCATGCCGGGCTCTTCGGTACGCCGATCGCAGCGTTTCTTGATAGTTGTGCACCCGAGGCCCAACTCGCGCAGTCGCCGTGTCAGGCTCGCATAGGGTATGACAAGG